>CAKUYQ010000016.1 GCA_934717185.1 uncultured Bacteroidales bacterium | reverse complement strand
ATAAAATTTGACAATACAAAATATTTTATCACAATTATTTACATTATTTTTATTCCCGACAAAGTGTCAAACTTCCGTTCTTTAATTTCTGACAACTATGCTTTTGGCTCTCTTGTTTTTTTAAAAAACAAATTGTTGATAACTTTTTAGGCTGTATCTTAAAAAATATATCTACATTTGAAAGTTAAAATTTAAAACAACTGATATGTCATTCAACAAGGTAATTTTAATTGGAAATGTGGGTAAGGATCCTGAAGTAAGACACCTGCCTTCGGGAGGAGCTGTAGCAAACTTTTCACTTGCTACAAGCGACAGAGCAAGAGATAAAAGCGGCAACTGGATAGATCAAACAGAGTGGCATGCAATTGTATGCTGGGGGTCGAATGCAGATGTTGCGGAGAGGTTTATAAGGAAGGGTACTCAGATTATGGTTGAGGGTAAGATTCGCTACAGACAGTGGCAGGATCAGAACCAGCAGACCAGATATACCACAGAGATAGTTGCAGATAATATAAGGCTGCTTGGCAAAAAAGCGGATAATCCGGCAAGTAATATGCAGGGGGCAGCACCGGCAGGCGGCGGATACCAGACACCTGTGCAACAAAACGGTGGGCAGCAGCAACAGTACAGTCAGCCACAGCAGTATGGACAACCTCAGCAGGGCGGGCAACCTCAGCAGTTTAGCCGGCCTCAACAGCCAACCTCTTCTCCAATGAATTTTGCAGATGAGGGAGACGGTTCGGATGATCTGCCATTCTAAATGACATGTTTGAATTTTTCATTGAAAATTTTTATAGCACAAAAATATGAAAGTTGATGTAGTTCTTGGTCTCCAATGGGGAGATGAGGGAAAAGGCAAAATTGTAGATGTCCTTGCCGCCTCATATCCTATTGTTGCAAGGTTCCAAGGAGGCCCTAACGCGGGTCACTCCCTTCATTTTGAGGGTAAGAAATTTGTTCTTCACAGTGTTCCTTCGGGAGTATTCCGTAAAGGTGCCGTTAATGTAATTGGTAACGGAGTTGTAATAGACCCTATTATCTTTAAGCACGAATGTGAGGAGATAGAGGCAATGGGTGTTCCTGTAAGGGAGCGCGTTATGATCTCAAAGAAAGCTCATCTCATTCTGCCCACACACAGAATAATAGATGCAGCATCCGAGGCATCAAAAGGAAAATCCAAGATTGGCTCAACCCTCAAGGGAATAGGCCCCACCTATATGGACAAGACAGGAAGAAACGGTTTGCGTGTAGGTGATATCTTAACTGAAGACTTTACAGAGAGATTCACCTCACTTAAAAACAAGCACAAAGTATTCCTAAAACAATATGACTTTGAATACAATGCAGAGGAGCATGAGGCAGAGTGGCTTGAAGCTATAGAGTATATGCGTTCATTTAACCTCATAGACGGAGAGTATGTTGTAAATAAATTCTTAGCAGACAACAAGAAGATTCTTGCAGAGGGTGCGCAAGGTTCCATGTTGGATATAGACTTTGGTTCATATCCGTTTGTAACCTCATCCTCCACAACATGCGCCGGAGCCTGCATAGGATTGGGTGTTGCACCGGGCAAAATAGGCTCAGTTTACGGTATATTTAAAGCATACTGCACAAGAGTTGGCAGCGGTCCGTTCCCTACCGAACTTAATGATGCCACAGGCGAGGAGCTCAGGCAGAAAGGCTTTGAGTTTGGTGCTACAACAGGCCGTCCGCGCAGAACAGGCTGGTTAGACCTTGTTGCTCTAAAATATGCCATAATGCTAAGCGGTGTAACCAACCTTATAATGATGAAGGCAGATGTACTCGATACATTCGACACCATTAAGGTTGCAACTGCATACAAAGTGAACGGAGTGGAAACCAATCAGGTACCATACGATACATACGCAGAGGTTGAGCCTGTTTACAAAGAGTTCAAAGGGTGGAAAAAAGACCTTACCGGCATAAAGAAGGAGGAGGAGCTTCCATTTGAGTTCATGAACTATGTAAGGTTTATTGAGAAGGAGCTTGGCGTTCCTGTAAGTATGATCTCTTTAGGTCCCGACAGAGAACAGACTATTGAGAGATAGCAGAATAGTATCTTGTCTATCACAACCCGCAATACGGTTATTTGACAATACAATAAAGGTGGCTCGTTTGAGTCACCTTTTTTTGTACCTTTGGAATTACTTACTACTTTACAGCAATCTTTATGATGTTTAAAAGAACAATTTTATATTCAAAGACAGCGTTGTTGTTGGCAATGCTGTTTGTATCAGCAGATATCGTTATGGCAACCACAAAACAGGAGCCTGTTAAAGATAAGGGGCGCTTTTCAATGTTTGTACACTGGGGACTATACTCTGTTTACGGAGGGGTATACCGTGGAAAAAACGTGGAGTGGGGTTACAGCGAGCAGATACAATCCTTTGCCGGCATTTTTTCGGATTGGTATGCACGTGCGGCAGAGCAGTTTTCGGCAAAACAATGGAATGCAGATTCAATAGCCGTATTGGCTAGAAGTGCCGGAATGGATGCCGTTGTCTTTACATCAAAACATCACGACGGCTTCTGCATGTACAATTCCAAAGAGACAGATTTTACCATAATGAACACCCCGTTTGGAAGGGATGCCCTTAAGGAGCTGAGCCAAGCCTGCAAAAGGCACGGGTTGAACTTAGGTATCTATTTTTCCCTTATAGATTGGCATTATCCACAGGCATACCCAATCTCAAGCCATAATGCAGATCCAATTACACCGGAGCATCATGAATACAACAAGAGACAGGTTAAGGAGCTGCTGGAAAATTACGGACCTGTGAGCGAACTATGGTTTGATATGGGTTCGCTTACCCGCGAGCAGAGCAGCGAACTGTACAATTTGGTAAAAAGCATACAACCAAACTGCAGGGTAAGCGGCAGAATAGGTAACGATTACGGTGATTTTGCCGTAATGCCCGACAATGTAATTCCGGATTTTATCCCTAACAAACCATGGCAGACAGCGGAGTCTGTTTATAAGGAGACCTGGGGCTACAGAAGCTGGCAAAAACATGTTCCAATGGAAGAAAAACTTGCAGAGAAGATAAACTCGTTAAAAAGAGTTATAGGGGCCGGTGGAAACTATCTTTTAAATATAGGACCAACAGGAGACGGGGCAGTAACTAACTATGAAAAGGATCTTTTCATCTCCATTGGAAAATGGATAGACAGCTCCGGTTGGTTGGCGACAGCAAGAGATTCACTGTACAGATGCAATGGCGTAATAAATAGAAAAGCCGTAAAAAACAGGAATGCACGGCGCAGTGATGCCATTGCCGTTTTGGTTGACGAAAAAGGAAACAGGATCTACAAATTAAAGGATGCAGACACTCTCTACCATTACTCAATGTTCGACTATTACAGAACAAAAAAGGCTGTTTGCGGTTACAGATGGAATTTTCCGTATAGCACAAACAGTTCCAAAATAAGAATAATTGTGCCCAATATAGAGACAGATTTTGAGGCTGTCTACAAAAATGGGAAGGTCATAAAACTTACACATAAAAGGGAGATAGAACCCGCAGATTATGATATGTTATTATTACCTAAAAACATAGACAGCAAACAGCTGAATATTCAAGATCGGGAGGTAATTTCCGCTAAGCCACAGACAAATATTATCAAGGGGTACAAGTTTCAATCCAACGAGAGAGGAACAGCGTCATTTGAAGTTGGCACAGCAGATGCCGTTGAGGTATGGCATAACGGAAAGCTTATAGCAGAGAGAATGTACACAAAAGAACAACCGAAACCGCTTGTTGTTGCAGTTCCGGTTGTAAAGGGTGAAAACAATATTACTGTAAAGCTCTATAATAGATTCAACAGCCAAATCTCCTATTCATTTGTTCCTGTAGAAACAAGATATTTTGAGATCTGGTAACCTGTTCCAATCCTATATCCGGAGGAGAAGTAAACCACTTCTCCTTTTTTGTTTACCATAACAAGCAGCGGCAATTGAGCCTCTCCATCTGCCGGCATCAGTCCCGCTTCAGCAAGAGCAGATGTTATAAGTGATTCAACTTTTTGCCCCTTGTCTACCTTAAGCGTAAGATTCTGTGGAAGTGGGCGCTTGTTGCCGGAAACAAACTGTTTAAATTCCATATCGTTCCTAAGAAGGAAGCTGAACTCTACGGGATATTTTTCAAAATCTCCTGCCATTGCACTTATATCCCTAATCATGTGGTTTGTAGGCTCATTTGAAGATGATATGATGGCTACAGCTGTGTAGTTGTTGTTAGGAAGAGGAAGATAATCGGCCAATTGTGGAATAGTTGCAAGCGGTGTAAAGGTCTCCTCCATTGCAGGCAGTTCAAAATAGAACGCAGTTGTATCGTCTGCCTTTATCTCAAACATTTTAAGTTGGCATTTAACACTGCCGTCGCTTTTACGGTTGCCCGTAGTCAGCAGATATGTACCGGCTTCCAACTTTACAGGTGATGCAAAAATAGAGTTGAGTCTCATACCCGGGCCCATATCACCCTCTGCAGAGCTTCCTAGATCCCTTAGCCAAGGGCGTCCTTTTTCCATTTTTGAAACAGTGAAGTTTATGTAGTACAACGGATTATCACCATTGCATTTTAATGACAGCCATCCATACTTCTGTGAAGATGCGCTTGAATTCTGTGCTACGGAAGTTTCTGCGAATATGTCGCAGGTAATCCAATCATCTGCAAAGTATTGAGGCTTGCCGTCTATTGGGTTCAGTCTTGCAGGAATACATGCCGTCCTTAAACATGCAACCAAAAAAATATCTGCAGATCTCTTCTCCCCTCTCATCCTTTTAAGCATACTTGCAGGTGACAAGTGTACATCGCCGCGCCCTGTTGTTGGATCAATAATGACATTAGTCTTTACAAAATCCATTACAGACCGGGCAAGTGCATTATTGTCTTTTACCCCGGATAAAAGTAATTTGTTGGAAGATAGCCAATTGTATATCTTTCCTCTCCATTGTGTAAGGCTCTCTGTGCTTATTCGTGGAGATATGATATATTTTATAGCCATGTCGCTTCCCTGCAAATCATCTTTGTTGTATAGTGCTGCAATTAAAGAATTTTCTTTACCGTTAGCGAATGCCGCATGAAGATGTGAGAAGAGCATATCCCCCTTAAGATCCTGAAGATCCTTCTCCTCCAATGCTTCAAGCAGTGCCAGCGCTATAACTGTCCTGTTATCGGGAAGTATCTTGTCGTTATAGGTTTCATTATAGAAATCTATTATCTGTCCGTAATTTCCGTATGAATTTTTAACTATATTCCACAAACGCTCTTTTTTGTCATTGTAAAAACCAAGGCAGCCACCCCAGCCGAATGTCTCGTCTTTGCCTAAAAATGTAGCTGCATATGCCGCCCTAATAGAATCCTCTGCGACAAGCATACGATCATTTGCCTCCCTCTCCTTTTCGCTTACGCTCAAAGCAAATGCACGTCCGGCAGGAGGTACAATGGAAAGCGTATCTGTTATAAAGTTACTGTTATCCTTATCAATTACTACAGTAATCACATCTTTACCGGCAGGATTTACCTTTACATAGTTATAAAGCCCCCCTTTGCTCGCCCATATAACCCAATCTCCATTACCTATTGTCAATGAACACTCCCCTTTCTTGTCTGTCTTAAGCGTTGCAACAGGGAATAGTTCCGAATAGTTATATACTCTGTAATCGACAGTTGCCCCCTCCACAGGTTTGCCGTTGGCATCTGTCACCTTTATGACAGGTTTAGACGTTTCTGCGTATGTAGGGGTTGCATTTATATATGTCACCAGATCACCCTCTTTCACAACCTCCTCATCACCTGTATATTTACCAAACACCCTTGTCTGCATGAACAGACCTCTGCTGGCAGGGAATGTAAACCAGGCCATGTTAAGTGCAGGCTCCGGCTCGCAAGCGCCAAGATATTTCCACTGCCCATCTATCCAAACCTCAATCCAAGCATGGTTATCATCGCAGTGCGCCCAGCGCGGGGTATAGATCTGCCGGGCAGGAAGTCCTGCGGCTCTTAGTGCTGCAACAGCAAATACAGACTCCTCGCCACATCTGCCGTATGTCCTTAATATCATGGCAGTAGGGCTGCAAGTCCTTGCATTTGTAGGCTGATAGTTGGCTTTTTCGTGACACCAATGGTTAACAGCAAGGGCAGCCTCCTCCATAGTCTTACAGTTTGCTATTCGTGGCTCAAGTTCTTTCCAAAAGACTATCCGAGCAGAGTCCACAGCCTCATTGTTTACCCTTATGGGAAGGACATAGTGTCTGAAAATATTGTGGGGAATAGTATTACCCCATGGGGTGGACTCCCTAACTTTAAAAGTCTGTTTGACATTGGCAATCCAGAAATTCGGCCCATACTCTGTTATATCCTCTAACGGAGAATATCTGTAGATAAAGTCGAGCGCCTCCTTCTCCTCTTTTGAGAGGTTTGGATTCTCCTGTATCTCCTTGCAATAGCGGTAATCCTTTTCTGTTACTGTGCATGATAGAATTGGCAGCAGAGCAAACAGAACAATTAGTTTAAGTTCTTTTAATATGTTCATAATTTTTGTTTTATCTGAATACATTATTGTATCTGTCTCATTCATTATATTGCAGGCGTTGCTTGTACGGAAGTTTTTGGCTGTTGCATGTTCCGCATCAACACCACACTCTTTTAAGAGTGAAGCATTTTTCTCTGTCACCCCGCTGCCGCACATTATTTTTATTCTGCCTGCAGCTGCCTTTGCCATACACCTTATATTATCTATACCCTCCTCGGCTGTTGGTTTCTGCCCCGATGTTAATATGCGGTATGCACCTGTTTCTATAATATCCTCAACTATCTGCTCCGGTGCAGAGGTGCATCTGTCTGCTGCTCTGTGGAATGTGACTTTAAGATTATATTTGCCGGCTAATTCTACAAGCTGTCTGTTCCGCTCAATATCTATATGGCCGTCTTGCGTGAGAATGCCAAAAACCACACCGTCTACAGCTATGCCGGATTCTCCAATAGCAGAGATGTCTCTCTGCATTACATCAAACTCCTCATCTGTATATACAAAGTCTCCTCCGCGCGGTCTTATCATAACATATAGTTCCAAAGGTTTATCTCCTTGGAATTCCGTTTGCCTCTTCAATAATTTTGATGCAGCAGCAATCATCCCCATGGATGGGGTGGTTCCACCTTCTTGGGGTGATGAGCAGAGCTCTACTCTGTTGGCTCCAGCTTCTCTTGCATTACGGCAAGATTCTATGGAGTATGCGCAGATTTCAAGTTCCATTTTTCTAAAGCGGTATATTTATTCCTAAAGCAGTTTTGTAATCTCTGTAAAGATAGCTGTAAAATGCGAGAAGTCAAAAAAACAGGGTGGCTCAAACGAGCCACCCTTATTATTGTCTTGCAAATGCAGGACCTGCTTTTAGGTTGTCTCTTAAGACAACACCATTTTTTACTTCTTGTTAGGCATATCCAATTCCAACTGAGGATTCTTCTTGGAAGAGGCAGCAAACAGTAGAGATACCACAACAGCCACAATGCCAAGACCTATAAATATATACTCTGCTCCTACCGCAGCAGTCTGCTCCTGAGCGATTCTCATGGCATCGCCTTCATCGGCTGTAATATATTTATTGAATATCAATCCAACAAAAATAGGCACTATAAGCATACCCATATTCTGAATCCAATAGATAAGAGAGTAGGCTGTTCCCAAATTCTTCTCAGGGATAATTTTAGGAACAGATGGCCACATGGCAGCAGGAACTAATGAATAACCAACGCCCAACAATGCAATGCCTATATATCCAAAGTAAGTTACACTTGGTGCAAATGCAATGATAAGATGCGATGTCAATACCAGTACAGAACCTATTATCATCCATCTTGTACCTTTTCCAATCTTGTCTACCAATGTACCGAACAACGGAGTAAATATAACTGTAAAGAAAGGTATCATTGTAACCATCCACTTTGCAGTATCTACGTCAATACCGAATCTTGGGATAAGGATAGATGTTCCAAACTTCTTGAATGAGATAATACAGCAGTAGAAGAATACGCAAAGCAGTGACACTAAAATAAAATGCTTGTTACCAAGTACCCTGAATATGTCTGAAAATTTGAATTTATCCTCCTCAGATGTTACAACTTTGTCTGTTGTACCAAGCTGTCTGTCAAATTTAGCATCCATTGCAACAAATATTGCCCAAAGGATAGCACCTAAGAACAATAGCATAAGGCCAAACAATGCAGGTTTATTGGTATCTGTAAGGTGATAGATCTCGCCCTGTGCCTTCATTGTTACAAGTATAGGTGATAGGAAGAATGCCAACGCAGTTCCCAATCTGGCAATAGCAAGCTGCAAGCCCATTGCCAAAGCCATATTTTTTCCTTTAAACCATTTGGCAATTGAACGGGTCACAGCCACACCTGCAATCTCACTTCCCAATCCGAATATCATACATCCTGTATATGCAACCGCGAGAGAGGTTTTTGGTTCAAATCCGGCAGATATGGCAAACGATACCAATGCTGCACCAACAACCATCAATCCAACGAAAATAGAGCCTGTTACCCTTACGCCCCATTTATCCAACAGCATACCGCATATTATAAGTCCGCCCCAAACGCACAAGAATGAATATCCACCGGCATAGAAGCCGTATTCACCCGAGTTCCAACCTAACTCTAACAAATTTGGATTTTTAAAAATGTGCGATATGGTTGAGAACATATCGTCAAAGAAATAGGATGCAAACATTGGCACAACCAACAGTGCCAAGGCTATCCAGCAAGCTGTCTTACTGTCTTTCAAGGTTTTTATCGCCTTATTCATAAAATTTTAGGTAAGTATTAGTAATTAAAATTGAATTCCACTTTATTATTTGATGTTAGGCTGCTCCAAACCGTAATGTTTCTTTGCATCAAGAGCCTTAAGCCACAACCCGAATACAAGGGCAAGTACTCCAAGAGATGCAAACACCACCATAGGAACAGTATAATTGTATTTCAAAGGATCTGTAACACCGGGATTGGTTGCAGAGATAACCATACCTATAATCATAGGGAACAGATACAGACCTATATTCTGAATCCAGAAAATAACTGCATATGCAGAACCCAACAGCTTCTCGTCCACAAGCTTAGGAACAGATGGCCACAAAGAGGCCGGAACCAACGAGAACGATATGCCCAACAGCACAATTCCTATAACCGCAACTACAACAGACTTGGTTGCAGGAAGTATAAATGCAAATGTAAGATGGCACAATATCATAAGAAGTGCACCGTATATAAGCATTGTTGCACCCTTACCCTTCTTATCCAAGAAATTACCCAAGAACGGTGTGATTGCAGCCGCTCCAATAGGGAACCAGAAGAATATAAGGCCGGCTGTCTCTGCAGAAAGCCCAAGATTACACTGCAACATATTTATCGCATACTTTTGGAACGGGAATATTGCAGAATAATATAGCACGCACAAGATAGCCACAAGCCAGAAGACCTTGCTACCAAACAGATATTTAAGATCAGACAACTTAAACGGATCATCCTTCTCCTCTCCGCTCTCGCCCATCTGTTTCTCAAGTTTCTTATCCATGAACGCGTATGCGATAAATGAGATAAGGCCTATAATAAGAAGTATAACGGCAAACAGAACCGGCCTTGAAACACTTGGAACAGCCCCAATCTTTGATGCTACAAATGGAGAACCAACCATCACCACGGCAACACCAACTCTTGCCAACGCCATCTCGCAACCCATTGCAAGCGCCATCTCTTTTCCCTTAAACCATTTTACAATTCCGCGTGAAACCGTTATACCTGCCATCTCAACGCCACAGCCAAAAATCATAAAGCCTATAGCCGAGCATTTGGCAGAAGCGGGCATACCTGCATAGAACGGTGTTATATTCCACCACTGCTCCGGAATATTAAGGTTATTTGTAAAGAAAGCCTCTATGGAGCTGCCCACAAAAGCGTCTGAAACAGCCAAGTAGTTTATAGAAGCACCCGCTACCATTACAGCTCCCGACAAAATAGCTGTAAACCTTACCCCCATCTTATCCAAGATAATACCTGCAAATATGAGGAAGAAGACAAATACGTTAAGGAAGGTCTCGGAACCGGCGTATCTGCCGTAAGCAGTTGGATCCCAACCCCTATAATCCTGTAACATACTCATTAGAGGCGACAGTATATCCATAAAGATATACCCAAAGAACATTGCCATTGCAAGCAACACCAAGGCGGTCCACCTCATAGCCGCCGAATCCTTTAAAGTTTTGATTGTATTATTCACTATTGTATAATTTAATAATTTCTACCTTAGGGTACGAAAAACGCCAAGCAAGTTAGGCATTTTTATTATAACTGTCAAAAAAAGTTGTAACTTGCGCCCCCAACAAACTTAAAAAAGAGGTGAAACTATTAGACAATATCAACTATCCCAAAGATATAAGAGGCCTGAGCATAGACAAGCTCGGCATTCTGTGCGATGAGATAAGAGAATATATGATAGAGTGCTGCGCAAAGAATCCCGGGCATCTTGGAGCAAGTCTTGGTGCTGTTGAACTTGCCGTGGGTATACATTACGTCTTTAATACACCTAACGACAAGCTCATCTGGGATGTAGGACATCAGGCATACGCCCACAAGATTCTAACCGGCAGAAAAGAGGCCTTTAAGAACAACAGAAAACTCAACGGGCTGAGCGGTTTCACAAAAAGATCGGAGAGCGAATACGATCCATTTGGAGCAGGACACACATCAACCTCCATTTCGGGGGCGCTTGGTATTGCCGTTGGGGAGCAGCTGCAGGGGCTGCATAACCACATAATAGCGGTGATAGGAGACGGTGCTTTGTCGGGAGGCTTGGCATACGAAGCATTGAACAATGCAGGCTCAATGAATTCAGACATTTTAGTTATCCTCAACGACAACCAGATCTCAATAGACAAGAATGTAGGTGCAATGCACAACTATCTTGTGAAGCTGTCCACCTCCCCTTTATATAATAAGGTAAAGAACAAAGTCTGGAACAGGCTTGGCAACGGGCGCGTACGCAGGTTAATCCAAAAATTCTGGATTACAACAAAATCTGCACTACTTAAAAACGGAACCCTCTTTGAAGCCATGGGATTCAGGTACTTTGGCACAATAGACGGCAACGATATAGGGCAGCTTGTAACAACCCTCACCAACATAAAGGATATACGCGGGCCAAAAATCCTGCATGTACGCACAATAAAAGGGAAAGGCTACAAACCTGCCGAGCAGAACCAGACCGTCTGGCACGCACCCGGCACCTTTGACATTAAGACCGGAGAAAGGGTAAAAAGCAGCGACAACAGGCTCAAATACCAAGAGATCTTTGGCAGCACCATAATAGATTTAGCAGAAACCAATCCAAATATTGTTGGAATAACACCGGCAATGGCAAGCGGTTGCTCCATGACAGGCATGATGAAGGTGTTCCCCAACCGCAGCTTTGACGTTGGCATAGCAGAGGAGCATGCGGTAACATTTTCGGCAGGATTGGCAGCAGCAGGGGCACTTCCGTTCTGCAATATCTACTCAACATTCCTGCAGAGAGCATACGACAACATCGTACACGATGTAGCCCTGCAGAACCTTAAGGTAATCTTCTGCATAGACAGGGCAGGATTGGTTGGCGAGGATGGCGCAACACACCACGGCGCATTCGATCTTGCCTACCTACGTCCCATTCCAAACATTACGATAGCCGCTCCCATGAATGAGATAGAGCTGCGTAACATAATGTACTCGGCGACTCAGGAGCAATACGGAGCCACCGCCATAAGATACCCAAGAGGCAAATGCGAAGGCCTTCCGCTCCCAAACGAATACACCTTTATAGAGCCGGGAAAGGGCCGCGAGATATTGTCGGGAAGCAGAATAGCAATCCTCTCGTTGGGAACAACCGGCAACAGGGTAGCCAAAGCAACAGAACAGCTCAAGGCACAGGGAATAACCCCGGGGCACTACGACATGCGCTTCCTTAAACCCTTAGACACAGAACTTGTAGATAAAATCCTCAACAGCTACGACAAGATAATAACCATAGAGGACGGTACCGTTAAGGGGGGGCTCTACGGTGCAATATGCGAATATGTGTCATGCAGAAAACCCGTAAAGATTATAGGTATGGGTATTCCCGACAAATTTGTTGAACAGGGGACGGTGGAGGAACTTATAAGTATGTGCAGGTACAATGTAGATGATATAGTTGCCTTATTAATAGAGGAATGGAATAGAAGCAACTAAATTTACAAAAAAATATGCCAAAAATATTTGGTAGATAAAAACAAAACACATATCTTTGCAATCCCAAACGAAAAGAAAAGTGTTTTAGACACGCATCAGAGGGGATTGACATATTGCCGATGTAGCTCAGTTGGCCAGAGCAGCTGATTTGTAATCAGCGGGTCGTGGGTTCGAATCCCTCCATCGGCTCAAAGTTATTTGAAGTAAATTAGGGGAGATACCAAAGTGGCCAACTGGGGCAGACTGTAAATCTGCTGTCGTACGACTTCGTAGGTTCGAATCCTGCTCTCCCCACAATTGCGGAAGTAGCTCAGTTGGTAGAGCATCAGCCTTCCAAGCTGAGGGTCGCGGGTTCGAACCTCGTCTTCCGCTCTTTTTTTGTGTTCGCCAGTGTAGCTCAGGGGTAGAGCGCTTCCTTGGTAAGGAAGAGGTCATGAGTTCAAATCTCATCACCGGCTCTATCAGTGTGTAAAAAATATACAATTAATTAATTTATTTATTATGGCAAAAGAAACTTTTAAAAGGGATAAACCACACGTTAACATTGGTACTATCGGCCACGTTGACCACGGTAAAACCACTTTGACTGCTGCTATTACTACAGTACTTGCAAAGCAGGGTCTTTCTGAGTTACGTTCATTTGACTCTATCGACAACGCTCCGGAGGAGAAAGAGCGTGGTATCACTATTAATACTGCACACGTAGAGTATCAGACTGCAAAACGTCACTATGCTCACGTTGACTGTCCCGGCCACGCCGACTATGTAAAGAACATGGTTACAGGTGCTGCACAGATGGACGGTGCTATCTTGGTTGTTGCTGCTACCGACGGTCCTATGCCTCAGACTCGTGAGCACATCCTTCTTGCTCGTCAGGTAAACGTTCCTAGAATCGTTGTATTCTTGAACAAAGTTGATATCGTTGACGACCCTGAGATGATTGACCTTGTTGAGATGGAGGTTCGTGAGCTTCTTAGCTTCTACAACTTCGATGGCGACAACACCCCTATCATCCGCGGTTCTGCTTTAGGTGCTCTTAACGGTGACCCTAAATGGGAGGCTAAGATCATGGAGCTTATGGATGCAGTTGACGAGTACATTCCGCTTCCTCCACGTGATAACGAAAAACCATTCCTAATGCCGGTTGAGGATGTATTCTCAATCACAGGTCGTGGTACAGTTGCTACCGGTAGAATTGAGACCGGTGTTATCAAAGTTGGTGAAGAGGTTCAGATTATCGGTCTTGGCGAGGAGCCTAAGAAATCAACTGTTACCGGAGTTGAGATGTTTAGAAAACTTCTTGATGAGGGTGAGGCTGGTGATAACGTAGGTTTGCTTCTTCGTGGTATTGATAAGAAAGAGATTAAGAGAGGTCAGGTTATTGCTAAACCTGGTACAATCACTCCTCATAAGAAATTCCAGGCTGAGATCTACGTTCTTAAGAAAGAAGAGGGTGGACGTCACACTCCATTCCACAACAAATATCGTCCTCAGTTCTTCATCCGTACATTGGATGTAACAGGAGAGATTCTTCTTCCAGAGGGTGTAGAGATGGTAATGCCAGGTGATAACGTTACAATTACAGTAGAGCTTATCTACCCTGTAGCTATCAACGAGGGTCTACGTTTTGCAATCCGTGAGGGTGGTAGAACAGTAGGTGCCGGCCAGGTAACCAAGATTTTGGAATAATTAATATCAAATAAAAAGGCTATCATCACCAAAAGATGATGATAGCTTTTTATAGGGACATAGTTCAAGGGTAGAATAGTGGTCTCCAAAACCATTGATGGGCGTTCGAATCGCTCTGTCCCTGCTAACCAAAAGTTACGATTTGGTTATTTAATCAGGTAACGCAAAAGCTTCCATTTGTAGTTATCATAATTAAAATGATATGAACAGAATAGCTTTGTATTTTAAAGAGTCGTACAACGAACTTACAAAAAAAGTGAGTTGGCCAACATGGTCACAACTCCAGAGCTCAGCTATACTTGTTATGGTAGCTTCCGTGATTATTGCTGTCGTTGTCTTCCTAATGGATTTCGCATTTGAGAACGTTATGAAGACGATCTATAAGATGTTATACTAATCATGGCAAACACAACCAAAGACTGGTATGCACTCAGAGTTTTCTCCAGTGCCGAGAAACGAGTAAAGGAATATATCGAAAATGAAATCGAGAGGTTGAACCTCTCTTCTTCAGTTTCTAAAATTCTCATTCCTACAGAAAGAATCTTTCAAGTAAAGAACGGTAAAAAAGTCAATTCCGAAAAGCTTTTATACCCAGGTTACCTCTTTATTGAGGCAGCGATGACCAAAGAGGTCTACTCTGCAATAAAGAGTGTTAACGGTGTTGTAGACATAATGGGAACCAAAGATAAAGCTATTCCTTTAAGACCGGCAGAGATAAGACAGATTCTGCAACAGGTAGATGAGTCTATTGAGAAAGATGAGGAGAATATGACTCCATTCATCAAAGGAGAAAAGGTAAAAGTTACGGATGGCCCTTTCAAAGATTTCAACGCAGTGGTTGAGGAGGTCTTGGATGACAAGAAGAAACTCAAGGTAAGCGTAATGATCTTTGGCAGAAAGACAATAGTAGAGCTAAATTTTGTTCAAATAGTAAAAGTATAAAAATTAATTATTATGGCTAAAGAAATTGCCGCATTCATTAAATTGCAGATCAAAGGCGGAGCCGCTAATCCATCACCTCCTGTAGGACCGGCACTTGGTTCAAAAGGTGTGAATATTATGGATTTCTGCAAGCAATTTAATGCTCGTACTCAAGACAAGGCCGGTAAGGTATTGCCAGTGATTATTACAGTTTTCAGTGATAAATCATTTACTTTCGTAGTTAAGCAACCACCTGTAGCTGTACAGTTAAAGGAAGCTGCTAAAATACAGTCTGGTTCTGCAGAGCCAAACCGTAAGAAGGTTGCAACTATAACTTGGGATCAGGTTCGCGCAATAGCACAAGACAAAATGCCGGATATGAACGCATTCACTCTTAAAGCAGCGATGAGCATGGTAGCAGGTACTGCAAGAAGTATGGGTATTAATGTGGAAGGAACATTTCCTGCCGACGTAAAATAAAATCACACGCACATGAGCAAGCTTACAAAGAATCTAAAGGCAGCTGAAGCAAAAGTAGAGGCTGGCAAACAGTACAAGCTTACTGAGGCTTGTGAACTTGCAAAAGCAACCAGCTTTACCAAGTTCGATGCATCAGTTGATCTTGCTGTTCGCTTAGGAGTTGACCCACGTAAGGCCAACCAGATGGTTCGCGGCGTTGTGACACTTCCGCACGGAACAGGAAAGCAAACCCGCGTATTGGTATTGTGTACCCCCGATAAAGAAAACGAGGCCAAAGAGGCCGGAGCAGACTTTGTTGGGTTGGATGAGTATATTGATAAAATAAAAGGTGGATGGACAGATGTTGACGTAATTATCTGTACACCATCAGTAATGGCTAAGATAGGTGCTATTGGTAGGATACTCGGACCTAGAGGCCTTATGCCAAACCCTAAAACCGGTACTGTTACCATGGAGATAGGCAAGGCAGTAAAAGAGGTTAAAGCCGGTAAAATCGACTTTAAAGTTGACAAACAAGGTATTGTCCACAGCAGCATTGGAAAGGTATCATTTGATGCAAAACAGCTTTCAGAAAATGCTACTGAGTTCCTCAATACAATTGTTAAACTTAAACCTCAGGCGCTTAAAGGAACATATATTAAGAGTATCTTTATCTCTTCTACAATGGGCCCTGGTATTTGTATTGATAGCAAGACCTTTGGTGCTGCTGAATAAAAAATAATCTGTTATGAGAAAAGAAGAAAAAGTACAAATTATTGATAGCATAGCAGCACGTCTTGAGGAGACTCCTAATTTTTATGTGACAGACATTGAAGGACTCAATGCAGAGCTCACATCAAAATTGCGTCGTGCTTGCTTCGAAAAACAGATAAAACTTGTTGTAGTTAAAAATACCCTCTTCTACAAGGCTTTGGAGCAGAAAGGTATTGAAAACTACCAGCAATTTGAGCCTATCATGAAAGGTTCATCTGCTATAATGTTTACAAGCGTTGGCAACGCTCCTGCAAAACTTATGAAAGAGTTCAGCAAGGAGGCAAACGGAAAACCAGCACTTAAAGGTGCATTCGTTGACAGCTGCGCGTACATTGGTGCAGACAATCTTGAGACTTTGGTTAATATCAAATCTAAAGAGGAACTTATCGGAGATATTATCGGATTACTGCAGTCGCCTGTTAAGAACGTTATTTCAGCTCTTACATCACAAGGTGGTGGCAAGATTGCAGGTATCGTAAAAACTTTATCAGAAAAAGAGTAAATAATAATAATAACACATAAAAATTAGAAATCATGGCAGATATCAAAAAATTTGCGGAAGAGTTAGTGAATCTATCTGTAAAAGATGTACAGGAACTTGCTAAAGTTCTTAAAGAGGAATATGGAATTGAGCCTGCTGCTGCTGCCGTTGCTGTTGCTGCCGGCCCTGCTGCCGGTCCTGCTGCTGCAGCTGAGCAGACTGAGTTTGACGTTATCCTTAAATCAGCCGGTCAGGCAAAACTACAGATCGTTAAGGCTGTAAAAGAGATCACCGGTCTTGGTCTTAAAGAGGCTAAAGAGTTGGTAGACGGTGCACCTAAGGCTGTTAAAGAGAAAATATCTAAAGCTGAGGCTGAGCAGATTAAAGCACAACTTGAAGAAGCCGGAGGAGAAGTTGAAGTTAAATAAACTTCTCTCCCCGTCAAACGGGAAATAGTCAGGTTTAGAGCTAAATATAGCTCTAAACCTTTTTGTCGTTTTTTTAAGTTTATTTTCAACCAACCCTAAAACAATGTCGCAAACAACAAATAATCAGCGGATTACATTCGCGACTTCCAAATCACTTTTAGAGTATCCGGATTTTCTGGAAGTACAGCTTAAATCCTTCAAAGACTTTTTTCAATTAGATACTACTGCCGAAAACAGAAAAAACGAAGGGTTATACAAAGTCTTTCAGGAGGTATTTCCAATAACTGATACCAGGAATAATTTTGTTCTTGAGTTTATAGACTATTTCATAGATCCTTCACGCTATTCAATGGATGAATGCTTAGACAGAGGTCTCACATACTGCGTACCGTTGAAAGCGAAACTAAAACTATACTGTACAGATCCGGAACACGAAGATTTTGACACTGTTATCCAGGATGTTTATCTTGGAGCAATTCCATATATGACCCCAAGGGGCACATTCATCATCAACGGATCAGAGAGAATCGTTGTATCTCAGTTGCACCGTTCGCCCGGCGTGTTCTTTGGTCAGAGCATGCACGCTAACGGAACAAAACTGTACTCAGCCAGGATAATACCATTCAAAGGTTCATGGATTGAGTTTGCTACAGACATCAACAATGTCATGTACGCATACATAGACCGAAAGAAAAAATTGCCTGTAACCACATTGCTGAGAGCAATAGGGTTTGAGAGCGATAAAGAGATATTGGACATATTCGGCCTTGCAAATGAGGTAAAAGTAACCAAAGCAAACCTTAAGAAATGCATTGGCTGCAAGTTGGCGGCCAGAGTCCTAAAGACATGGAACGAAGATTTCGTGGATGAGGATACCGGAGAGGTTGTATCCATTGAGCGTAACGATATCATAGTAGACAGGGAGACAGAGATTACAGAAGAGAACATAGACGAGATATTGGATTCCGGCGTAAGTACCATTTTAGTACACAAGGACGATCCCTCTACCAATGAGTTCGCAATCATCCACAATACCTTGCAAAAGGACCAGACAAATACGGAGAAAGAGGCTATCATATTTACATACAGACAGCTAAGAAGTTCGGAACCACCGGACGAGGCTACTGCAAGAGATGTAATAGACAAGTTGTTCTTCTCCGACAAACGTTATGACCTTGGCGATGTAGGTCGTTACCGCCTTAACAGAAAACTTAATCTCAGCACACCTACAGATGTAAGGGTACTTACAAAGGCAGACATAATTGAGATTATAAGATATTTGATTCAACTTATAAACGGTAAAGCTACCGTAGACGATATAGACCACCTTAGTAACCGTCGTATAAGAACCGTTGGCGAACAGTTGGCAAACCAGTTTAGCGTTGGTCTTGCACGTATGGCAAGAACAATAAGGGAGAGAATGAATGTGAGAGACAATGAGGTCTTTACACCAATAGACCTTATCAATGCAAAAACACTCTCATCTGTCATAAACTCATTCTTTGGAACCAGCCAGTTGTCTCAGTTCATGGACCAGACCAATCCATTGGCAGAGATGACCCACAAGAGAAGGCTTTCCGCTTTGGGTCCCGGAGGTCTTTCAAGAGACCGCGCAGGATTTGAGGTGCGAGACGTACACTATACTCACTACGGACGTTTGTGCCCTATTGAGACACCTGAGGGACCTAACATTGGTCTTATCTCCTCACTTTGCGTGTACGCGAGAATCAACGACCTTGGTTTCATAGAGACCCCTTACAGAAAGGTAAACAACGGTAAGGTTGATATGTCTCCAAACGGATGCGTATATATGAGTGCAGAGGAGGAGGAGGACAAGATGGTGGCACAGGCAAACGCACATTTGGATGAGGAGGGTAACCTCACAGATGAGCGTATCAAGTGCCGTCTTGAGGCAGACTACCCTGTAGTAGGCAAGGATGAGGTAGACCTTATGGATGTTGCTCCTAACCAGATTGCCTCAATAGCCGCATCACTCATCACATTCCTCGAGCACGATGATGCCAACCGTGCGTTGATGGGATCAAACATGATGAGACAGGCAGTACCTTTGGTATCGCCCGAGGCTCCTATCGTTGGAACAGGTCTTGAGGGTCCTGTTGTAAAGGACTCACGCACACAGGTATCTGCAGAGAAAGATGGCGAGATAGTGTATGTAGACGCTACTCAGATTCATGTTAAATACGAGCGTACAGATGACGAAAAATTTGTAAGCTTCGATCCTGAGATTACAGTCTACAATCTGCCAATCTACCGCAAGACCAACCAGAGCACATCCATCCTGCTTAAACCTATTGTAAGAAAGGGAGACCATGTAGTAAAAGGTCAGATTCTTACAGAGGGATATGCAACACAAAACGGAGAGCTCGCTCTTGGAAGAAACCTTAAGGTTGCGTACATGCCTTGGAAGGGATACAACTTTGAGGATGCTATTGTTTTGTCTGAAAGAATAATAAGAGAGGATATCTTTACATCTATTCACGTAGATGAATATATAATGGAGGTAAGAGATACCAAACGCGGAATGGAGGAGTTGACCTCAGACATTCCTAACGTAAGCGAGGATGCCACCAAGGATCTTGACTCTAACGGTATTATTAGGGTTGGTGCCAATGTTGAGCCTGGTGATATTCTTATAGGTAAGATTACCCCTAAGGGTGAAAGCGATCCATCTCCGGAGGAGAAACTTCTTAGAGCAATCTTCGGCGACAAGGCAGGTGATGTAAAGGATGCATCATTAAAGGCATCTCCATCGTTGTCGGGAACTATAATAGGAAAAAGACTGTTTGCCCGCGTAGGTAAAGAGGGTTCAGGCAAGAAGATAAAGAATAACACAAAGGTACAGATTCAGGCGGCAGAGGATGACTTTAACCGAAAGGCAGGAGAGTTGAGAGCCAAATTCTTGGACAAACTGATGATTCTTGTTAAAGGTAAAGAGTCTCAGGGTGTAAACGACCTTTACGGTGTGGAGCTTATTGCCAAAGGAAGCAAATTCAGCTTTGAGGTTTTGGAGACATTGGATTATGAGAATATAAATCCTGTCAACTGGACATCGGACGCTCACACCAACGACATGATAAAGTCTCTTGTTAACAACTACCTTATTGCTCATAAGGAGTACGATGCAGAGCTTAAGAGGATAAAATACAATCTCACAATCGGAGACGAACTTCCAACAGGTATCATGCAGCTTGCCAAGGTTTATGTTGCCAAGAAGAGAAAGATTAGAGTTGGAGACAAGATGGCAGGTAGACACGGTAACAAAGGTATCGTTGCCAAAGTTGTAAGAGATGAGGATATGCCTTTCCTTGATGACGGTACATTGGTAGATATTGTACTTAACCCTCTTGGTGTGCCATCTCGTATGAACTTGGGACAGATCTACGAGGCTGTATTGGGATGGGCAGGTAAAGAGCTTGGTCTTAAGTTCGCCACCCCTATCTTTGACGGTGCTACCTTGGAGGATATATGCGAATATACAGACAAGGCAGGTCTGCCAAGATATGGTAAGACATATTTGAGGGACGGCGGTACCGGAGAGTACTTTGACCAGCCTGCTACCGTTGGCGTTACCTACATGATCAAATTGGGACACATGGTAGATGACAAGATGCACGCACGTTCAATTGGACCATACTCACTTATTACCCAGCAGCCGTTGGGAGGTAAGGCACAGTTTGGAGGCCAGAGATTTGGAGAGATGGAGGTTTGGGCACTTGAAGCATTCGGAGCATCGAATGTACTTCAGGAGATCCTTACTATAAAGTCAGACGATGTTACCGGAAGATCAAGAGCATACGAGGCTATAGTAAAAGGTGATCCTATGCCTACACCGGGCATTCCTGAATCACTCAATGTATTGCTTCACGAACTAAGAGGCCTTGGACTCAGCGTGAATTTGGATTAATTGTTAATAAATAAGAAATCACAATAATATGTCTTTTAAGAAAGAGATTAAGGTTAAAAGCAATTTCAACCGAATTAGCATAGGATTGGCTTCACCCGAAGAGATTTTGGAAAGATCTTCGGGCGAGGTTCTAAAGCCTGAGACTGTCAACTACCGTACCTACAAACCGGAGAGAGACGGACTTTTCTGCGAGAGAATCTTCGGCCCGTCTAAGGACTATGAGTGCCATTGTGGAAAGTACAAGAGAATCCGCTACAAAGGAATCATCTGCGACCGTTGCGGTGTAGAGGTAACAGAGAAGAAGGTTCGTAGAGAGAGAATGGGACACATAACCCTTACCGTTCCTGTAGCGCATATATGGTATTTCCGTTCAACACCAAACAAGATAGGTTACCTGCTCGGCATTCCTTCAAAGAAGTTGGATACTATAGTTTATTACGAGAAATATGTAGTCATTCAGCCCGGGCTTGCAGCAGAGAACGGCATACATAAGTTAGATCTCCTTACAGAAGAGGAGTATTTGAGCGTACTCGACTCTCTTCCAAAAGAGAACCAGATGCTTCCCGACGAAGACCCTAACAAGTTCGTTGCCGGCATGGGAGCAGATGCCATATACAAACTGCTGTCTCAGATTGATTTAGACAACCTCTCATACGAATTGAGAAACAAGATAGAGACAGAGACATCACAGCAGAGGAAGGCAGAGGCACTAAAAAGATTAAGCGTAATTGAGGCATTCAGGGAGTCTAAAGATATAAACAAACCCGAATGGATGATTCTTAAGGTTATACCTGTCATTCCACCGGATTTGAGACCATTGGTTCCGTTAGACGGAGGAAGGTTTGCAACATCAGACCTCAACGACCTCTACAGAAGAGTAATCATAAGAAACAATCGTCTAAAGAGACTTATAGAGATTAAAGCGCCTGAAGTTATTCTTAGAAATGAGAAACGTATGCTTCAGGAGGCTGTTGACTCACTGTTCGACAACTCAAAGAAATCCAATGCAGTAAAGACAGAGGCCAACAGAACACTAAAGTCACTTTCAGACAGTTTGAAAGGAAAACAGGGACGATTCCGTCAGAACCTGTTGGGCAAACGTGTAGACTATTCGGCACGTTCGGTAATCGTTGTCGGCCCCGAGCTTAAGATGCACGAATGCGGACTTCCTAAATATATGGCTGCAGAGCTTTACAAACCATTCATCATTAGGAAACTGATTGAAAGAGGTATTGTAAAGACAGTTAAATCCGCAAAGAAGATAGTAGACAAGAAAGAGGCTGTAATTTGGGATATTTTGGAGAATGTGATGAAGGGACACCCTGTACTTCTTAACCGTGCCCCTACCCTGCACAGACTTGGTATTCAGGCATTCCAGCCAAAACTTATAGAGGGAAAAGCCATTCAGCTGCATCCGCTTGCATGTACGGCATTCAATGCAGACTTCGACGGTGACCAGATGGCGGTTCACTTACCTCTTGGCAATGCCGCAATACTTGAGGCTCAGCTACTTATGTTAGGCTCTCACAACATCCTTAACCCTGCCAACGGAGCCCCTATCACAGTTCCGTCTCAGGATATGGTGCTTGGTCTGTACTACATTACCAAACCAAGGCCAAACGTAAAGGGTGAAGGTATGAGATTCTACGGACCTGAGGAGATAATCATTGCATTGAACGAAAAGAGATTGGATCTTCATGCAAAAATCTCTGTAAGACTTCCAAAAGATTTCATGCACCCGGAGAACGGATATGAGATGAAGGAGACAACCGCCGGAAGAGTTATATTCAACCAGGTAGTACCTCCGGAAGTAGGATATATAAATGAGATCCTTACAAAGAAATCACTAAGGGATATCATTGGTAAGGTTCTTAAGGTATCGGGCGTTGCAAGAACAGCACAGTTCCTTGATGATATAAAGAGCATAGGATACACAATGGCATTCAAAGGTGGCCTATCATTCAACCTTGGAGATGTTATTATCCCTGCAGAAAAGAAAGAGCTTGTTGAAGAGGGTTACAAAGCCGTTGAGAACATTATGTTCAGCTACAACAACGGTTTGATAACCAACAACGAGAGATACAACCAGATTATTGATATCTGGACAAATACAAACTCCAGACTTACAAATATCGTAGAGAAGCAGATTGCTGCAGATAACGATGGATTCAACCCTGTATACATGATGCTTCACTCGGGAGCCCGTGGATCAAAAGAGCAGATCCGTCAGTTGTGCGGTATGCGTGGCTTGATGGCAAAACCTCAGAAATCAGGATCTGAGGGTCCTCAGATTATTGAGAACCCAATCTTGGCAAACTTTAAAGAGGGTCTGTCTGTATTGGAGTACTTCATCTCAACACACGGTGCACGTAAAGGTTTGGCAGATACAGCGTTGAAGACTGCAGACGCCGGTTACCTTACAAGAAGGCTTGTAGATGTATCGCACGATGTAATTATTAACGAGGAGGATTGCGGTACACTAAGGGGACTTATTGCAACAGCCATCAAGAACAAAGATGACATTGTCGAGACCCTGTACGAGAGAATATTAGGACGTACAACCGTTCACGATGTATACAACCCTCTTACAGGTGAGTTGATTGTAGGTGCAGGCGAGGAGATTACAGAGGAGATTGCATCCACAATAGAATCGCTTCCTATTGAGGCTGTTGAGATAAGGTCTGTGCTTACCTGTGAATCGAGAAAAGGTGTATGTGCAAAATGTTACGGCCGTAACCTTGCAAGAGGAAAGATGGTTGAGAAGGGTGAGGTTGTTGGAGTCATTGCAGCACAGTCCATTGGTGAGCCCGGTACACAGCTTACACTTAGAACATTCCACGTGGGAGGTACTGCATCGAGCAGCGTAACAGAGAATGAAATTATTACCAAATATGATGGTAAATTGGAGTTTGAAGAGCTTAGGACTATTGTAAAAGAGCTTGACAACGGAGAGAAACAGGATATAGTAATCGGCCGTACTGCAGAGATGCGTATAGTTGATGCAAATACCGGAATCACACTCTCCCAGCACGATATTCCATATGGAGCAATCCTGTACTTTAAGGATGGCGACATGGTTAAAAAGGGTGACAGAATCTGCGAGTGGGATGCTTACAACGCAACAACCATTACAGAGTTGTCCGGTAAAGTAGCTTATGACGGTCTTGTTGAGGGTCTTACATACAGAGAAGAGGCTGCAGACGAGTACTCAATGCACAGAGAGAAGGTGGTAATTGAGTCGAGGGACAAATCAAAGAACCCTATAATAAGGATCTTGGACAGCGAAGGCAACGAGCTTAGACAGTACAACCTGCCTGTTGGCGCACATATCATGGTTGAGAACAATCAGGATCTGAAAGCCGGAGATGTCCTCATAAAGATACCTCGCGCAATTGGTAAATCGGGCGATATCACCGGTGGTCTTCCACGTGTTACAGAGCTGTTTGAGGCACGTAACCCATCTAACCCTGCAATTGTTTCCGAGATAAACGGAGAGGTTGTAATGGGTAAGATAAAGAGAGGTAACCGCGAGATTATAGTCAAATCCAAGACCGGAGAGGAGAAACATTACCTTGTTCCACTCTCAAAGCAGATCTTGGTACAGGAGAACGACTATGTACGTGCAGGTATGCCATTGTCTGACGGTGCTATATCTCCTGCAGATATTCTTGCAATACAGGGACCTACCAAAGTACAGGAGTACATTGTAAACGAGGTACAGGAGGTTTACCGTATGCAGGGTGTTAAGATCAACGACAAACACTTTGAGATTATCGTAAGACAGATGATGCGTAAGGTTGAGATTGTTGATCCGGGCGACACCAAGTTCTTGCCTGAGCAGTTGGTTGACAAATGGGAGTTTATGCAGGAGAACGACAATATCTGGGATAAGAAGGTTATCCTTGATGCAGGCGACTCAGAGAACCTCAAAGCCGGCCAAATTGTTACAGTGAGAAGGCTTAGAGATGAGAACTCTATGCTTAAACGTATGGACAAGAAGATTGTAGAGGCAAGAGATGCGGTACCTGCAACCTCTAATCAGGTGCTTCAGGGTATTACACGTGCAGCATTAAAGACCAGCAGCTTTATGTCTGCCGCATCATTCCAGGAGACAACCAAAGTACTTAGCGAAGCCGCTATCTACGGTAAAGTAGATACCTTGGAGGGTCTAAAGGAGAATGTTATATGCGGACACCCTATTCCTGCAGGTACAGGCTTAAGAGAGTACGAAAAACTTGTTGTTGCTTCTATGGACGACTATCAGAGAATGGCTAAAGCAAAATTGGCTAAAGAGACAGTTACAGAGGAATAACAAACAAGCTATACAGAGCGATAAAAGGGATAACCGAGCGAAACGGCTATCCCTTTTATTATTATATAGTTATAATCTGCACAACAATATTATTAAAAAATTGTTAAAGAAATAAAGATTTAGGTAAAGATTCAAAATAACATTACTAACTTGGTCGCACGTAGATTTATAAATCATTAACTAAACATGAGACATTTATTATTGATAGGTGCCGCAATTTTAGCAATTGCCTGCACTAACAAAAACAACACTGCATCTTACAATATTACTGTAAACTTGCAGGGAGACAGCACACAGATAACATCTGACTCATTGGTGCTGACAAATTATCAAAGAGGTGAAGACCTTATAAAACAGACAGTTGCCATAAAGAACGGCAAAGCTGTATTTACAGGTACAGTAACAACTCCGGAGATGTACTACATAGCATTCTCCGGCAAAGAAAGAAACGCTTTTGCAAGATTGTTTGTAGAGAATGAGAATTATGTTGTAGATCTTGATTTCACAAAAATTAAAGAGGGAACATTTACAGAGTCTATAAGCACAATCAAAGGCGGAAAGACACAGGGTATTATTGACTCTCTTGAGAACATAATGCTTAGCATGCAGAAGGAGCATAACTTTGAAGCGCTTATAGATGAATACCAGAAAGAGGAGACCACAGCAGAGAGAAGAGAGGAGATAATAAAGGTAGACGCAGAGATCAATAAGGCGTTCCGCGATGCTGTCAACAACTATGTAAAACTCAATCCTACATCTTTGTTTGCACTCTATAAGCTCGACGAAGATCTTTACTCACTTGAGTTAGACGAACTTCTTGCCGCATTTGAACCATTTGCCGCAGATACTGTCAACTTTAAGGAGAACCGTATTGTAAAGAGAATTGCATCTACAATCGAGAGCATGAAAGCTCTTGAAAACGGTAAAGTTGCACCGGATTTTGAGCAGGCAGCTCCGGACGGAACAATGATCAAGTTCTCAGATGTTTACTCAAAGAACAAAGTTACAATGCTTGATTTTTGGGCATCTTGGTGCGGTCCATGCCGTGCATTTAACCCTACTCTTGTAAGGATATACAAGAAATACCACAGCAAAGGATTTGAGGTGCTTGGAGTATCATTCGATACAGACAAGGCAAAATGGGAAGAGGCCATTAAAAAAGATGGTCTGACATGGCCTCATGTTTCAGACCTTAAAGGCTGGGAGAATGCAGCAGGCACACCATATATGGTAAAATATATTCCACAGAACGTACTCGTAGACCAGAGCGGAACAATAATCAAGAGAAGAGCAACAGAGGAGGAGATAGAACAGATACTTAGCGAAAGACTATAACGGTCTCCTAAACAGATAAAAGATAAAGCTGAATAGAATGTGTAAAACGATTACCTTTTTATTCAGCTTCTTCTTTTGTATATTTGTCACCCTAAAAAATAAAGAAATGATAGGCGTATTCGATTCAGGTGTAGGTGGGCTTTCCGTATGGAAAGAGCTTATAAAGTTACTGCCCAATGCCAATTATCTCTACATAGCAGATTCCGGCAATTGTCCGTACGGTCCAAAGCATAGAGAGGAGATAATAGACAGATGCAGAGTCATCTGCGACTACCTTATTGCACAGAAGGCAGATATAATTGTCATAGCCTGCAATACAGCCACCGCAGGAGCTATAAGCACATTAAGAAAGCTCTACACCCTGCCAATAGTGGGGATGGAGCCGGCAGTAAAACCGGCCGCGCTTAATACAAAGACAGGAGTAATTGGTGTTCTTGCCACAAGAGGAACATTTAAAGGCACTCTTTACCAGAATACCAGAAACATATACGCCTACAACAAGAAAGTTATAGAGCAGGCAGGAGACGGCCTTGTAGAGTTGGTCGAAGAGGGAAAAACAGATACAGAAGAGGCACTTGCACTGCTGTCTCAATATATAACCCCAATGCTTGCGCAGAATGCAGACCAGCTCGTTCTTGGGTGCACCCACTACCCTTTCCTTATAGAGCCTATAAGAAAAATTGTCGGGAAGCGGATGAAAATAGTAAACCCCGCTCCGGCAGTCGCACAGAGGGCCGCCAACATTTTAAAAAACATGAATCTGCTTCCCGACAATGATTCAACGGGAACAACAACCTTTTGCAGCACGGGAGAGAACCTTTCTCTTGTGAGAAACATGGCGGAATCAATAATCAAAAGCAGTACAACAGAGGACCATAAGACTTATTACCAAAACTTGCAGATATGACAAAAAAGAAGATCACATACTCCATTAAACTAATATTGGCAACAACTCTTGTTTGCAGCACACTGTATCATCCAATGAGTGCACAGGAGAGAAACGGAGAGGAGATAAGGCTGTATCAGAAAGCCTACGAAGAGCCAATAAGGACAAAAGATAAACTAAAATTCATAAAAGGGGATTTCATCTACTACCTTTATATGAACAGTTCTTGGGTATACTACGGAAGTGAAAGCCCGAAAGTCTCATTATCTGCAGTCAACACAAACTACAAGAAAGAAAAGTTTAACATAAAATGCAATATTGAACAGCTCCCCGGCAAGCCACTCTACTCATTTGTACAGGAGACATCTATAGACAGCGGAGACAGTACTCTTATCTCATTTGCATTTAACTCACCGTTGCCGGGAATATACAATGTTGAGATAAGAAACCAGCAAGATTCGGGGGTACATTTCTACTACAGGTACAACATAGCATACGAGCCGCAGAGGATAGACAGCGAATCTGGATTAGGAAGATTTCCAAATATGAAGGAGGTATCCAAAGAGGCAGCCGCAAAATATTGCGATTCCCTGGCATCTGCCATAAACAACAAGCCGTTGGTTGTGAAGCAGGACTATAGGATTACAAAAATAAAATCATCAGATAACAAAGAACGGAAAATGTATTTGGTTGAGATTCCGGCCAAAAACAACCGCACAATAAAAGGTTACTACTTTGTGCCAAAAGATGGTGTATTCTCACTTGTAAAGAAAAGAAGCCATCCTACTGTAATACGGTTTGACTACTGCAAAGAGAATGAATGCGCTGTTAATCCAAACGACAATCCCAATCTGATTGAGTTTGTTGTTATAAAAAGCACACAAGATACAGACTATCTGCAGCTCTGCAGAGATGCGTCTATGGTAGTAGATTTTATTGACAGCAAGAGGATTACAGACAAAGATAAAATCTTTACGGAGGGTTGCGGCAAAGGAGCAGTAATTGCAACAACCATTGCGGCAACAGACAAAAGGATTGGCGGATGCGCAACATACGCTCCGCTGTTTACAGATGAACTGCTCAACAGCACCAAATTCAGATTTCCATATATAGCAAAAGCCCTTAACGCTCCGTTTTTAATAGAGATAGGATTGCAGGAGAGCGAGAGTCATCCTCTAAACAACTTTTTCATCTACAATCTCATACCATCATCCAAAGAGTACTATCTGTACACCATGCCAAAAGACTTCAACAGAAAGGAGTGGTACAATATAGAGAACAACTTCTTTGAGAAATACAACAGAAACAATCAATAAACAAACTTCCCGACAAAAAGTTATTCTGTCGGGAAGCATAAAACCAACTAAGTACTTGTTGGCTAATTAATTACATAGCGCCTGTTACCCAATCATTCTGTTCATCCTCTGTGATGTACATATTATTCTGCATCTCCTGTCTAGGAATCTGGAAATTCCAGCTTGCGCTATGAGCAGGGAATTCATACTGAGCAGCTGCTGCATGGTTAGTGCCCTCATATTTTCTGTTAACTGTTATACCGTTACGTCTTAGGTCGAAGTACTCAAAGCCCTCGCCCCACAACTCAATTCTTCTCTGGAGAAGAACATCGTCTACAGTAACATTAGATGCAGACCATGCAGGATCTCTTTTTGCCATAAGTTTTGCAAGAGTTGAAGCTGCCTGACCGTCTGCAAGACGTGCATGAGCCTCAGCCTCTATAAGAACCATCTCTGCATTACGCATATAGATGTAATCCTGCAACCATGAGGCAGCATAGCCGAATTTTCTTGCAGCGTATGCCATCTTTGCACCTGTCATTTCTGCATTAGGATCACCGTTCTCATCATTAAACAGATCCTTTCTATAGTCTGTAGCAGGAATCTGATCATACAAACTGCGGTCTATACAGTGAATAGACTGGCCTACTCCACCATAACCCGGGCTGTCGTTACTTAGGTGTGAGAAGAATGAAGCGTATGATGTCATAGTCTCGGTTGTATGGTTGAATCCCCACATAACCTCTGCGTCCTCTATCTCCATAAAGCCCGAAAGAAGACGGGTCTGATCCATTATATCAAAGCCATTCTGAGCAGCCTGAGCAGCTGAAATAGCTTTGCTCCATTGCTGGGTAAGAAGGTAGTAGCGTGCTGCTATACCCTGAGCAACCTCATAGTTGATCTCATTTTTGGAAGCCCTCTTATAGCCTTGAAGAAGAGGAAGAGCTTTCTCTATATTACGCTCAATCTCTGTCTTAAGATCTGCCATTGTGTTACGTCCACCAACCTGTGCTGCCTCCTCATTTGATTTACCATCTCTTACAGAGTAGATAATTGGAACTGCAGGGGCAGAATCCCTAAATTTTGCATTAGGGGTAGTTCCCTCAACAGGATCCTGGAAAAGCTGTATAAGATAAGTATATCCAAATGCTCTAAGGGCGTATGCCTGTCCAAGCCATCCTTTTAGATTTGAATCTGTTGGATCTTCTTCTCCAAACATATCTATAATCTCGTTAGCCTTTTTAATCTGGGTGTAGAAAAAGTTCCAGAACTGATAAGGGCGTCTGTAGTTATATGCACCATAATCATGGTTAATATCGTATGTACCCCAGTTCCATGATCCTTTGATGGCTATATCCAAACCCATCATATCTGTGTTATAGACTACCCCCAAGAATCCAAAGTCACCGTGGCTTCCACCACCGCTGTTATACTCAATTGACCATGCATAACAGCCATTTACGTACGAGGTAAGAAATTCAGGATCTTCCTCAACTTTTGCAATAGCATCTGTTCCGGTCATGCGATTGGTGTTCTCTACATCAAAAGACTTCTCGCAGGCTGTAAACAAAAGTACTGTTGAAGCTAATATTGATATATATTTTTTCATAATCATCTCATTTAAAATTATAGTGTTATAGACAATCCTCCGGAAATTGTACGAAGAGCTGAATAGGTGAAATTAACATCATCTGAACCTGCACCACCTTCGAACGATCTACGTACATCCAGACCCTTTCTGGCAGATGTATAGAACAGATTATCTGCTGTTACATATACTCTCAAATTAGACAAGCCTATCTTGCTTGTAATGCTGCGAGGAATTGTGTAGCCCAAAGTAAGGTTCCTTATGCTAAAGTAAGATGATTTTGTAAGCCATCTTGTTGAAGTAGCATTTGCCTCCTGATAGTTCATCTGAACACGAGGAGTACCTGTGTTGGTGTTGTCAGATGTCCATCTGTTTAGGATATCCTTATGCCAGTTGGTACCTGAACTACCTGCAGACATCAAACCCTGATATGCATAGTCTATTGTATAGCCGCCAATCTGGTATGCAAAGTTTGCACTCAAATCAAAGCCTTTGAATGTAAATGTTGTAGCAATACCACCATAAAGATCAGGAATAGGTGATTTGCCTGTTTTGCGGTAAGTTGCCTCAGATGTAGTATTAACAATAGAGCGCTCTCCGTTATCATCATATTTGTAGTACTGAGGAAGACCGTTAGTCTGGTCTACGCCGGCCCACTCATACATATAGTAGTTGAACAGTGAACCGCCTTTTTCACGCCAGAATGCGCCATACTGCTTACCCTCTGCAGGATAATCCGAAGGAAGTTTTGTAATCTTGTTCTTGTAATGAGTTCCGTTCAATGAGATATTCCATGAGAAATCTTTTGTTCTAAACAGATCTGCGCTAATCTCAAACTCAATACCGCTATTCTTCATATCCATATCATTCACAAGCTGTGAAGCAGGAGTACCCTGTGATGGAGCAAGAGGCTGTGCATAGATCATATCCTTTGTCTCTTTAACGAAGTACTCAACGTTAACAGACAATCTGTTGAACAATCTTGTCTCAATACCAACGTTAAAGTTGTTTGATTTCTCCCAAGTTACATCCGGAGCTGCACGGAAAGTCTGCGTTAGTGAAGCACTACCGTCTACCCTGTCTACTCTGTATAGATTCTCATATACTTTGGTGTAACCAATATTATCGTTACCTTGAGTACCGTAACTTGCCTTAACCTTTAGAAGTTCAACCCAATCTACATCCTTTAAGAAGTTCTCGGCCTTTGCATTCCAAGATGCACCAACAGCCCAGAAGCTACCCCAACGTTTATCTTTTGCAAAACGAGATGAACCATCTGTACGGTATGATGCTGTAAAGTAGTATTTGTTTGCATAGTTATACTCTACTCTACCGAATACACCCTCGAGGAAGTAATCGCTTCTATAAGATGACAGATCCTGATAAACTGTTGCATTAGCAAAGTCACTTACAGTTGGGTTTACAAAGTTTGTCATGTGACCGTAAAGGACATAGCTGTCGTCTGATTTTGTCTCGTGACCGACAAGTACATTAAGATTGTGCTCACCAAATGAAGGAGACCATGTCAAAAGTTGGTTGGCATTAAGAGCTGTATATCTCTCACCATACTGTTCACCACGTCCGCCAACATTCTTTGCATCACCACCGTTTGGAGTTGTATAGTAATCTCTCTTTGTGTTGAATACATCGTACGCAACATTTGCAGTGAATACTAAATCCTTTAATATGTTAACATTCACATAACCTCTTGTTGACACGTTATCTGAAATATCCTTTGCCTTTGATGTAAGAGCCTGTCCGTAAGGGTTGCTGGTAGGTGCGTATGCACGGCCTGTCTCACCCCAATCGTATAGGGTCTCACCCTTTGCATTGTACTGACGTACACCGTTTTCATCATAAAGGTAGATAGGATAGATAGGAGCTATATTCTGAGTGAACATGAACATATTTGAGTAGTTGTTACTCTCATTGTCATTATATCTATTCTGATCTGTGTTTGAGTATGCAAGGTTGATACCAGCCTTAATGAAGCTTGTAACAGTCTGATCCAACTTGGTTCTAACAGCTATACGCTTGAAACCAGATTTTGGAACATATCCCTCATCATCGAGGTAAGAAACAGACATATACCCTTGAGTCTTGTCTGAACCACCTGATACAGACAAACTGTACTCCTGACGTAAACCGTTACGGAATACATCTTTGTTCCAGTCGTCATTCCATTTACGGGTTGTGGCATTTGGATTGAGTTTGCCGGTTGTTGGGTCTATAATGGCATCATCTGCAACATTCTTATAGATGTTATATGGGCCTAAGCCACCGTCACCATTTATGAGATTAGCTGAAGCGTATCTGCCTGCCTCTGCAAGATCTGCTATTGTACCTGCATAATAAACAGAGTTTCTCATTGCCTCCCAAGCCATCTCATAGTACTGGCCCGGATTGCTGATTACATCGTAAGCAGGCACAGCTCTTGAGTTAACACCAACCTTAGCATCAAAGTTGATGGTAACTTTACCCTCTACACCTCTCTTGGTTGTGATCATGATAACACCATTAGAACCACGGGCACCGTACATAGAGTTTGCAGCAGCATCCTTAAGAACTGTAATAGACTCAATATCCTGAGGCGGAATAGAGTTCAAACCGCCCTCATAAGGGGTACCGTCCACTACAATAAGAGGATCTCTCGAAGCACTTACAGAGCCAAATCCACGGATCTGTATGCTTGCGCCCGAACCGGGAGTTCCGGAAGAACTTGAAGTCTGCAGACCTGCTACAGCACCCTCAAGTGCTTTGGAAACGTTTGATGTCTGCATCTTCTTTAAAGACTCACCCTTCAATTGGGTAGCAGATCCTACGAATGATGATTTTTTCTGTGTACCATAGGCTACAACAAGGGTCTCGTCAAGCTCAAGGGCATCACTCTCCATTAGAACGTCTATGTGAGTTCTTCCTTTAACCTCAACTTCTGTGGTCTTGTAGCCAACAAAAGAGAAGATAAGGACTCCGTCTTTTGGGGCCTTAATTGAGAATGTTCCATCGTCATTTGTGGAAGTTCCCGTTGTAGTGCCTTTAATCTGCACATACGCGAAACCAACCGGCTCGCCGTTGGTCGCATCCTTAACAGTACCTGTAACGTTTATATTCTGTGCAGATGCAAATCCCACAGCTATAAAACACAACAGCCCTGTAAGCAATAGTCGCATGTTTTTCATCAGTTACTTTAATTAGTTAATAATAAGTTAATAAAAATGGATTCAATTATATAGTCTGCTCCCCTCTGCAACACCATAACCGCAATCCTTTATGGTGCACATTAGAGAAAAACTATCCGCATTAATGTTTTTTATTCTCTTTCTCGTCTACAAAATTGTAAAATAATAATCAATAAAAAAATTTGTCAACAACCATTATGGGGCTTTTACGCGTAATAATTAAATGTATTCACAACCAATAATGGTAAAAAAAGTTTTTAAAACAGTTAAAATAGATAATCAATTCTTCACAAATTTGTTTATCATCTAATATTTACTAAACGTGCCGAAAGTGTTCATTTAGTAAAATAAAGTTAACATTATGTTAAGATTTGACTAATAATAACTGTGTTCTTTCCTCCCTATTCCTTGGTTTCACCCACCAACTGCCTATCAAACAGTAATCCTAACAGATTTATAATTGAAACCTCGGAACAAGCGGGCTTACAAATATAATAAAAAAATTACAAAACAAGCATTCTTATGTAAAAAAAAGATAAAATTCGGTATGTTTTTATAATAAATTCACAATATTTAATCTACTCATCTAACTTTTTGTTTAGATTTTGCAGAAAAAACTACAAATAAATACAAAAAAAGAGGCAGTCATTAAAGACCGCCCCCATATAAAATAATCGACTATTCACCGATTAGATAATACCCTGCTCAAGCATAGCATTAGCAACCTTCATAAAGCCTGCAATGTTTGCACCTTTAACATAGTTGATATAACCGTCTGGCTCAGTACCAAATTTAACGCAAGCCTCGTGGATATTCTGCATAATCTCGTGAAGTTTCTTGTCAACCTCTTCTGCAGACCAGCTGATATGCATAGCGTTCTGAGTCATCTCAAGACCCGATGTAGCAACACCACCTGCGTTTACAGCCTTACCCGGAGCAAACAAGATTCTTGCATCCTGGAATGCTTTGATAGCCTCAGGAGTACAACCCATGTTAGAAACCTCGCAGCAGCACCATGTACCGTTTGCAAGAAGCTCTTTAGCATCGTCACCGTTAAGCTCGTTCTGGAATGCGCAAGGAAGAGCTATGTCACACTTAATGCTCCAAGCCTTCTTACCAGGAGTGAATGTAACGCCCTGGAACTTCTCTGCCATAGGAGAAACGATGTTCTTGTTAGAAGCTCTAAGCTCCAGCATATAGTCTATCATATCAGGAGTCAAACCTGCAGGAATATGGCAAACGCCATCAGGACCTGAGATAGCGATAACCTTAGCACCTAACTGAGTTGCTTTTGTAGCAGCACCCCATGCAACGTTACCAAAACCTGAAATAGCGATAGTTTTATCTTTAACATCCTTACCAGCTTTGTGAAGAAGGTGCTGAGTGAAGTATAGAGCGCCGAAACCTGTAGCCTCAGGACGGATCTTAGAACCACCCCAGTTAAGACCTTTACCGGTAAGAACACCTGTATTGTACTGGCGAGCAAGTTTGGTGTACATACCAAACAAGAAACCAATCTCTCTTCCGCCAACTCCAACATCACCTGCAGGAACATCCTGATCAGGACCAATGTTGTGCCACAACTCTAACATGAAAGCCTGGCAGAAACGCATAATCTCGGCGTTAGATTTTCCAACAGGATCGAAATCCGAACCACCTTTACCACCACCCATAGGAAGAGTAGTAAGAGCGTTTTTGAAAGTCTGCTCAAAGCCCAAGAATTTAAGCATAGAAGGTGTAACAGCTTTGTGGAAACGAAGACCGCCTTTGTATGGGCCGATAGCTGCGTTAAACTGAACTCTGTAACCCAAGTTAGTCTGGATCTCACCTTTATCGTCAATCCATGTAACACGGAAAGTAAAGATTCTGTCTGGTTCAACAATTCTCTCTACAATTTTAGCTTTCTCAAACTCAGGATGCTGGTTATAGGTCTCTTCTATAGACTCCAAAACCTCCTGAACTGCCTGAAGGTACTCAGGCTCATGGCCATATTTCCTTTTAAGGTTAGCCATTATCTCAGATGTTTTCATACTGATATAAATGTTATTTAGTGTTTATAAAATTAGAGTTTATCTCTACTAATCTCTCTTATCATTAAATTTTTCTTCCCAACAACTATTCTACAGTCCAGGTAGCACCGGAATTAAGAAGGTCATCAACACATTTGATTTTTGCCTTCTCCTTAACCTCGGCAACCTGATCTCTTACCCTGTCATCGTATGTCATATCCTTAACATCCCTTATAACGCCAAGAGCAACAGGGTAATCAGGATACTTCATATCAACAAGCATGCTGTGAAGACCAATATTGTCTGTATGCGCGTCATGAACAAGGATATCCTTCTCTGTTATGCCGTTCTCACCAATCTTCACAACCTTAAGTTTCATGTTCTCAAGGATAAGTCCTTTGTCTCTGTTGGCGCCAAAGATCATTGGCTCGCCATGTCTCAAGACAATAGTTCTGTCTGCCCTTACAGATTTTTCAGAGAACTCAAGGTGTGTTCCATCGTTAAAGATAACGCAGTTTACGAGCATCTCCATAACAGATGTACCATCGTGTTTGGCAGCAGCAACCATTATCTCCTGATTCAACTTAAGCTCAGAATCCAAACTGCGGGCAAAGAAAGTACCTCTTGCACCAAGTACCAACGCCCCGGGATTGAAAGGATACTCAACTGTTCCGTAAGGAGACGTCTTTGTAACCAAACCAAGTTTTGATGTAGGTGAATACTGTCCTTTTGTAAGACCGTAAATCCTGTTGTTGAACAATATAATGTTGATATCTATGTTTCTTCTTATTGCATGTATGAAATGGTTACCGCCAATAGCCAAGGCATCGCCGTCACCTGTCATCTGCCATATAGACAAGGTTGGATTTGCAACCTTCATACCTGTAGAGAGTGCTGTAGCTCTACCATGAATACCATGGAATCCGTATGTATTCATATAGTATGGGAACCTCGATGAACAACCAATACCGGAAACAAACACAAATCTCTCTTTTGTATAGCCCAATGCCTCACAAACCTCAGGCATAGCCCTCAAAACAGATGCATGTACGGCATGGTCACCGCATCCGGGACACCATTTTACTTCCTGATCGCTTTTAAAATCTTGTGATGTATATTTCATTGCAGTGATTTTTATTGATTATAATGCTTTAACGGCCTCAATTATCTCCTTAACTATGAAAGGCTGGCCCTGTACTTTATTAACCTGCTCATATTTGAACTGAGGAGCTTTTGCCCTTAGGTAGTTAACGAACTGGCCTGAGTTAAGCTCGCATACAATAATCTTCTTGAATTTTGAGAATACCTCAACAGTATTCTTAGGAAGAGGATTAATGTAATCGAAATGTGCAAAACCTACACTTGCCCCCTCGTCTAAAAGTTCCTTAGTTGCTGTGTACAAGTGTCCGTATGTACCGCCCCAGCCAACGATAAGAACATCGCCCTCCTGTTTTCCAACAACCTCAAGAGGTGGAATGCAGTTGGCAACTCTCGCAATCTTCTCTGCTCTGGCGTTAACCATTCTGTCGTGAACTATAGGATCAGATGAAACCGCACCGTTCTCATCCTTCTCAAGACCGCCTACTCTGTGCTCCAATCCGGGAGTGCCGGGTAAAGCCCATTTACGCACCAATGTCTCAGGATCTCTTTCAAATGGTTTGAACTTACCCTCACACTTATCTATAATAGGTGGATGGATCTCAGGGAAATCACTCATAGAAGGGATCTTCCAAGGCTCTGAACCGTTACCTATAAAACCCTCCGAAAGAAGAATGACAGGCATCATGTGCTCCATAGCATATTTACCTGCATAGAAAGCCGCCCTAAAGCAATCAGATGGTGTTCTTGCAGCCATTACCATAATGGGACACTCTCCGTTTCTTCCGTATAGTGCCTGATTAAGGTCTGTCTGCTCTGTTTTTGTAGGGATACCTGTAGAAGGGCCGCTTCTCTGAACATCTACAATAACAAGAGGCAACTCTGTTATCATTGCAAGGCCCATAGCCTCTGATTTTAGAGAAAGACCGGGACCCGATGTTGTTGTTACAGCAAAGTTACCTGCGTATGCAGCTCCAATGGCTGTACATATACCGGCAATCTCATCTTCGCACTGAACAGTCTTTGCTCCAAGTTCTTTGTGAATTGCAAGCTCTTCAAGAATAACCGTTGCAGGGGTAATAGGGTATGAACCACAATAAAGAGGTCTGCCCGATTTCTCGGATGCAGCCAAAAGTCCCCATGCAGTAGCCTGATTACCGTTAATGCTTCTGTATTTGCCGGGGGCAACTTTTGCAGGAGCAATACGATAAGTATTAGGTATAGCGTGAATATTATGTGCATAATTGTAACCGTCTCTGAGAACCTTCTTGTTTGGCTCTATAAGATTAGGTTTCTTTGCAAATTTCTTTTCGAGGTATGCCTCTGTAAAATGCAGCGGTCTGCTGAACATAAAGTAGCACATACCAAGAGTAAACATGTTTTTACTCCTAACGATAGCCTTAAGATCTAACCCGCTATCCTTTAAGCTCTCCTTTGTAAGAGAGGTAATTGGTGACCATACAATATGGTAGTCACTAAGATTCATCTCTGCAATAGGATCCATTGTCTTGAATCCTGCTTTCTCCAAACCTTTCTCATCAAAAGAATCTTCATCCAAAATGATAGTGCCACCTTTCTTACACCATTTTGCGTTAGCTTTAAGTGCGGCGGGATTCATGGCAACAAGCACATCTGCATAGTCACCAGGAGTTCTAACTTCTCCATTTCCAACATGTACCTGGAAGCCCGATACACCGGCTACAGTACCATGAGGAGCACGAATCTCAGCTGGATAATCCGGGAAGGTAGATATCTCATTCCCGTACAGTGCAGATGCATCTGCAAACAGAGTTCCAGTCAATTGCATTCCGTCTCCGGAGTCTCCGGTAAAACGGATCACAATATCTTGTGCGTCGATAATTTTGTTTTCCATAAAAGAATAATTCTCTAAGATTTCTTAACGTTAGTAGTTATTTTATTAAAATATTACAAATGTAGATAATATTCTTGGATATTATAATTTTTATCAAACTTTTTTTGAACAACAACCTGTATAGCCCATTTAATCCGTAAGATAAACAAGCTGCTCAATCGATTGCAAGATAAAGGATAGTTTTTCTCTAATGTGCACCATAAAGGATTGCGGTTATGGTGTTGCGAGGTGATGGGACACCCACTTGCTGCAAGAACTACAGTAAATAACATAAAGGTGAATAACTTTTTGTCGGGAAGTTTGTTTTATAATAAAATTTGTTTACATTTGTCACTGAGATGGTTACACGTTCACTTGCAGTTAATCCCATCAATTACCATCTGGCCCATACAAATATTAACCTGTAAAAATCAGCTAAAGGACTGATAATTCCAAGTTGTTCCAAAGTTTCCTTTTTTTCGAGTTAACCAAACTTAATAGCTCAAATTTAAAGTTATTAACTAATACTCAACTCTATGAAGAAGGTAGAACTACTATTGTCCGGCCTGTTCTTTATTATTTGTTGCAGCGTGTTAAGAGCTCAAGATATAACTGTAACAGGCAAAGTTTTGGACATTGAAAGCGGTGAACCGCTTGTTGGCGCTTACATTAAGGTAAAAGAGAAGACTATAGGCACATTTTCAGATTCAGACGGCAACTATAGTATTGCATGCAGCAGCAATGCTGTGCTTGTTTTCTCATACTTAGGTTATGAAACTATTGAAGAGGCTGTAAATGGCAGAAGCAGAATAAACGTGGGACTCAGGTCTTCCAACCTGCTCGATGAGGTTGTCATTACGGCAATGGGCATGACAAGATCACAAAAGTCTGTTGGTTATGCCACCACCACCGTTAAATCCGACGATCTTACACAAGCAAGGTCATCGTCGATTGCAGGAGGCATTCAAGGGAAGATTGCAGGTGTACAGATCTCATCTCAAGGAGGAACCGGTACATCACAGAAGGTACTCGTGAGGGGCATATCATCATTCTCCAACAACAATCCGCTATATGTCGTAGACGGTATACCTGTATCCAACAATTTTTACGGCTCTGCATCAACCTCATCATCTGTAGACTTTGGCAATGGAGCCAATGACATAAATCCCGATGATGTTGAAACGCTAACAATTCTTAAAGGAGCCTCCGCAACTGCGCTCTACGGCTCGCGAGCTGCAAACGGTGTAATAATGGTAACTACAAAAAGAGCTAAAACAGGAAAAATCCAAGTTGACTATGACGGCTCTTTCATGGGATCCGACGTACTAAGAGTTCCTCAAGTGCAGGATATTTTCGGCCAGGGGTGGCCGCACTGGGAAGCTAAGGAGAATGGCTCGTGGGGACCAAAGTTAGATGGCAGATTGCACACATACGGAGCATGGGCCGGCTACGGAGAAGCTATGCCAAAAGACTTTAAAGTAAGGCTTAAATCGTTTAAGTTTGTAAAGGACAATATTCGCAATTTTTACGAAAGAGGGTTTGAGACAGACAATAACATCTCTATAAAGGCCGGAGGTGAAAGTCTTGGATTACTCATATCCTACGGAAACACACATGCATCCGGAGTCATGCCAAGCAATGCAGATACCTACAACAGAAATGCCTTTGCTCTACGAGGAAATGCAACACATAAACGATTCAATATAAATGTAGGCCTAAATTATGTGAAAAAAAACATGAGCCAGCCATCTGCCGGACAGGGAAGAGACGGAGCATCAACATTTCAGGAACTTCTCCAGTTTGCTACCGACATCTCATTTAGGAAGCACAAAAACTACAAAGACCTGTACAATAATACAGACAATTACTACACTGCATACGCAGAGAATCCATATTGGGTACTTGCCAACAATAGAAACAACTATACAGACGACAAAGTATTTGGAAAGGCGGAGTGTACATACAAAGTTCTCAATTGGTTAAAGTTAACAGGACGATTGGGCGCAGACATAACAAATTCAAGAATATTCAGACGAAATGAAAAAATCACATTCTCGCCCAATTCGTGGTCTGCATACATCAGAAAAGCAACACGGGCAGGCTCGTACGAGGAGGTATTTGACAGGCAGCAACAGTTTGATCTTACATTTATGGCAACTGCAAATTACAGCATAGCAGACAAAATAGATATTGGAGGGACAATAGGTTACAACTATAATGAGAGAAGAAGCAGATATATAGACTCCTATTTGTATGGTTTGAATCTGCCAGGGTGGTTTAGTCTTGAAAACGGAACAGAAAGACCGCTGACAACGTCATACCACACATGCAGGAGATTGCAAGGTTTGTTCGCTCAATTGGATTTAAGCTACAACAATTGGGCTTACATTACTGCCGTCTGCAGAAATGACTGGTCATCAACGCTCCCGATTAAAAGCAACTCTTTTTTCTATTGGGGAATCAATGGTTCGGTCATATTAACAGATGCAATAAATAGTCTTAAAGATTACAACATATCATTTCTCAAATTGAGATTGGCTTACGGAAAAACAGGTAATGATGCACCTCTGTATAAAACCGCCGCATCATTTGTTCCTGCAAGATTCGGCATAGGGTTTGGCAGTGTGGATCTACCTATAAGCGGGATACCGGGACTTACAGAGGGTAACACTATCCCAAATAATAAACTTAAGCCGGAGATTACCACAGAAGCTGAGATTGGCTTAATGGTAAACCTTTTTGACAACAGGATAAGGTTGGACTGTGCTCTGTACAATAAAACAACCAAAGACCAGATCATAGCTGCAGCAGTTGCTAATGAAAGCGGTTATACTACAAGAGCCAGAAATGTTGGCAAAATAAGGAACAGGGGAATAGAGGTAACGGCCGGTTTTACCCCTATCAAACGGGGAGACTGGAGTTGGGACATTGGCATCACTTTTACAAAAAACCGGTCTAAAGTTCTTAAGCTGTGGGACAATACAAAAGAGTATGTTTTAAGATCTGCCTATCAAGTGCAATATGTGGCTGCGGTTGGAAAGGAATTTGGGGTATTCAAGGTACCTGCTGTTCTTAAAGACCCCGAGGGAAGAACTGTTGTGAATGCCATGGGAGTTCCGCAAATAGACCCTACAAAAAAAGAGGAGGTTGGTTCTTCATCTCCACGTTTCAACATGGGATTCAACACTAAAATATCCTGGAAAGGATTATCACTGTCTGCACTATTCGATTGGCGCAACGGTGGCAAATTCTACTGTTACACAGCTCAATTACTCTATTTTTGCGGGAATGCAACCCCTACTGTCTACAACAACAGACAACCGTTTGTTGTTCCTAACTCAGTCCGTTACGTTAATGGAAAATATATAGAAAACAGCATCCCTATAAGATGGTCTACTGCCTACGGATATTACAACAATGCCACCAACTATACATTGTTCAAAAGGTGGGTTCTTAAGAAAGACTATCTCAAATTAAGGGAATTGGTTCTCTCTTATGATCTCCCTGCAAGTCTGTTGGACAAGACGAGATTCATAAAGGGTATAAGATTAAGTGCAATTGGACGTAACCTATTTATGTGGACACCAAAAGAGAATAACTACGTAGATCCCGAAGCTTCAAATTACGGTAATGACCTCTTTTCTGAATTTGGCGAGTTTGCAGCAGCTCCTACCTACAGGACATTCGGGGGAAGCATTAAAATCACATTTTAAATAGTCGGCTATGAGAAATATCATCATTTATACAACAATATGCTTGACGGCAGTAATGTCTGTACTGTCTTCATGCGAAAAGACCATGGATATAAACAAAGATCCAAACTATCCGGGCGATGTTCCAATCAGTATGTTGTTGCCATCTGCAGAGCTCTCATTTGCAGGGATTCTTGGCGGTGAGATGGAGCTCGTTGGCAGTATGTGGTGCCAGCATTACACACAGAATGTTGGTGCAAACCAATATAATACAACTGTAAACTATACAATATCCAATACAAGCTACCCCAGATTTTGGAGCATCCCGTACACCCATTCACTGCCTGATTTAAAAATAATAGCGCAAAAAGCTATAGAAGAGGGCGCAGACAACTATTACATGGTATCTGAAATAATGACCTGTTTTATATACCACATCCTTGCAAACTGGTATGAGAATATCCCATACAGTGAGGCACTAATGGGCGATAAGCAGCTTTATCCAAAATACGATAACGGCAAGGCTGTAAACAGAGCACTTATAGAGAGGCTGAATACAGCACTTGGAAAAGCAAAGAGTGCAGCAAAATCTAAAGTGCTTATGGGCAAGGAGGATATAATAAACGGTGGAGATATGAATAAATGGGTTCAATTTGGCAATTCTCTTAAGTTAAAACTTCTTATGTTGGATTTCAACAACAACAAAGCAACCATAGAGGCACTGCTTGCAGAGAATAATTTTCTTAAATCAGATTGCAAGATAGATCTCTTTACAAACAAGGAGAACAATTCCAACCCGCTCTACGAATACGACAGGAGAAAACTTAACACAGATCAAAATCTTGCCGCATCCAAGACTCTGGTAAAATTCCTGAACAAACACGACGATCCCAGAATTGAGGCATTTTACGAACGAAACAAAATTGGAGGATACTACGGATTAGATCAGGGAGTGAGTCCAAATTTAAACTTTTTCATTTTTATAGCTGTGTGCAGAGCAAAGTTGGCACCACAAGACCCGGTCTACTTCATATCGTACGCAGAAACCTGTTTCCTCAAGGCAGAAGCGTATGCCAGATTGGGAAGGGCTAATGAGGCAAAAGCCGCCTATAACAGTGCTGTCACAGCCGCTTTTGAAAGATGGGGATACAATGCTCAGACATTCATTAAGGATGGGGGTCCGTACGCTTTAAATACATCATCTGTAGAGACAATGCTTAAAAGCATTCTTACACAAAAGTGGGTTGCCTCCGCCAGATCTCAGGCATGGGACAGTTTCTTTGACATAAACAGGACAGGCATACCGGCCTTGGGTAGCAAACTTGCCTCAGACGATGCTTATACGGTTGGAGAGTTAGCACCGGTTATTGATTCTGCTCTTAATCCCGACGAATATCCAAAAAGAATGATTTACCCTAAAATTTCCACCGAAAATAATCCAAATGCTCCGGAACCACTGAGCCTTACACAAAAGCAATGGTGGCATAAATAACAATAACAAAAATAAAAGCTATGAATAAGATTACGAATATTTTAATATCATTCACACTTCTTGTTATCTGCACTGCTTCGTGCGAAACATACAATAAAAAGTACAAACAGGAGTTCTCCCCTATTTATCCGCTTTGCGGTGAGTGGAGGATTAGCATAACAGATAATACCACCAAGGAGTCAGAGCATGCCGTAATATTCACATACGACACCGCTAATAAGGAAAAAAATGTAATGTGGTTATGGATAAACTTAAAGTATGGCACCAGATGTAAAATAGAATGTGATGTAGCTAACTGTACTTTTAGCGGCAAGAAGGTTGAGAACCAATTGCGCGGAGGTACAAGCGACATAGAGGGAAAAGTTGTTGTAAATGGTGCGACAACACCTTCAGGAGGTACGGAAGACTCTATAGAAATGACCTATTATTCATCCGTTACCGGCCATAGCTACACCATTTCGGGGTTCAGAAGAACCGGTTGGGGTGAAGATGAGTAAAAAAGAATCTCTCATAATATTTTAGTGTTGTTAAAAAAAGCGGGTTGCCCTTACTTATAAAGGCAACCCGCTAAGTATAATCAGTTATATCCGAAAGTTATTACTTCTGTGCGGCAGCTGCTTGTTGCGCAGAAGCCGGAACAAACGGTGTAGTCTTGCTTGCAGGAATTCCCAATGCTTTCTTTGCCAAAGGAAGTACATCTACAGTCGCATCACTATGGAAGATGACTGTTCCTGCCGAAAGGTCAAAGATATATGTAAATCCGTTCTCCTTGCCCAATTTATCGATAGCCTCATTAGCCTTCTTGAATACAGGGGCAAACAACTCCTGCTGCATCTGTCCGTATTCATTCTGTGCATTTACCTGAAACTGCTCCAATCTCTGGCGCATCTCCTGAAGCTCTTTTGTTTTTGCCTCCAAAACAGCAGCCGTCCAAGTTGCGCTCTTCTGGTTGTAGGTCTGAAGCTTAGTATTAAATTCAGTCTGCATTCCCTGCAAAGTTTCGTCTAATTCGGCTCCGTATTTTTCCAATTTTACAATAGCAGAGTCTCTCTCAGGCATAAGAGCTATAAGCTCCTGCATATTCAGCTGGCCGAATTTTAGGTTCTGGGCAAATGACGATGTTGACAGCAACAAGCCTAACCCAAATAAAAGAAGTGTGACTTTTTTCATTTTGTATTTGTTATAGTTTTATTGTAATCCTAATAGTCTTAAAACATATTGATTAAGATTGTCTCCGGGTGCATAGTAAGCAACCCCCTGCATGGCAGCAAGGTCAAAGATAATCATAAAATTCCCATCTTTAGCAATTTTATCTATGGCAGCCTGAACTTTCTCCTTTATTGGAGAGAGCAACTCCTCAGATTTTTTCTGAAGATAGCCGTCGGGACCAAAATAGAGTTTCTGCAGCTCCTTTACCTCCTTTTCCCTCTTTATTATATCCTGCTCTCTGTATGATCTCTCTGTTTCCGTTAATCTTTGCTTCTGGGACTGGTAGCTCTGATACAAGGTCTCTATCTTCTGAACATCGGACTCTATCTTCTGTTTGTACTGCTCGCTTAATTTATCCAACTCCTTTGTTGCAGTCTCATACGCAGGAATCTTAACAAGTATCGAATCTGTATTTATATACCCTACCTTGCCATTTGGATAGTACACATTCTGTGCATTAAGAATGCCATACGAAGCAGAAGTCAAAACAACAATAATTGCAATAATAAATCTCTTCATACACAAAAATTTTTATGGTTTAGAACTGTTGACCTATTACAAAGTGGAACTGGCTTCCCCCTCTCTTGAGGTTCTCGTTAGGTACCGGATCAAATCCGTAACCCCAATCTATACCAAGCATACCAACTATAGGGAGGAATACCCTTAGACCTACACCGGCAGACCTTTTAATCTGGAACGGGTTGAACTCTCTTATATCGGACCAGCAATTACCACCCTCCAAGAATAACAGCGCATAGATTGTAGATTGCGGCTGCAATACAACAGGGTATCTTAGCTCAACCGTAAACTTGTCATATACGTTACCGGCGTATGCATTGTCTTTAATTGGGGTGAGGGAGCTGTTCGGATAACCTCTCAGTCCTATGATCTCAGAACCGTATGTGTTATAACCGCTCATACCGTCGCCTCCAAGCTGGAATCCCTCAAACGGAGAATATCCAAGATCTTTGTTATAATATCCAAGATAGCCGAAATTCGCAGCCGTCTTAAGGACAAGATCTCCAATAAGCTTTGTATACAAGGTACTCTTAAATGTCCATTTGTGGTACTCTATCCATTTATACCTCTCTTTGTCATCCATATTCTTGTAATCCGTATTTTTTGAACGGAATAGCGAGTATGGCGGAGTAAGCTGCAGGCTGAGCAACAGGTCTGATCCTCCTCTTGGATAGAGCGGCTGGTCTGTTGAGTTTCTGTTGAGCGATATCTTGTAACTTGCATTGTGAGACATTCCCGTATTGAAAAGGAAGTTGTAGTTCCAGTTCTTTAACTTATATGTCTGCCAGCTTAGCTCATGATACAATACAAAGTAGTTATCAGGCCATTTGAGTCTGTTACCAAGTCCTACCGCCGCACCGTAAACCTCCATATATTCGTCCGAGGTCTGGTAATAGTAATATGAGTTGGTCTGACGTGTAAAGTATACCTGAACATTCAATGATGTAGGTTTCTTGCCTGTAAGCCACGGCTCCATGAAAGATGCCGAGAGTGCCGTATAGTATGTACCGTTGGTCTGGAATCTTATGGCCAAGGTCTGTGCGTCTCCAAGTGGTACAGGCCTCCATGCATTCTTCTCAAACATTCTCTTAAACGAGAAGTTGTTAAAACTTACGCCCAATGTTCCTACAAAAGTGTTGCCTCCCCATCCTCCGGAGAGCTCCAACTGGCTGTTAGGCTTCTCCTCCACGTTAAATGCTATATCTACCGTATTGTTATTCTGGTTTGGCATTATGTTGTATCCTTTATCTGAATAGGCATGCTCCGCTTCAAAATGCCCCATTGAGGCAATCTCCCTCATGGAACGCTCAAAGTCTGTCTGGCTGTAAAGGTATCCGGGTTTTGTGAACAGGGCCCTTCTTACTATCTTCTCGTTGGTTATTGTGTTGCCGTTCACTATAATATTGTTAAATGTAGCCGGTTTCCCCTCAACTATCCTCATCTCCACATCTACGGAATCGCCGTCTATGTTTACCTCAACAGGAGTTATGTTAAAGAAGAGATAGCCGTTGTCTGTGTACATTTTGTTAACATCGGGGTTCTGCCCTTTTCCATCTCCAAACAGTCTCTTTCTCATATTTACCACATCATACACATCTCCCTTCTCCAAATGAAGTACTTGAGAGAGTTGTTGGGCTGTGTATACGGAGTTTCCTGTCCATGTAATCTCCCTAAAGTAGTATTTTTTACCCTTGTCTATTGTAAAATCTATGTTCATTCTTCCCGGTTCCACATAGTACATGGAGTCTTTCACTATCCTCGCATCTCTGTAACCGGCTTCGTTGAACACCTGAATCATGTTCTCCTTATCGTTGGGGTACTCCTTCTCGTTGAATTTTTTGCTCCTCAAGAAATTGACAATCCTTTTGTCCTTTGTCTTTTTCATGGCTCTTGCCAATTTGGAAGCCTTTATCTCATCGTTGCCTTTGAATGTTATTCTTTGAATCTTTACTTTTGGGCCTCTGTCTACAACAAAATTCACCCTTACCGCATTTTTGACAACCGTATCGTTGGTCTGCTCTACCCTTACCTCTGTTTTTAGAAATCCCTTCTCTTTGTAATACCTTTTAATGATATCTGTAGATGACTTTACTACGTAATCAGACAACTCCTGCCCTCTCCTTAATTTAAGTCTCTCAGACAGCTCAGATTCTTCACTCTTTTTTGTTCCTGTGAAAACCCACCTTGAGACACGGGGTTTTACAACTAAACGCAACCCAAGAACTATGGTGTCTTTGCCTTTCAACGAGTCTATATAAAAACCTGCATCGGAAAATTTGCGCTGCATTAAGATTCTTTTTAAGATCTGCGAGATCTCATCACCAGGTATTGTTATGACGTCCCCAGGTTGTAATCCTGTCAAAGACAATATCTGCTCCTCTCTAAGATAGTCTACACCACTAATCTTAATGTCTCCTATGGTATAGGTTTTGGGATTGTTATAGTCTACTACAACCTCATTTTTATGCTCTTGTGCAAACAGACCGCAAGGAACCAAAAGACTTGCGAGCACGAGTATTTTAAATAATCTCATTGAATTGTTAATGCAATAGTTATTATATTTTTCCAAAGCGTCTGCTCCTGGATGCGTACTCCTCTAAAGCGAGACGGAACTCATTTTTGCGAAAATCAGGCCAAAGTGTTTTTGTAAAGTAAAGCTCCGAATAAGCCGCTTGCCAAAGCATGTAGTTGCTGATTCTCTGCTCTCCGCTTGTCCTGATAATCAGATCAGGGTCCGGAATACCGGCAGTACTCAGGTAGGATTCAAAATCCTTCTCTGAAATATCACTCTTTCCTGCCTGTGCCGCCTTTCTTGCAGCTTGCAGGATATCCCATTTTCCGCTATAGCTCAAAAAAACTATAAGTGTGAGATTGCTAAACTTTTCTGTAAGTTTTTGACAATCTTCTATCTCCTGTTGCAGCTCTTGTGAAAGTCCAGAAAAATCTCCTATGACTCTAAACCTTATTCCGTTTTTCACAAATGTTGGCGTTTCATTGGATATTGCCTTTATCATCATTCGCATAAGCCCCTCAACCTCCTCTACAGGCCGGTTCCAATTCTCCGTGGAAAAAGCAAACAGGCTGAGATACTTTATACCTCTCTCTACAGCATACTCCGTGCATGCTCGTACGCTCTCTATCCCCTCTGCATGACCAAACAGCCTCTCTTTCCCCTTTTCTTTGGCCCAACGCCCGTTTCCATCCATTATCATGGAGACGTGCAACGGCAATTTCATATCATCATTCATAATGGGCAATTAAACAAACAAATTGCAAATATAGTGAATGCTTGGGGATATTACAACAAACTGCCTGCAGACTTGCGCATATTCCTTTTATCCTCTCCCCACAGGAGTTTTTCATTCAGCGCTCTGAAAAAGTTATTATTGAGTGTTATGCAGTTAAGCGTATAGTCTGCCGTGCGTACAACAACCGGCTCATCTTTCCCAATCTTAAAATATCTGTTGTCCATTGTAAGCTGCGCCTCATCTACACGTCCTGTGAAAAAGAGTTCTACCATTGAGGATTGCGGCACTATGAGCGGTCTTACATTAAGGTTATGCGGTGCAATAGGCGATATGATAAGAACTTTGGAATCCGGTGTGACAACAGGACCTCCCACACTGAGCGAATAGGCTGTGGAACCCGTTGCAGTAGCTATGAGTATTCCGTCTGCCCAATATACAGGTATCGGCTCTCCGTCTATCTTTACATGAATCTCCAACATTGCCGGCTCTATTCTCTGTATGGATACCTCGTTAAGGGCATACGGGTAGATCTCTTCCGCACCGTACATACCGCAATCCAAACCCGGCTTACATACATGTAGCAATGTTCTACTGTTAACCTTGTAGTTCTTTTTAAGTATATCATCCATCCAGAGATTCTGTTCATCTACGCTTTCTGTTGTAAGAAAACCCAATCGCCCGAAATTGATTCCGGCTACCGGAATCTCCTTATCTCGTACCAATGTAAGGGAATCCAAAATTGTTCCGTCTCCACCAAGGGCCAAAAAAAGATCGTTGTTAGGAAGCAGATCTGAATAATCATTAAAAAGGGATCCTTTGGGAAACTGCACTTTCTCTTTATATCTTTCATAGAAAGGGGCATAGACTGTCCACTCTATGTTTGGTTTATTATTGAGGAGATGCATAAGTCTTATGAAATCTCCCATTGATCGTTCATCTATGTTTTTTCCAAAAAGTGCAATCTTCATCCTTATTTTTTTTATTCTGCAACCTAATTTATCCTCTCAGATAATGCAAATATAAAAAATTCTATAATTTTGTACTGCTTTAAGTAAGCGTTAAAAACAAATTGGTAAAGATTTAGCAGTATTTTTGAGGATAGATGTCTTTTTGAAGAGGGAGTGTGCCGGTGGCACATGACTGATGAGAAAAGAAATATAGACCAAAAAGACAATTAAAGATTACCAAGTTATTTTTTTAAGATTACCAAACAGATATACTTATGACTAAACTTAGCGTTAACATAAACAAAATAGCCACTATCCGTAATGCGAGGGGTGGCAACATGCCTAATGTCCTGCAATGTGCTATTGATTGTGAAAAATTTGGTGCTCAAGGTATTACGGTTCACCCAAGGCCGGATGAAAGACATATAAGATATAGCGATGTATTAGAGATTAGGCCGGTGCTTAAAACAGAATTCAATATAGAGGGGAATCCTATAGATTCTTTTAAGGAGTTGGTTACCAAGGTTATTCCCAATCAGGTAACTTTAGTTCCCGACGCAGAGAACGTGTTAACATCAAATGCTGGGTGGGACACCATTAAGAACAAGAGTTATCTTAAGGAGATCTGTAGTTTTTTTAAGAGTTACGGCATAAGGGTATCCATTTTTGTGGATCCTGTTGTTGAGATGGTTACGAATGCAGCGGAGTGCGGTTGCGACAGGGTTGAACTTTATACCGAGGCTTACGCAAAAAACTACTCTGCTAACAGGGAAAAAGCCATAGAGCCTTATCTTAAGGCGGCAGAGGAGGCCCGCAGATGCGGATTGGGGCTAAACGCCGGCCACGACCTCAACTTAGACAATCTGAGATATTTTCATCAAACTATAAATTGGTTAGATGAGGTCTCCATTGGGCACGCACTTATATGTGACGCGCTCTACTTAGGGCTTGAGCAGACTATAAAAGAATACTTGGACAGATTGAAATAGCATAATTATTGCTATATTTGCAGGTTGTATGCATAGGGATGTTAAATAATTAACAAATAAATAATATGAAAAAAGCAATTCTAGCTGTTGCGCTTGCAACAATTCTTGTTTCTTGTAACAATAACACGGCCTCAGACACAAAGGCGGCTGCCTCAGTTGAGACTGCCACTGTAGCACCTTCGGGGAGCATTGTCTACATTCAGATGGATTCTTTGGTAAACAACTACGACATGTTCAACGATCTTAAGTCTGAGCTTGAAGCTAAAGCACAGGTTATTCAGGAAGACCTCAACAAGAAGGGACGGGCATTTGAAAGTGCGGCCAAGGATTTTGAGACCAAGATAAACAAAGGGTTGCTGACTCGTGCACAGGCAGAGGAGCAGCAACAGCAGCTATACCAACGCCAGCAGTCTCTTGAGGGCCTGAGACAGCAAAAGAGCATGGAGATGGCGGAGGAGCAGCAGGTTATGCTTAACAAGGTTATGGATGCCATCCAGACTTACGTTGAGAAGTATAATGCAGAGCACAATTATGCACTTATCCTTACAACCAGCGGAAGTACAAATACGGTTATAGTTGGCAATTCGCAGCTTGACATTACCAACAATGTTCTTGTAGGTTTGAACGAGGAGTATGTAAAATCTAAAACAAAATAGTTGAGAATAGCAATATTATCCTGCTTTTACCCGTACAGAGGTGGTATTTCTCAGTTTAACACATATTTGATGCAGGAACTGGGAAAGGAGCATTCTGTAAAAGCTTTTAATTTTAAGAGACAGTATCCAGACATTCTCTTTCCGGGTAAGACTCAATATGTTACGAAAGATGATGATGCCGTACCGGTAGAGTCTTGTGCTCTATTGGATACGGCAAATCCTTTTACATATATCTCTACTGCAAAGGCTATTAGGAGATTTAATCCGGATCTTCTTATAATGAGGTATTGGATGAGTTGGTTTGCTCCGTCATTGGGTTATGTTGCGAGACATGTTGGAAGAGATTGCAAGGTTGTTTCCATTTTGGATAATGTTATTCCGCATGAGCCGCATTTTTTTGACCGTCCGTTTACCAAATGGTTCTTAAAGCCCAACAACGGCTTTGTGGTGTTGTGTGACGCTGTAAGGAATGATCTTCTTTCGTTCGACAGAGAGAAGCCTGTTTTGGTTACCCCTCACCCACTCTACTCCCATTTTGGAGCAAAGATCTCCAAAGAACAGGCTTGCAGACAGTTGGGAATAAAACCCAATAAAAGGAATATTCTCTTTTTTGGGCTTATAAGAGAGTACAAAGGGTTGGATCTGCTTATAGAGGCTTTTAATCTTTTGGACGGCTCCTACCAACTTATCATTGCAGGAGAACCATACGGCAGTTTTGATAAATATGAGGCATTAATAGACAGCTCTCCTTACAGAGATAACATAAGTGTAACTACAAGCTACATTAAGGATAGTTGCGTATCACCATATTTCTCTGCATCCGATGTATGTGTGCTGCCTTACAGGTCTGCCACTCAAAGCGGCATAAGTTCCATCTGTTTTAATTTTAACCTCCCGATGATTACAACAGATGTTGGAGGTCTTAAGGAGACCATTGGCGACAAGGGTACCGGCATGATAATAAAGGATTGCAGGAAGGAGACTATAGCCAATGCCATAAAGAGCTATTTTGACAACAGCTCCCTTAGGGAGGAGTATGTAAAGAATATTGAGCGGGTTAAGGAGGAGTTGTCTTGGAAAACCTTCTGCAACAGACTTATAGAGTTTTACAAAAAAGATTTGTCGGGAAGCAGATGATAGGAAAAGACAAGAGGGGGACAGAAGCGGGACATTTATAGAATTTGTTTAATTTTTAGTAAGCGTTAAAAAATAATAATATGAAATCCATTACATCTACAGAATTTGATTTTTCCAAACAGACCTCCAAATATGTTGGAAAGGTGAGGGATGTCTATACAATTGACAACAAGCTGATGGTTATGGTTGCCACAGACAGAATATCTGCCTTTGACGTTGTACTGCCAAAGGGGATTCCATACAAGGGACAGGTATTGAACCAGATAGCTTCAAAATTTTTGGATGATACGCAGGATATTGTAAAGAACTGGAAGATTGCATCACCGGATCCTATGGTTACTGTTGGACACAGATGTGAAAGCCTGCCTGTTGAGATGATTGTAAGAGGTTATCTTACAGGAAGTTCTTGGAGAACATACAAGAGCGGAGCAAGAGAGATTTGCGGAGTGCCTGTTCCGGATGGAATGAGAGAGCACGAGAGGTTTGCCCACCCTATAATCACCCCTACTACAAAGGCCGAGATTGGCGGGCATGACCAGGATATTTCCAAGGAGGAGATTATTGCAAAGGGGATAGTTGCAAAGGATGTTTATGAGAAGTTGGAGGAGATTTCGCTGGCCCTGTTCAAGAGAGGCACAGAGATTGCCGCCAAAAGGGGATTGATTCTTGTAGATACAAAATATGAGTTTGGCTTGAAGGATGGAGAGATCTATCTTATTGATGAGATTCACACTCCGGACAGCAGCCGATATTTCTACTCGGACGGGTACGAGGAGAGATTTGCCAAAGGGGAGCCGCAGAGGCAGTTGTCCAAGGAGTTTGTTCGCGAATGGCTTATGGACAACGGATTCAGCGGACAACCCGGGCAGAAGGTTCCCGAGATGACAGACGAGATAGTTGAGTCTATTTCAAACAGATATATAGAGCTTTACGAGCATATTACAGGTGAGGAGTTCAAGAAGGCTCCATACAACAACAATGTTTACGAGCGTATTGAAACAAATGTGAAGAACATGCTCGCAAGACTTATGTAATTTAATATAGTACACTTATTATGAGACGTTTATATGCCTTGGCAATTATACTTGCCGTTACAATCGCGGCACCTGCCCAGACCAATGTGAAAATAGCGCAAGACAAGATAAAGAAAGATGGAGTTGTTGTATATGTCCACAATGTGCAGCAAAGCGAGACTCTCTACTCTATCTCCAAGGCGTATAACGTTTCCATAAAGGAGATTGTAGAGAATAACCCTGTGTTAGGCAACGGCTTAAAGACAGGTATGATTCTTTATATTCCCGACAAATTGTCTCAAAGCAGCAACCAAAGCGGTAACGTTGATGAAAAGAGCAGCGGCAAGCAGGAGTCCAAGAGGAAAAGGAGATTGTCGAGACAGGAGCGCATAGCTCTCGCACTGAGAAGATCTAATGAAGAGGCCGAGAGCAAAGAGAGTAGCAATGAGGTAAAAAATGATAATGAGACGGAATTGCATGCAGATAGCACAGCCTTGAATGAAACGGAGAATGTTAACGCAACAGCTGATCAGTTTTTTACCAATGAGAACCTTACAACGGATCTGTATGGTAGAAAAACAGATATCGCTCTAATTCTCCCATTCAATTCTAATGACACAGCCAATCTCAACTCAAACTTCATGGACTTCTATGCTGGTTCGCTCCTTGCATTGGATTCACTCTCCTCTCTTGGTGTAGATGTCTCATTGGATGTAATAGACCAGAGAGATTATAACTCTATAGATGATATAGGGCAGAGCGGCAGGTTTTCTGCAAAAGATATTGTTATAGGCCCGGTTAAAAAAGCCGAATTGGAGACAATTCATCCATACATTGAGGGCCGAACCATCTTGGTTTCTCCTATGGACCATAATGCAGCCTCTTTAGCCGCACATTACAACAGATTTGTACAGATACCCACAGATCTTAAACACCAGCTCAACTCAATAGTTGATAATATCGCAGACAAGTTTAGCAGAAGTTTTGCCAATGTTGTCATAATATACGAAAGCGGCAATACAGATTCGCTGTATGTGAACAGCATTGCAAAAGGTTTGAGCGAAAGGCATATAGGCTACAGCTCGCTTCATTACAATATTTTGGAGGGGAGGGCCGTAGAGGGCAGAATAAAGAATCTTCTTAGAGACCGTATTATGAATATAGTAATAGTACCGTCTAACAATGAGGCTTTTGTAAGCGATGCCATTAGAAATCTGTCACTTCTTAATACAGAGGAGAGACCTATAATGTTGTTTGGGATGCCTAAATGGAAAAATTTTGAGGTCTTGGATATCTACCAGCTGCATCAGCTTAACCTGCACCTCTCCCTGCCATACTATGTAGATTATGACAATCCGCAGACAAAGTCTTTTGTAGAGAGGTATAAGGCTCTGTACAATACATATCCTACTCCATACGCCTTTCAGGGATACGATATCATATTCTATATGGCTTATGCAAGACTGCATGGGGACTACAATGCGTTTCAATCCAATTTTGTAATCAAAAGCAACTTTGGATATTATGCAGGATTCTTTAACACCGGAACAAAGAATATCGTGTACAATAAAGATTTTACAATTTCTGTAGAAAATTAATCTGATTAGTAAGCAGTATTTTCTATTTTTTGCGTTTTAATTGCGAATGAGGCTTGACAATGCAAGAGGAAACTATCGTTGAAGAGTGCAAAAACGGCAATAAAACGGCTATGGCGGAGTTATACCGGAGTTATGCTCCGGTGCTGTTTGTCGTTGCCCTACGTTACCTTGGGGAGAGGGAGCTTGCAGAGGATATTCTTCATGATAGTTTTATAAAGATTTTTTCATCGTTTGACAAATTCAGATGGAGAGGGAAAGGTTCTCTCAAGGCCTGGATGTGCAAGCTCACGGCAAATGTATCTATCCAGTATCTTAGGGAGCGGAAGTTGGCTATGACAGACCTCAACGAAGCCAAATATTATGTTGAGGAGGATCCTCCTAATGCAGAGTCATTGTCTACTGTTCCGAATGATGTGCTTTTAAAGTTTATTGGCAGGCTGCCGGTTGGATATAGAACAGTGTTCAACCTCTATGTATTTGAGAATTTGTCTCATAAGGAAATAGCACAAAAGTTGGGAATAAACGAGAGAAGTTCATCTTCCCAATTGGCAAGAGCAAAGAGTTCACTTGCAAAAATGGTTAACGATTATTTACAAATGCAAAACAGATAGCAGGATGAAACCGTTAGATAAAAATAATCTTCATGAAGAGTGGATTGAAGAGATAAAGAACAAGGTAAACAGTATAGAGACTGAGTTGCCTGCGGATGGTTTTGGCGCTGTTATGAACAGCATAATGAGGAGAAAGCGTGCAAAAGTGATAAAGTTGATAAGTTACTGCGCTGCGGCTGCAATCGTTCTGCTTCTTTTACCTACTATATACATAAACAGGGAGTTTGTTGGCAATTTTAAAGCAAACAGTAGTACAGATATGATTGCAGTTGTAAAAAAAACCTCTGCTCCATACTATATTGCCCAAAACAGTCTGCCTGGGCAGAGAACTAAAAATGTAGCAGATAATGGGTATAAGGAAGTTGAGGTAACTGACAACCCCGCATTAGAAAATGCTGTAACTGAAAAGAGTGCATCTGCAGAAAATGCCATTACAGAGGTTGCTTTAACAGAAAATACCAAAACTGAGAGTATAGCAATGGAAAGTACTGTAATAGAGAACAGTGCAGAGGAGGAGAAATCAAATGCGGATGTGGTTAACAATGTTGTTAATCTAACATTCTCAGATCAAAAGGAGTGGGATAAAGCAGTGGCGGAAAATGGCAGGAAAGGCAGAAAGGGAAAGATTTATCGGGAAGAAAAAGGGGTTTCAATTGCCCTTAATGCCGGAAATGCGGCCGGTGGAGGGATGTTTTTAGAGAGTGGTTATGATGATGATATTAAAAGCCTCCAGGACATGGAATCTTCCCCTAATTTTCTGTATGATATTAACCAAGGGGTTAACAGGGTCGAAAATAAAGATTTGGGGAAATTTGATAAAGGTGCTTTCTCCACCACAGAAAAGAACTTGAGCCATGTAACGGGTATTAGGGAGAATAAGATAGACCTGAGGGGTGGTAGCTACAATCATAAACTTCCACTTAAGTTTGGGGTTACCGTAGCTGTAAAGGTATCCAAGAATCTTTATTTTGAAACAGGGCTTTCTTACTCATATCTGCGGTCTGATATAAAGAAAAATAACGAGAAAATAAGCCAGAAGCTACATTACATAGGGGTGCCTGTAAATCTTAACTGGTATTTTGTAAATGGCAAGGCTGCAGGGCTTTATCTTGGAGCAGGCTGCAATATAAACAAGTGCATAAGCGCAAGTATAGGCCATGAGAGTTTTGGTATAGGCCAGTTTGAATCCTCTTTAAATCTGCAGGCAGGCTTTCTTGGGAAGCTGAGCAGGAATGTTGGAATTTTTGTACAGCCCGGAGTAAGTTTTATGCTGTCAGATAACGAAGAGCTTACCAAGTTCAATAACTTTACAGTACAGAACTACTATTCAGACAAGGACTTTTCCGTTACATTCGATGCCGGACTTAGATTCTCGTTCTAAGTAACATGAAAAAAATAAGTTGCCTCAGGTTATTTTTTGAAGGTTACCAAATTAATTACCTTTGCAGGCATTGTTTTTAAGCCAAAATAGATAATGAACTGCAAAAGCTCAAATGAAGAGTCTGTAAAGCAAAGAGTTATACGTTCCATTAAAGAGGTGCTTCCAAATACAACCAAAACCTGCATTTGGATAGTGCGCCTTACTGTTATTGTCTCTTTGTTGATTGTTTTCCTGCAATATTTTAACATACTGCCTCTTATATCAAAGTTTCTGTCGCCGGTATTCAATTTTATTGGATTGCCTGGAGAGGCAGCTCTTCCGTTTGTAACCGGATATTTTGTAAATGTCTATGCCGCCATCTCCGTTATGGCAGCTTTTGATTTTGATGTTAGGGTAATTACCATCTTAAGTGTTATGGTAATGTGCGCCCACAACATGATTACCGAGACGGCCGTGCAGAAAAAGACCGGCTCCTCTGCAATTGGTATCACACTCTGCAGAACCTTAATGGCTTTTATCCTTGCTTTTTGTCTCAACAAGGTGTTGCCGGGCCATAGTGGCACGAATTTTATTGAAAATGCGGAGGGCACGCAAACTCTTTTAGAGATGCTCAAAAGCTGGTTGTTTTCAACAGGCAGGCTTGTAGTTAAGATGGTTACGCTAATATACATCTTGGGCATTCTCCAAAAACTCATGAACGAGTTTGGTGTAATAAAATTGCTTGCAAAACTCCTTATGCCGCTGTTAAGGTTTTTCGGTCTGCCGGCAAAAACTGCATTCTTGTGGATCGTTGCCAATACATTAGGTTTGGCATACGGTGCTGCGGTAATGATAGATGAGAGTAAAAGCGGACAGATAGGCAAAAGGGATATAGATCTGCTCAATTACCACATCTGTATCTCACATAGTAATTTTGAGGATCTGTTTTTGCTCTCGGCCATAGGAGGTATATGGTATGTCCTTTTGGTATCGAGATGGATAGGGGCAATGGCAATCGTATGGGGATTGCGTTTAGTGTATTACGTTAAGGAACAATTAATAAACAAGAGATAAAAATTTTACTAACTTTGCAAATATTTTTCTACTATGGATAATAACAGTATCAAATGTCTGATTATTGGAAGCGGTCCTGCAGGCTATACCGCAGCAATTTATGCATCTCGTGCAAATCTAAATCCTGTGGTATATGAGGGCATCCAGCCGGGTGGCCAGCTTACAACGACTACAGAGATTGACAATTTTCCCGGATATCCGCAAGGGATAAGCGGCAATGAGCTGATGGATGACCTTAAGAAGCAGGCTGAGAGATTTGGTACAGAGGTACGATTTGGTATTATAACAAAGGTTGATCTTGGAAGCAGACCTTTTAAAGTTGAGGTAGACGGGCAGAAGAATCTGTTGGCGGAGACCATTATCATAGCAACAGGCGCAACGGCCAAATATCTTGGTCTTCCTTCCGAGGAGAGATACAGGGGTGAAGGTGTATCTGCGTGTGCCACATGCGATGGGTTCTTCTACAGGAAAAAGGATGTTGCCGTTGTTGGAGGTGGTGACACCGCGTGTGAAGAGGCCACCTACCTTGCAGGCCTATGCAACAAGGTGTACCTCATTGTAAGAAGGGATGTTCTAAGAGCTTCAAAAGCCATGCAGGAGAGGGTTATGAAGACCCCTAACATTGAGATTCTGTGGAACTGCAATACCAAAGAGATACTTGGAGACGAGTTTGGCGTTACCGGCGCCCTGCTCAACAACAATAAAACAGGTGATGATTTTGAGATAAAGATTCATGGGTTCTTCCTTGCCATTGGTCACCATCCTAACTCAGAACTGTTTAAGGAGTGGATTAACACCAACGCCGAGGGTTATATCATTACAGATGGCAAGTCCCAAAAGACCAATGTTCCGGGGGTATTTGCAGCCGGTGATGTTCAAGACCCCACATACAGGCAGGCCATAGCTGCAGCAGGGTCGGGATGCCGTGCGGCAATGGACGCAGAGAGATTTCTTTCTGAGAACGCATAAAAAGGATCTTTATAGATATAATACAGATAATCTTTAAAAAGAAAAAAAATGCAAAGATTTATAACTTATCTTCTTTTTGTAACGTTGCTCCTCACAACATCTTGTGCCGGATATTATGAGGCTGCGAGAAAGAGTAACGACATGGATTACAAATATGAAGCGGCAAAAAAGTTTTTTAGCGAAAAGAAATTCAAAAAGGCATCTGACATATATGAGGACCTTGTTCTTTTGTCTCAGGGCACACCAATTGAGGACACAGTCAATTTCTACACCGGTCTTAGCAAATACCGCTATGGCGACCTTATTGCAGCTGAGGCAAGTTTTGACAAGTTCATAACAGAGTTCCCAAGAAGCCCGTTTACGGAAGAGGCCAAATTTTTAAGGATTAACTGTCTGTTTAACAGCACGTACAGATATGAATTGGACCAAACCCCTACCCATAAAGCAATGGTGGTTATTGGGGAGTTTCTGTATGACAATCCTCAAAGCGAATATTATGAAAAGTGCAATGAGATGTTAAAGACTCTGCAAGAGCGATTGGACAAAAAGAGTTTTGAGGGGGCTAAACTCTACTATACAATGGAGGATTACTTGGCTGCACACACCGCCCTAAAAAATGTGATAAAGGAGAATGCAGACAATGTTTACAGGGAGGAGGTGCTCTATTATACTGCGATGGCCTCATATAAATATGCAGAAAACAGCGTTGCGGAAAAACAAAAGGAGCGGTATATGAATTTTTCCGATGATTATTATAACTTTGTGGGCGAATTTCCTGAGTCAAAGCACATGAAAGAACTCACGGATTTGTTTGAAAAAGTACAAAAATATCTAAAGAACTAATATATAAGATGGAAAAGAAAGAAAAGAATGTTGCCATGAATACAATTACTCGTAATCTTGTTGATCTGGCAGAACCAACAGGAAACATCTACGAGACTGTTATGATTATTGCAAAACGTTCTAATCAGATTGCAGCAGAGATCAAACAGGAGCTGAGTGCAAAGTTAGAGGAGTTCTCAAACTCTGCGGATACCCTTGAGGAGACCTTTGAGAACAGGGAGCAGATTGAGATCTCAAAACATTACGAGAAGTTACCCAAACCTACTCTTGTTGCAATAAGTGAGTTTGAAAACAATGAGATTTATTACAGAAAGATAGAATCATAGTTTTTCTTTGGGATTGTGTTGAAAGGGAAACATATACTTATAGGAGTTACAGGAAGCATTGCCGCCTACAAGGCGGCTCTTCTTGTTAGAATGCTTGTTAAAGAGGGGGCCGAGGTTAAAGTTATTATGACCAAGATGGCCAAGGAGTTTATTACCCCTCTAACACTTGCCACATTGAGCAAAAATCCAATTTTAGTTGATTTCTACAACTGCGAAAATGGAGACTGGAATTCTCACGTAAGTCTTGGCTTGTGGGCAGATCTGTTTCTTGTTGCGCCATGTTCTGCCAATACAATTGGCAAGATGGTTGCCGGAATTGCTGATAATCTGTTACTGACTACATATCTCTCCTTACGGTGCCCTGTTATGATTGCACCTGCAATGGATATGGATATGTTCCTTCACCCTGCAACATGCAGGAATCTTGAAATATTAAAGGAGCGTGGAGCTGTGATAGTTGAACCGGAAAACGGTGAATTGGCAAGTGGGCTGTCCGGTAAGGGGAGAATGGAGGAGCCGGAAAAGATTGTAGATGCTGTTAAAGCTCTTTTTGCTGCAAGAAGTAACTCTCCATTAAATGGAAAAAGGGTTTTGATAACTGCCGGTCCCACGAGAGAGAGGATAGATCCTGTCCGTTACATAAGCAACTACTCTACAGGAAAGATGGGGTATGCTTTGGCTGAACAGGCTGCCATACGTGGAGCCAACGTGACATTGGTAAGCGGGCCGGTTAACATAAAAACAGAGACTCCGGGCATTAACGTGATAGATGTAGAGAGTGCAGACGAGATGTTTGCCGGAGTGAGAGAGAATCTTTTAAATAGCGATATAATAATTCTTTGCGCTGCCGTTGCAGATTATAAACCTGCATCATTCAATTCATCTAAAATAAAGAGGGAGAAAGAGGTTAACCCAACTCTTGCACTTACATCAAATCCAGATATAGCTGCATGGGTTGGAAAGCACAAAAAAGAGGGGCAGCTCTCTGTTGGATTTGCTCTTGAAACAGATAATGAGGAGGAGAATGCTCTCCATAAATTAGAGCGCAAGAATCTTAATATGATAGTACTTAATTCGCTTAACGACAGTGGAGCAGGATTTGGCACAGATACCAACAGGATAAGCATAATCAAGAGAGGCGGAGGGATCCTTAGATTTGACCTTAAATCTAAAATGAGTGTTGCAGAGGACATCATTTCTGAGATAGAGAAATACTTCAATGCATAAAAAACCATGCTAAAAAGACTTTACATAAGCAATTTTGCCCTTATAGATTCTGTTGAGATAGAGTTTCCTAACGGTTTGATTATCATTTCAGGTGAGACAGGAGCCGGCAAATCCATTCTTTTGGGTGGCTTGTCTCTACTTCTTGGCGGCAAGAGTGATTCGTCATCTCTATTGGACAAAGAGCGCAACTGTATCGTTGAGGGGACCTTTTCTATTGATAACCAGCCAACTCTGTTAAAAGAGATATGTTCTGTTTTGGAATGTGATAATCTACCATGCAACGAGCTTTTGGTAAGGAGGGTCATATCTCCAAGCGGACGTAGCAGGTCTTTCATAAACGACATTCCTGTTCAATTGGCAGTATTGTCGCAAATTACTCTAAAACTTATAGATATTCATGCACAGCACGCAACGCTCAGGCTCAACGATAAAGATTACCAGATGAGTGTATTAGACTATTATTGCGGAGCTGAAAAGGAATTGGAGGCTTATCGGGAAGCTAATGGCTTGCTTTCTAAAAAATATGCGGAGCTTAAGGAGGTTAAGGAGAGGGCAGCCGCAAATGAGAGGAATATGGATTATATCTCTTACCGGCTTGAAAAATTGCAGGAGGCCGCTCTTAAAGAGGGTGAGTTGGAGGGGTTGGAGGAGGAGCAGAAACAGCTTTCAACAGCCGAGGAGTATAAAAATGACCTATGTGCATCTATTGATATGCTGTCTGCCAATGCAGACCGTTCGTTTGTACAGAATCTTAAAGATATCTCACACCTTTTGAACAGACATACAGATGCACACCCAAAATTAGCTGAACTAAGCGAGAGGTTTGAGAGCATTAGAATTGAGCTTAAGGATTTGGAGAGTGATCTGCAAGATGAGGCCGAAAGAGTTGTAATTTCGCCTGCAAGGTTGCAGGATGTGGAGGAGAGACTGAACACACTCTACTCTTTGATGAAAAAGCATGGGGTGAATAGCATTGAGGAGCTTATTGAAGAGCGTAACAGGTTGCAAAACGAGATTGAGATTAGCAATAACGCCACCCAAAAGATAGAGGAGATTGAGGCAGAGGTTGAGGTGTTGCGCAAAAAGCGGGAGATGTGTGCTGCAAAGCTCTCTGAAAAGAGAAAATCTGCCGTTAATAAGCTTGGAGGTGTTTTACAGGAAAGAATACGCCGGTTGGAGATGCAAGATGCAATTTTTACTGTATCTTTGTGCCCTGCTGACGATTATGAGCATAACGGTAAAGACAAGATTGAGTTTTTATTTAGCGCCAATAAGGGGATAGCCCCTGCGCCGGTGCAAAAAGCTGCTTCCGGCGGTGAGTTATCGCGGCTGATGCTCTGCATAAAATGGCTTATGGCCAAGTACACGGGCATGCCTACAATGATATTTGATGAGATAGACACAGGCGTTTCCGGCAGGATTGCAGACAAGATGGGGGCTCTGATTGATGAGATGGGGAGGAATATGCAGATATTTTCAATAACGCATCTTCCGCAAATTGCATCAAAAGGGGACACACATATACTTGTTTACAAGGAGACGGATGGCGGGCAGACAAAATCCAGGCTCAAGATACTCACACCGCAGGAGAGGGTTATGGAGATAGCAAGAATGCTCAGCGGAGAGGTATTGTCTGAGGCGGCAATTGAGAATGCAAAATATTTATTAAAAAATAAGATATGAGACTAATTATTCAGGAATCGTATAAGCAACTCTCACAATGGGCTGCTGCATACATTGTTAGTAGAATAAATGCTTTTGGTCCTACAAAAGATAAACCATTTGTATTGGGTCTGCCAACCGGTTCTACACCTCTTGGGACATACAAAGAACTTATAAATCTATACGAGGCAGGTAAGGTATCTTTTGAAAATGTTGTCACATTTAACATGGATGAATATATAGGTATTCCGGAGTCACATCCCGAAAGTTACCATTCTTTCATGCACAACAACTTCTTTAAGTATGTTAACATAAAACCTGAAAACATTAATATACTTAACGGAAACGCAAAAAACTTAGAGGAGGAGTGCCGGAGATATGAGGAGAAAATCAAATCATACGGCGGTATTGAGTTGTTTATGGGAGGCATAGGCCCGGACGGCCATATTGCTTTCAATGAACCCGGGTCATCCCTAACATCCAGAACCAGGGTAAAGACCCTTACTACAGATACAATCATTGCCAACTCACGCTTCTTTAACAATAACATAAACGAGGTTCCAAAAACAGCTCTTACTGTTGGCGTTGGAACCATAATGGATGCAAAAGAGGTACTCATACTTGTAAACGGACATAACAAAGCCCGCGCACTGTATCAAGCTGTTGAAGGTGCCGTAAACCACATGTGGACAGTAAGTATCCTGCAGATGCATCCAAAAGGGATAATTGTATGCGACGATGCGGCCACAATCGAGCTTAAAGTTGGCACGGTAAACTACTACAAGGATATTGAGAAAAAGAACCTTAACTCAGAATCGCTTTTATAATGAGTAATGAGATAGAGACCATCACTATTTCACAACGTTTGGAGAGAATGCGGAAGTACCTTATAGACAAGGGGCTGTCCGCATTTGTTATTCCATCCAATTGTGAACACTTTGGCGAATACGTTCAGGAGCATTTTAAAGCACGCGAATGGATGAGCGGATTTACCGGCTCTGCAGGCACATTGGTAATAACATTGACAGATGCCGCGCTTTGGACAGATTCAAGATATTTTGTGCAGGCTGCAAGAGAATTGGATGGTTCCGGAATAAAACTAATGAAGATGAAAATGCCCGGGACCCCCTCAATAGCGCAGTGGTTGGCGGAGAAACATGCAGAGAAGGTTGGTGTTAATGCTACTCTATACTCCGTAAATGATTTTGCCACATTGTCTAAAGAGCTTAAACCAATAGAGCTTGTTGCAGGGGAGGATCCATTCTCTCTGCCTGAGTACAATATCTGGCCATCACGCAAGCCGGAGCAGTTTGGACGTATAGAGCTCCGAGGTTATGAGATAACAGGAGAACTTGTAAAGTCAAAGTACAACAGGCTTGTAAAGGAGCTGGAGCCATATTTCCTGCCTGCCGAAAAGTTTGCCTACATAGTTACCACATGCGATGACATTGCATGGCTCTGCAACATAAGGGGCAATGACGTGGAGTATAATCCCATAGTTGAATCGTACGCAGTGGTAGATGAAAAGGGGATAAACCTGTTTTGCAACATGGAAAAGTCCCCCTCTGCAATTGAAGGTTTATTAAAAAAGGCAGGGATAAGAGTTCACAACTATTTTGAATTTAGAGATTTTCTGTCTGCTCTTCCGCAAAATGCTGTTAGGATTTATCTTCCCGACAAATTATCCTTTAGTGATTATCTAAGGATTTCCGGCAACGGAAGGATATGCGTAGAGGACTGCAGCAGGGGTGGAATTTTAGCCAATATGAAATCTGTAAAAAATGAGACAGAGATCAACGGCTTTAAGAAAGCTTTCATTTTTGACGGTATTGCATGGTGCAAGTTGTTAAAATATATCTACTCATCTGTTGATAAAGGGGAGCCTTTAGATGAATATTCCATTGGAGAAAGACTTATGGAGTTAAGAGAGGAGTGCCCCGATTACAGAGGGGAGAGCTTTGAACCGATAGTTGCCTTTGGAGCGTCTGCAGCCCTACCCCATTACAGCGCTACCAAAGATAGCTCTAATGCAATTGGCTCAAACAACTTTCTGCTCATGGATACCGGCGCACAATACACCTTTGGCACAACAGACACAACACGCACAATAGCTATTGGAGAATTGGACGACAATCAGAAACTATACTACACTCTTGTATTAAAGGGTATGATTGATTTGAGCATGGCTAAATTTCCTACCGGAACAAGAGGGTCACAATTGGACATTCTTGCAAGGGGTCCGCTCTTTAACCACGCCGCAATGTTCTACCATGGGACAGGTCACGGGATAGGGCATAATCTTTGTGTACACGAAGGCCCGCAGAGCATAAGAATGGAGGAGAATCCTGTTACTATCAAAAACGGTATGGTTATATCCAACGAACCTGCAATCTACTTTGAGGGCAAATGGGGAATAAGGACAGAGAATGTTATTTGCGCACGTGATTGGGTTAAGAACGAGTTTGGCTGCTTTTTGAGATTTGAAACATTTACACTTGTTCCAATTGATAAAACCCCTCTTGTTATCTCCATATTGAATAAAGATGAGATAGATTGGTTAAACAGCTACAATGAAGCTGTTTACACAACATTGGAGCCATACTTGGATGAGGATGAAAAGGTGTGGTTGAAAAAATATATTGAATAAATTTGCAAAGGCAATGCAGTATTTTTCTATTTGAGCGTTTAACATGTACAAAATATAACACTAATAAAAAATGAAAAAGGTTCTAAAAAATTTAAAAGTTTTGTTTGTATGTGCATTGGCACTTCCATTTGTATTCCAATCGTGTAACAGTGACAGTGAGGATCAGCTTTATGCATTGGTAACACTTGTAAGCAATGGAATACCGGGAGATTTTACAGCTACCATGGATAATGGAGATCAGATCTACTTTTCAGATAAAGGCAGTTACCAGTCCTATACGCCAAAAAGCGGACAACGTGCTGTAATATATTTTACAGTGTTTGAAAATTCTGTAGCCGGATACAAGTATAATGCAAAGTTATTAGCTGTAAATGAAATTCTTACTAAAGATGTTATTGCATTGGTAGATCAGGAGAAAGATACATTGGGTAACCTTGGTATCGCATACAGGTCTGCATCTATAACAGGAGGTTATCTTAATATAGATTTTGGCGTAGCGCATACGACAGATGCAATACACTATTTTAATGTTGTTGACAACCAGCTTGTAAAGGAGAACGCAGACAGCGAAGGGTACACTGTATTGGAATTCCGCCACAAGACAAAGAAAGAGATGTCTGATATGTATCAGTTAGTATATACCAGCGCTTGCTTCAGATTAGGTGAGTATAATCCCGAGTTCACCGGAGCAAAGGGTATAAAGCTAAAATTTAAGGATACCGAACGCACGGACCAAGTTGTAAAGATTGACTACAAAAAAATCTCGCAGGAGTAGTAGCATCTGCTCAATCATACTTTAAAAAGGTAACCCGCCAACTTTGGGTTACCTTTTTTATTCACTCTTAGACCCCACTATCTGGATATCAATACTGTCAATCTTAAACCCTGGAATCTTTCTGTTTTTGAAGTAGTCGTTAACCAATGCTAAAAGCTCCGGCTCGTCATAATCCAAATAACGATTCTCCTCTTTAAAATAAAGATGCGCATGAGCATAGGTGTTAACATCAAAATACATCTTATTGTTGGAACTGAAACGCCGTACAACAATTTTTTTCTCTACAAAAGACTCCAACACGTTATATATAGTTGCTACAGTAAGGGAAGGGAAAATATCTTTTAGTTGATCGGCAACCATGTCGGCAGAGGCATGCCCCAATTTGTGCATTGCATCTAAAATTGCAATTCTCTGCGGAGTAGCCTTTAATCCTGAATTCTGTATCTCTGCTTTTAGCTGTAACATATAAAAAATTTTATACAAAGTTATTTAGAATAATTTTAAAACACAAACTTTTATTAGCAAATAATTCAGGCATCATATTATCCTTTACCTGATTATGCCACAGCAAGCATTCATCTCCTTTGACAGAAACTTTATAATCTTCATCTTTACATAGGCTTTATTATATTGTATAACTCTATTCTCTTTTGCAAAAGAGAGCATTAAATCATAGTTATAAAACAACGGCTCCCATTCAGACACAGGTCCAAAATAGATAACGCCCTCTGAATCTATACCATAATAGATAATCTCATCATTAGGTAACTTCTCAGTCGCAACTATCCTACATACAGCCTTGTTTTGGAAACAGGAAAGACTATGAAAGCGTAGCTCGTCATCATTTAAAGATTTGTTGTTATGTTTTGCTAATTCTCTTATATAATCCATCTTTACTTGATTAGAAACGATACAAAATTAGCTAACAATCAAATAAAGAATAGTCACATACAAGATGTAGTTTTTACACCCTGTATATATTATTTCATCTGTGTACTGAGAAGCTCCTCTAATTTTTCTTGAATATTGTATGAATTGTCTAAAGGAACCATATACTTGTCCCGGTTAAGAATAATTACAGTTGGCACAGAGACTATGTTGAATTGTCTCATTAAATCCTTATCTTTTCCGGCATACAGCTGCAATAGTCCCCCGTTAAATCTGTTTATATATCCTAGCCACACATCTCTGTTTACATCCAACGAAACAGCTATAAAGAGTATAGGTTGAAATGACATCTTTCTGGCAACTGTAGAGATATACTGCAGTTGTTTTCTGCTTTCACCGTTCCACGATGTCCAAAAGTAGAGTACAGTTATCCTGTCACTAAAATCGCCAATATTCACCTTAGAGCTATCCGCCCCCATAAAACTTATGTTGTTTGGAAGCGGATCGCTATAATTAATATTATTCTGTGCTCCAAGAAGATCTACAAAGAATAAAAACGTTATGGTAAAAATTACTAATTTTTTCATTTTGAATAGATAGCTGCAAGGTCATTGTTTAAGAATGGGGATATCTCATCTTTTGGAATAAATATCTCCGCTTCTCCGCATGCATACGGACCTAAAACATAATGTTCAAATGTAAAAAGAACTCCTTGCATATTAAAGTTAACTACAGATACAAGCTCTAACGTTGGTGTTTCAAAGAAACAGTCCATTCTGTTAAAATGCTTGTCGAGCAACATATTAATCTTTTCAACGGAATTTTGGTCATTTTTGAACATCTGCTCCTTGCTTAGATTCTTCATTTTGTCCGGCAGAAGGTTAAGCGATATAAAATATGTATACCCATGAGCTCCTCCACTATATGTATAAACAGTATAGCGCTCACTAATTAATTTATCTGAGAGATTAAAAGTTGAATCACTCACATAAAAGGAATATGGAGGGAAATCCTCTCTAAGGAATTTCCTATCCTCTTTAGACATCTCCTTAACCGTATCAGCTGCAGCTTTGAATCTATTGCTTAAAGAATCATTGATCCTTTGAAACCATGAATTGAGATCTTTATTCTGTGAGAACAAAGTTTTATAGGAAACATTAATAACAGCTATGGAATCCTCTACAGTATAGCCTTCCTGCTTGCAACTAACGTTAATGTTGTTTTTGCAAGATTGTATTGCACAAATAATTAATATGCACAAAAATAACTGTGAAATAATATTTTTATTCATAATAAAATGTTTTAGTATATGCAAAGATATTCTTTTTTCCTTATTTATTGGCGTTGGCTTTTTTATTGTAAAGAATGTATAGAGAGTAAAGAACGTAAGGAGGGTAGAGAAAGTAAAGAGTGTAATCATAACTGTTTTTGATTATGTTGCTTGAAAAAGAAAGAAGCGAACTATTTTGTTGAATTGTAGGCTATTTCTTAACAAGCGTCAGCCTTTGCGAAGCAAAGCACGTTTGCGAAAGCAAACTTAAATAAGCGAAGACCTCTGAGCAGTAGGCAGCATATACGAAAAGAGCACCAACATTTTCATGTTGATGCTCTCTCTGAAATTGGCAGTCACCTACTCTCCCACTTG
>CAKUYQ010000015.1 GCA_934717185.1 uncultured Bacteroidales bacterium | reverse complement strand
AGCATCTTTCAAAGATATACAATGCTGCTGACGGGGTAAAGGCTCCTTATCAGCCATATTATAAAAACAGCTTTTTCTATTTTACAGGGACCGGTTTGGATGATAAGATCAACGAAACATTTTCCAAGATGTTGATTAAGTCAATAGCCGGCAATCCTCAGAATGTCTATTGGGTAACGGATTATATAGGGATAGATGAAAATAACCCGTCGTTGGTTGTTCCTAAAGATGAGACTTTCCTAAACGCCCTTGCATGCCAATATATAGCAGATCCTAAATCTATGTTTGCTTTTGAACTCTATATGAAGTCTGATATCTATATTAACTGCTTTGATTCGGAAAGACAGTATGGAATGGATGATGCTTTAAACGGAATGGTAGACAAAGATCATATGGTTCCGTCTAAATGGAAGTCTTGGAAACGTGAGCGTGAAATGGCAGCACAGTCGTTGTCGTTGCAGTATATATCATACGATGACATGATAAAGCTTGCCAATAAGTATAAAGATCTGTTTAATAAAGCATCTGATCCTACACAAAAACTGTTGCATTTCCTTGTATTAAGCAGGCTAGTAGATGGCTATATTCCGGATTATAGCGAATTTAAAAAAAGTGATGATAACTACAGATTGTTGGTAGGTTTAGTAAGGAATACCAATACCGGTGAACTTTATAATAATGCCTGTGGCGCAAATTCCGAACCTGTTGACGAACCTAAGGGTGTAGCGGTTTCTGCTGATATTAAGAGGTTGGCTGAATCTGTCGCTCCTGCTTTTGTAAGCAGTGGTGCCAAGATTGAGAAGATTATCTATTTGGAGTCTCAATGGCATTCATTCAAGAATCCACAATGGCCTTACGATATTATAGCATACGGCTTGCCATGTGCTGTTGTTACTGTAGAAAACGGCAAACGTTATGTCCAGAATGTAACACTTACCAAAGATGCCAAAACATCAAAAGCATTTATGCAGGCTGAGGCCGGAGGTGTAAAACTACCACTAAAATAGAATATCAACACCTTTTATAATAAAACACCGGCGGGATGAACAAAATGAAAGTTTTGTTCATCCCGCTGGTATTTAGTTATTTAGCCTGTCTTAAGGCTATTAATATTCGTCTTCGTTGAAGAAAAAGTCCTCTTTGCTTGGGTAGTCTGGCCAGATCTCCTCTATATTGTCATAGACCTCTCCATCATCCTCCAAATCATTAAGGTTCTCTATAACTTCAAGCGGTGCGCCGGAACGAGTTGCGTAATCAATAAGCTCGTCTTTGGTGGCAGGCCACGGTGCATCTTCTAGTTTAGATGCCAATTCTAGTGTCCAATACATCTTCTAAAAATTTAATAATTAGGTGTTTACTCCGTTGTTTGTAAATGGGGCGCAAATATAAATCCTTTTTCTTAAAAATACAATACTTACAGCACTATTTTTTACGGCAGCCAGAAAGTCTCTTCAAAGCCGCATTGGTAACATAGATATCTTGCTAAAACAAACAGATAGTCAGACAACCTGTTAAGGTACTTTATACAGAGTTTAAGCTGCTCGTCATCGCTCTCTATGGCAATGGAATGACGCTCGCATCTGCGGCAGATGGTGCGTGCAACATGGCATTCAGATGAGATTCTTGGCATTCCCGGAATAATAAAAGCCTTCTGTTCCGGTATCATGGATGTCATATAATCCATTTTTGACTCAAGCAACAGAATGTCATCTTCTGTAATATTTTTCAGCTGTTTCTTGTTGTTGTCAGAAGCGAGATGAGCCGAAGCCAACATCAGTTTTTCCTGGATTGATCCCAAGATATCTCTTATCTCGGCAATCTGGCAGTCAGATTTCAGTATGCCAATATAGGAGTTCAATTCATCAACATCTCCGTAAGCCTCTACCCGAGGATGATTCTTTGGAACCCTTGTACCGCCAACCAAAGAGGTAGTTCCTTTATCACCTGTCTTTGTATATACCTTGCTCATAATAATTAAATTTGAATAATTCACAAATATAATAAAAAAGGATGCAGGTTACTCAATTACGTATGCTTTTAACAATTCAAATTGCTCATGGTTTAATATGCCTGCATTCAAAAGATTCTCCAAACTGCACATATCCGCACCATTCTCCTCCCTGAACGCAATAATTTTTTTTGCGGCGCCGTACCCTATATATGGATTTCTCATTAAAAAATTAAAGCTCGAATCTGCAATGGACAGCTTTCTTACATTGCCGTCTATAGTAATGCGCCCCCTTATTGAACCAAATCTGGCAGAATCAATTCCCTTTATCTCAAGCAACTGAAATTCAGAAACAAAACTTCCACCTAACCGCTCCCTGTATTCAATAATACGCTTCGCAAAATACGGTCCTATTCCATAAAGGGTTGTAAGGATTGCGCTGTCTGCCGTATTAAGGTTTATCTTTTCCGCCCTTTTGTAGCCGTACTGCCGGTGTCCGTAGGGGGTGTTGTTTCTCCTTATTTTTATTATCTCGCTTCCCGACAAACCATCTTTTTTGCCCTTCGGCTTTTTCTGCCTGCCAACGCTGTTGCCACCTCTAAGACTGCTGTCTGCATTCCCGCCGGTTTTTGCCTCGCTTGTAGTGATAAAAATGGAATCTTTGTCGGGAAGAGAGACATAATCATCTCCGCCCTCCTCGTCCAAGGGGGCAAACCTTCCAACCAAAAATGTCACTAACTGAAAACAGATTATAAAGACAATCAACGAAATAACCGCAATTGCCTCACTCCTCGATGCTCTCCTCTTCCCCTCTGCCTCTCTCATAATTGCATCCGCTAATGATTAAAACTATTTCACCCTTAGGCTCATGGGCCTTGTAGTAGTCCTCTAATTCTGCCAAAGTGCCTCTTTTGCACTCTTCGTGAATCTTGGAGATCTCCCTGCAGACACAAGCCAAACGTCCTGCACCAAAAAACTCCTTAAACTGCCCGAGCGTCTTTGCAAGCCTGTATGGAGACTCGTAATAGATCTGTGTACGCTCCTCTGTTGCCATCTCCTTGAACTTTGTAAGGCGCCCCTTTTTTACCGGGAGGAATCCCTCAAAGCAGAACCTGTCTGTAGGCAGCCCGGAATTTACAAGTGCAGGGACAAAGGCTGTTGCCCCCGGAAGCGTTTCAACCTCAATGCCGTTTTCAACGCAAGTGCGGACTAAAAAGAAGCCGGGGTCAGAGATAGAGGGGGTACCTGCATCTGAGATGAGTGCAACGTCTGCCCCTGCAAGGATTCTGTTACAGATCCCTTGTGCTGTCTTGTGCTCATTGAACTTGTGGTGAGACTCCGTTCGTGTATGAATGTCAAATTTTTTAAGAAGAACGGAACTGGTTCTGGTATCCTCTGCCAAAATCAACTCCACCTCCTTGAGGACCCTTATTGCCCTAAGAGTCATGTCTTCCAAATTTCCTACAGGCGTAGGAACCAGATAAAGTTTTCCCATTTTATATAAATTAGTTTGCTATATTTGCAGCCTAAAAGCCGGGTTGGTTTTTATTTCAGCAAAAAACCGGAACGACTTTTTAGAAAACAGATACAAAAGTAGTAAAATGTTTTTAGAAAGCGCAAAGCAGGCAGGTTGGATTGAAGTTATATGCGGTTCCATGTTTTCCGGTAAGACAGAGGAACTTATAAGAAGGCTCAAAAGGGCGAAGTTTGCCAATCAAAGGGTTGAGATATTCAAACCTGCAATAGATATAAGATATTCTGCAGAGGATGTGGTTTCTCACGATTCCAACAGCATTGTTTCAACGCCTGTGGAGACTGCAAGTAGCATACTGTTGCTTGCAAGCGATGTAGATGTTGTAGGCATAGATGAGGTGCAGTTTTTTGACCAGAGTGTGGTTGATGTCTGCATGCAGTTGGCAGATAGCGGTGTAAGGGTTATCTGCGCCGGGCTGGATATGGATTATCTTGGGAATCCGTTTGGACCTATGCCCTCTCTTATGGCTGTTGCCGAGTATGTTACCAAGGTACATGCCATCTGTGTAAAATGTGGCAATTTAGCACAACATTCGCACAGAATTGCCGGTGGTGACAAATTGGTTGTTTTAGGAGAACAGGATAGTTATCAGCCTCTTTGCAGACATTGTTTCAATAAGGCAATGAATGAGCAGGGTAGAGCGAAAGAGGAGGAAAGCAGATTATTTTAATGGATTTAATTGAAAGAATAGGATAATGGGATACAATAAGATAGAAGAATTTGACGAGAAAACAACGCAGGCTCTGATGTATCATTACAAGAGTATTTTGGAACTGTTGGGAGAGGATGTAGATAGAGAGGGGCTTCTTAAAACACCGTTAAGGGTGGCAAAGGCAATGCAGTTTCTTACACAGGGCTATGAGATGGATCCTGTTGCAATCCTTAATTCGGCAAAATTCAAGGAGGAGTATCAGCAGATAGTCTTAGTAAAGGATATAGAGATATATTCTTTGTGTGAACACCATATGCTGCCATTTTACGGCAAGGCTCACGTCGCATATATTCCAAACGGTTATATAACAGGGCTTAGCAAGATTCCAAGAGTTGTAGATGCTTTTGCAAGGAGGTTGCAGGTTCAGGAGAGGCTTACAGTGCAGATAAGGGATTGTATTCAGGAGACATTAAATCCTCTTGGTGTGGCCGTTGTAATAGAGGCTGCCCACATGTGCATGCAGATGAGGGGGGTGCAGAAACAGAACTCCGTTACCACAACCTCGGCCTTTACAGGAGCATTCCTAAACAGCCCAAAAACCAGAGAGGAGTTTATGAGGCTCATAGGCAATAACCTGCATTAGATATAGGAGGTTTTGGACAAAGCTTTTAATTTTAAAACGATATATTCCTTAAAAAATATTTGATTATGGCAAAGTACAGAATTTTAGTTGTTGATGACGAGGAGGATATTTGTGAGATATTGGCATTTAATCTAAGAAATGCCGGCTACGACGTAGATACCGTAAATAGTGCGGAGGATGCCCTTTTTAAGATGAAAAACGATTATGACCTGTTGCTTCTTGACATAATGATGGAGGGGATTTCCGGACTTAAGCTTGCTCAGCTTCTTAGAGAGGATTATAACAACAATACACCAATAATATTTATCTCGGCATTGGATACCGAATCGGACATTCTTAACGGATTCAATAAGGGTGGAGATGACTACATACCTAAACCTTTCTCAATTAAACAGGTGTTGGCAAGGGTGAAAGCTGTTCTTGCCCGGTGTTCTGCAAACCATTCAGATGAGACAGCAAAATCTAAAGAACAGCATATGGCCGCAGACGAAAGGGTGTATATCCTTAACGATCTTAAAGTCGATTTTGAGAATAAACGTGTCTTCATAGGTGGAGAGGAGGTTGTACTTACCAAAAAAGAGAACGAGATACTCATCCTGCTTACGAAGAATATAGCTAAAATTTTCTCTCGGGAAGAGATTCTTAAAGAGGTCTGGAAAGAGGAGAGCTATGTTTTGGAGAGGACTGTTGATGTCCATATAGCAAGACTCAGAAAGAAATTGGGAAAATATGGTGAGATGATAATCAACCGTTCGGGGTACGGCTACTGCTTTAATCCTCAGAATTAATTTATGAAGTATCATCCAAAGCTAAAATACAAATACCAACTTGTCTTATACTTTGTGTTGGTACTCTCCTTTATGGCTCTTGTATTTACAATATATATAGTACAGAGGAATAAGGATTATAGCTTTAAGACGCTAAGGGACAGCCTTATAAAGGATAATGAGAAGATTTACGAAACGGTAAAGAATACATACGACTTTTTCTATCTCAATACAGATGCAATAAGCTTGGGAGATACTATAAGGGTGACGCTTATAGATACCTCTCACAATATGATTTACGACAACAGTAATCTTGTAAATATAACAGATGATTGCGAATGGGGATTACCGGAACTTGTAAAGGCTGAGGCAGACGGAGAGGGGACGGCATTGCGGTTCTCAGTGCCGCTAAAGGATGAGTACCTTTACTATGCTAAAAAGTATGAAAGGTTCTACATAAGAACCGGTGTAAAGTTTCATACAGAAAACATCCCTCAGATAAATGATGACAACCAATATCTTTATGTAATAATTTTCCTTGTGGGACTGCTGTTTGCCTCATTGGCTTTCATTATAAGGAAACTGACAAGACCTTTGGCGGCTTTTAATAAATTTGCCGATGTGTTACGTAGCCCTAATAAAGACTTCAGCAATATAAAATTTCCTAATAATGAGTTTGGCGAGGTCGGCAAGAAGATTGCTGAGCTTTTTGACCAGTTGGAGAAGACAAAGACCTACAAGCAGCAGATGAGCGACAATATTGCTCATGAACTCAAGACCCCGATTACCGGAATAATGACATATTTGGAGACTATTCTCAATACAGAGGAGATGACACCGCAGCAAACTAAATACTTTGTTGAAAAGGCGTACAACCAGTCAAAGAGACTCACCTCGCTTGTAAAAGAGGTCTCTATGCTTAATAAATTAGATGCCGGTACGGAACAGTTCCCAATAGAGGAGATATACTTTTCGAAAATATTTGCAGAGGTAAAGGAGGAGTTGGGATATAAGCTGCAGGAGGCAAATATAGAGTTCAACCCATGTGTAAGCAAAGATCTTAAGATATACGGATGCCGCCAATTGATATATTCTCTCTTTAAAAATCTGGTAGATAATTCAATTGAGCATGGAGGAAACAATATAACCATCACAATATGGGGCAGCATACTACAGTTGTCGGGAGACAGCAGCTATAGGGTGAAATTTACATACAAGGATACAGGCAAAGGGATACCTGAGAAGGACCTGCCAAGAATATTCGAGAGGTTTTACAGAATTGACAAAGGAAGGACAAGGAGAATGGGTGGTTCGGGCCTCGGATTGGCAATAGTGAAGAATGCCGTGCTTTACCACAGGGGTACTATCTCTGCAGAGAATGCTCCGGAGGGTGGTATAATATTTAAATTCGATCTGTTGTCTTTGGATAAATTGGACCCTAATGTACCATACCAATATTAATGATATATGAGAATACTTATTACAGCAGCAGAACAGGAGGAGTTGGATTGTGCTGCGTTTGCCCTTCGCAAATGCAAGGGTGAAATTGAACACCATAAAGTTGATTTATTGCTTACGGGAATAGGAGTTGCATCAACTGCATATAAAGTTACTAAACAGATCTATTTGGCAAGGCAGGAGGGGCAACCCTACGATGTTGCTGTAAATATAGGACTGGCAGGTAGTTATGATTTAGAAAAATTCCCATTGGGAAGCACAGGTATTATTGAGGCAGAGCATTTTGGTGATCTTGGAATAGAGTTGGATGCTTCTGCCGGATTCCAGACGTTGTTTGATTATAAGATACTTGAATCGGAAACTTTTCCATACAAAGGTGGGGCTCTTTTGCGCTCTATGACAATGACAAACGTTATGTCAGACTGTGATGCCGGTCTTTTGGAACGAATTGAGAGTTTTGCGGCACTTTTCCCCAAAGCAGTTGGCGTTACGGTGCAGACCTTTTCGGGTAATCCGCAAAAGGTAGAGACGGTTCATTCCAAATTCTCCCCTCAGATAGAGAGCATGGAGGGGGCGGCATTCTACTACGTCTGTATCTGGGAACATCTGCCTGCTTTTGAACTTAGAAGCATTTCAAATGAGGTTGGCGAGAGAGACAGAACTAAATGGGATGCTTCAAAGGCGTTTAAGGCATTGGAAACAGATATGGAGCTGTTCTTTAGGACACTATTCTGATTTGTGCTGTCTTTTGAAAATTTAGCTGCCCGGGGCAGAATATTTTAAAGATAATTAGGTAACTTTGCAGAAACATAAACTGAAAAATGAGCATAATAACATGCAGAAATGTTACCAAACGTTATGGTAACTTTACGGCGCTGAACAATGTATCTTTGGAGATACCGGAGGGGAAAATCTTTGGTTTGTTGGGACCTAACGGTGCCGGCAAGACAACGCTTATAAGAATGCTTAACCAGATTACAAGGCCCGACGAAGGTGAGATACTTTTTAAAGGAGAACCTCTTAAAGAGACAGATATAGAGCAGATAGGCTATCTTCCTGAGGAGAGGGGCCTGTATAAAAAGATGAAGGTAGGGGAGCAGGCTCTCTATCTTGCCCGGCTTAAAGGGATGGATAGAGCAGAGGCAATGGAGAGACTTAAAGAGTGGTTTGTAAAGTTTGGTATTCAGGCATGGTGGAATAAGAAGGTAGAGGAGCTATCCAAAGGTATGGCCCAGAAGGTGCAGTTTATTACAACTGTGCTTCACAGGCCGCAGCTTATGATCTTGGATGAGCCGTTTTCAGGCTTTGACCCTGTGAATGTTAATCTTATAAGAAACGAGATCCTCAGGATGAGGGATGAGGGGACAACAATCATACTGTCAACACATAACATGGAATCTGTTGAGGAGCTTTGCGACAACATAGCTCTGATAAACAGGTCTAATCTTGTCGTTACAGGCAATACTGCCGAGATAAGAAGGGAATATGGAAAGAATGAGGTTGAGGTAAGGTACCATGGAGTAGAGATTAAAAGTACTCAATATTATGATATAGTTGAGGATAATGCAGAGAAGGATGAACGCAGGGCTATTCTTGCAAAAAAAGATAATGCCACAAATGCCGTCATTTTGGGCAGTCTTTTGGAAACAGGGTGTGATATAGTTTCTTATCAGGAACTTATACCAAGAATGAATGATATCTTCATAAAATTAGTTACTCAGAATTAAGGAGGTAAGATATGAGCAAAAGTAAAATAGCAATCATAATAGGAAAGGAGTATTCAACAAGGGTCAAGAAGAGATCATTTATTCTTGTAACACTTTTGACCCCTCTTTTATTAGCGGCATTGATGGTAGTGCCTTCGCTTATTATGCTGTATTCCGGGAGTGAAAGCACAAGAATAAGGGTTTCGGATAATTCCGGTATTGTAATGCCATATTTTGAAAATACAAAAGAGGTTACATATGAGGGTATGGGCAATGCCGATATAGATACCATAAAGGATAACTTTGACAGTTACAACTGTGATGTAGTGTTGTACATATCTCCGTTAGATACACTCAAAAACGCCACAGTGGTAGCATTTTCAAACAAGCAGGTAAATTTGGATTTGCGAACTTCTATTAAGGAAACAATAGATAAAGCATTGGAAAATAACAAGTTAGCTGCCTATAATATTCCAGATATAGACAAGATAATGGATGAAGTAAAGACAGATGTGAGTGTTAAGACATACGAGATAACGGACAATGGGGAGACAAAAGAGTCCAAGGTTGAGATCTATATGGCGATAGGTTATCTTGCAAGTTTCCTAATCTATATGTTCGTCTTTATGTTTGGCAGCATGGTAATGAGGAGCGTTATTGAGGAGAAGAGCAACAGGATAGTTGAGGTGATAGTCTCTTCTGTGAAACCAATGCAACTTATGATGGGCAAGATAATAGGAGTTGCACTTGTAGCGTTAACACAGTTTGTTATCTGGATTGCACTTACGGTGGCCATAGTTATTGGTTTTGGAGCTGCAACCGGCATAACGGGAGGAGACGGTGCACAGTCGCAACAGGTTCAGTTAGCAATGTCCAATCCGGTGGCAGGAGACCAGATACAGGCCATAACAGATAGTATCCCCGCAGATGAGGATGGTATACAATCATATATCAATGCAATAAGCCAGGTTAACTTTGTACAGATTATATTGGTGTTTGTCATCTATTTTGTGCTTGGTTATCTGCTGTATGCAAGTATGTTTGCTGCGGTTGGAGCGGCTTGCGACAATGAGGCGGATACGCAGCAATTGGTTCTGCCGGTAACATTGCCGCTTATAGTTGGTCTGTTTATAATGCTTCATACTTTTCAGCATCCAGACAGTGTACTCTCTTTCTGGGGCAGTATGATACCGTTTACATCTCCAATGGTAATGATGGCAAGAATTTCATACGGCGTACCTTTTTGGGAATTGGCGGTGTCTGTATGCGTGTTGATTGCTACATTTGTATTTATAGCATATCTCTCCTCAAAAATATACAGGACAGGTATTCTTATGTATGGGAAGAAGAATGGATGGAAAGAACTATTTAAATGGATGAGAAACAGATAACAGGTTAAATATGAAAAAGATTGGTTACATATTTTTAATCACCCTTTTTGCAATTGCCGCCATAATGCCGTATGAGGCAACGGCCTCTGCACCACGCGGCAAGAAAAAGAGAAACAGGGAGATAAGAATAGAGTGGTCCGAGACGAAGATAGATTCAACTTGGAATCCGTCTGCAGAAAATGCTGCAAGTCTCATAATAAAGAGGTATAAACCCTCTGTAGACTCTTTAGATATGGTTGTGGGACATACAAAAAAAGAGCTGAGAAAGAGTGCTCCGGAGAGTCCGCTATCTAATTTTACAGCAGACATTGTGTTCAAAATATCAGATAACTATCTCCAATCCAAGCAACTTGGCCATGTAGATTTAGCCCTTACAAACTTTGGCGGTATAAGGACAGATATAAAGGCGGGGGCGGTTACCGTATCTGATATATTCTCGGTATATCCGTTCGACAACAAACTTGTTGTGATAGATATAAGGGGTAAATACATAAAGGAGATAGTGGAGATGTTTATAGAGAACAACAGAATGGAGGTTTTGTCGGGAGTAAGACTTATAATACATAAAGACAAGAGTTATGACCTTACAATAGGAGGGCAACCTGTTGAGGATGAGAAGATCTATAAACTCGCAACTATAGATTTTATGCTTAACGGCGGCGACAAGGTGTATGCGCTGCAGAAATGTGAGAATGTCACAGAGACCAACATTGTTATGAGAGATGCCGTAATAAGGTATTTTAAGGAGAAGGAGGCGGCAGGTGAATTGGTTGATTCAAACTGTGACGGAAGAGTTGTGATAGAGTAGTAGTTAATTGTTTATAGTTTATAGTCAAAATAAGCCAAAGCCAAAGCCAAAGCTAACGCTTAGTTATATTAATTGTAATTTGAATATTTATGAATAAAAAAATATATACTGTTCTATTGCTTGCCTTTTTGTTTGGGGTAGGCGGGCTGTATGCTCAAGATCTTGTAATACTTCATTCCAACGACACCCACAGCCAGATTGAACCTCAGACTGTAGGTGAAAATAAGGGGCTTGGCGGATATGAAAGGAGAGAAAACTATATAGAAAAGGTAAGGAAAGAGTACCCTAACGTGTTGCTTATGGACGCAGGAGATTATAGTCAGGGTACACCATATTTTACCCTTTTTAAGGGTGACGTGGAGATAGAGCTTATGAATGCCCTCGGTTATGATGTAGCGACAATAGGCAACCATGAGTTTGACAATGGTACAGCAGAACTTGCGCGTAGGGCAAAAATGGCCTCTTTCCCAATTGTCTGTGCGAATTACGATTTTACCGGAACAGCCTTGGAGGGAATTATTAAACCTTATACTGTTATTGAGAAAGGTGGGCTTAAGATAGGTGTGATAGGTGTGCTTACAGATATAATGTCGTTGGTAAGCCCAAAGAATGTAAAGGGAATAAAATATATTGAACCATACAACGTTGTCAACAAACTTGCCTCCAAGCTAAAGAAAAAGGAGAAATGCGATCTTGTAATCCTGTTGTCACATCTTGGATTCGATGGCGGTTCAAAACATGCTCCGTCTGACGATATGGTAGCAGCGCAGAGCAAAGATATAGATATTATAATTGGCGGACATTCACATACATACATTACAGAGAAAAAACTTGTTCCCAACAGGAACGGTAAAGATGTAGTTATTGTAACTGCCAATGAAAAAGGAAACTATGTGGGTAAACTTGACCTCTATCTACAATAGATACCGCTATCTTTTTTATGGAATATTCTTGCTCACCGCGATTGTGTCGGTGAGCAATTGTTCATATAAACAGCGCAAGGCAGAGAGGGAGCGGACCGAATTGGAGGAGACTATAAACACCTTTTTTGCAATAAATAACAGATCGCATCAAGGTAACGACCCTAAAGTATTCAGAACAGCACTTGATTTACGTTCCAAGGCTATAGAAGTTGCAGATACTGTTGCAATTATAAGAATTACATCGTATATCTGCGCAAGATATAACTCTGTAGGAGACTATATAAATGCATTAAAATACCTCAACCTTATTCCTGTCTCATCTGACAGTACTGCCAGAAACATAGCATTTAGAAAGACAGGATTGTTCAGAAAACTAAATCTGTTGGACAGCGCCCTGTACTATACTCGCAAATCTGTGGAATATGGGGTGGCGGAAAATGTGTGCGATGCGGTATTTGGTGAGATATATCTAAGGATGGATTCGCTTGACAAGGCAGAATTTTATCTTTTAAAGTCAATAAAGGTAAATAGTCTCAATGCAAAGCCGTATCAGGACCTTGCTATTCTTTATGACAAGAGAGGTACTCCGGACAAAGCTGAGGAGATCTACAACACAGTAAACGAAATTGCAAAAAATGCCAAGTCGTATAACAATCGCTTTCTCATAGCAATTATATACAGCTATAATTATGCACGGTATCTTGTGGAACAGGAGAGGTACAGCGAAGCAGAGCGGATCTTGAGAGACGGATGTAAATCATATGCCGGTATGATTCCCGACAAATCCTCTAAAAATGAGTTGATCCCTTACAGCAGATTTTATATTTCATCATTGGAACTGCTTGATTCTCTGTATAATTCTAATAAGCATGTCTCTGTTGCCGAGCGTATTGGCGTAAAGGATTCATTACTGTCTGCCAAGAAACGGTATGACCTGTATTCCAAGAACAAAAGTGTAGACAACTCATACATCTTTGATAAAATACAGAGTGAACACAACAAGGCATTGGAGGATGCCAAGTACAAAAGAAGAGTGTTCATGATTACAATAGTTGTAGGGGTTTATTTTTTTGTAACGCTTATACTTCTCATATTCCTGTATTACAGAAGAAAAAACAGAGCAAAAAACAGAATTATCATTCAAGAGGCAGAGAAGAAGGCAAAATCTCTTGGGAACGCTATATACGACAGTACCATAATAAGGCAACGTGATTCAGATGGAAAATACATAACTTTGTTCAAACAGATAGAAAAGCTGTTTACAGAGGAGGAGATCTTTAAGAACGACAATCTTAACAGAAAACAGATAGCCGTTGCCCTTGGTACAAACGAAAATTATATACAGACGGCCATAAGGTTGTATACCAATGGAATGACAGTGTCTGACTATATAAATTCGTATCGTATAAAGTGTGCATGTGAGTATATAGAGGAGAACCCCGATGTTAAAGTTGTAGAGATTGCTTATGCCTGCGGTTTTGCTAATAGAGATACATTTTATAAAACCTTTGAAAGGATAATGCATGTTACTTTCAGGGAATACAAGGAGACCAAATATTGATTATTTTTGCATTCTTAAAAAGTATTTTTCATGACCGACAACGAAAAAATGGCATCAGCCAATCCCTTAGATTACACAGAAGATTCATTTGAGACCCTAAGTTGGAATATGCATATCAGGAAACGCTCCGGTATGTATATTGGCAAGTTAGGAGACGGTTCCTCTCCCGACGATGGAATATATGTCCTGTTTAAGGAGATTGTGGATAATGCCATAGATGAGTTTATAATGGGATATGGCAAGGTGATAAATATAACCTTGGAAGACAATGTTGTAACCGTAAGGGATTATGGACGCGGAATACCGTTGGGCAAGGTGATAGATGCTGTTAGCGTTATGAATACAGGCGCAAAATATGGCAGTACGGCATTCTCAAAATCAGTAGGCCTTAACGGTGTTGGTAGTAAGGCTGTAAATGCTACATCAATAGAGTTTTACGTACAATCGTTTAGGAATGGTGAGACAACATGGGCGTCATTTTCGGAGGGTGAGCTGTTAGACAGCGGACACAGCCTTACAACAGAGAAAGATGGTACGTTTGTAAGATACAAGGCCGATCCAAAATTGTATGAGAATTATTCATACAATATGGAGTATTTGGAGACAATGCTAAAAAACTACTCTTACCTTAACACAGGGCTGACATTTATTTTTAACGGAAGAGAGTTCAAATCTAAAAACGGATTATTGGATCTTATAAACGAAAACCTGTCTGAAACACCGCTCTATCCACCAATTCATCTGTCGGGACAAGATATAGAGATTGTAATGACTCACGGTACGGAGAACGGTGAGAATATAAGTTCGTTTGTCAATGGCCAGAATACAATACACGGAGGTACACATTTGGCTGCGTTCAGAGAGGCGGTCGCAAAAACAATAAAAGATTTCTTTAAAAAGGACTTCGACCCTAAGGATGTGAGACAATCTATAGTAGGTGCTGTTAGCATTAAGATAATAGAACCGTCGTTCTCAAACCAGACGAAGACCTTCCTTAACTCCAAAGATATAGCACCCGGAGGTGTTAGCGTAAGGAACTTTATAGGCGATTTTATAGCCGAGCATTTAGACAACTACCTTCACAAGAACCCAAAGGTTGCAGAGGCAATGCTCAAGAAGATCTTGGATTCGGAGAAGGAGCGCAAAGCCATTAGCGGAATACAGAAACTTGCCCGCGAAAAGGCAAAGAAGAATAACCTTAACATAAAGAAGCTGAAAGATTGCCGGCTTCATTTTGGAGACAAAGATTCTAAAAATATAGATACCATGCTCTTCATTACAGAGGGAGATTCTGCAAGTGGTTCTATATCAAAGAGTAGAGATGTGAATACTCAGGCAGTGTTCAGTCTTAGAGGAAAACCGCTCAACAGTTATGGAATGAGCAAGAAGATAGTGTATGACAACGATGAGTTCTATATGCTGCAGGCTGCCCTTAATATTGAGGAGGATCTGGAGAACTTAAGATACAACAAGGTTGTTATTGCTACAGATGCAGATGTAGATGGTATGCATATAAGGTTGTTGCTGTTAACCTTTTTTCTTCAGTTCTTTCCGGATCTTATAAGACAGGGACACCTGTATATCCTGCAGACCCCGCTGTTCAGGGTGAGAAACAAGAAAGAGGTGCATTATTGCTATACGGCAGAGGAGAAGGAGAAAGCCATAAAGAAGATAGGAAAGAATCCCGAGATTACGAGGTTTAAAGGATTAGGAGAGATTTCTCCCGATGAATTCAAATTTTTTATAGGAGAGGATATAAGATTAGACAGGGTGAGATTGAGCAAGGAGGATACCGTATCTGAACTGTTGGAGTTCTATATGGGCAAGAACAGCATGGAGAGGCAGAACTTTATAAAAGCTAATTTGAGAAGTGATCTTATACTTGAGGAGCTTGCAGAGGCTGCTCACATAGATATGGAGGCATAGATTATGGGAATAAAACAGAGAATTTGCAAAACACTGCTTAAGATGATGGGCTGGACCACCGTAGGTGGAACTGTTCCGGAGGATAAAGCCATTATATTGGGGGTACCTCATACATCTGCAAAAGATTTTATAATATCCTATCTTTTTTATACATCTGTAGGCGGAGTGGCTCATGTTATGATTAAGAAAGAGTTCTTTTGGGGACCGCTTGGGCCTATTCTAAGATCTCTTGGCGCCGTACCTGTAGACAGAAAACATGGTGCAGGTGTTGCAAAACAGATGATAGATGAGATGAACAAAGTAAAGCAGATGCATCTTGCAATCGCTCCTGAGGGCACAAGAAAAAAGACCGCCAAATGGAAGACGGGATTCCACACAATAGCAAAGGCAACGGGTGCTGCTGTCTATTTGGGCTATTTTGATTGGGGAACAAAACGCGTAAGTGCCGGAGAGAAATTTGAAATATCGGATGATGCACGGGCAGACCTTGAAAAAATTAAGGCAATATACAGAGAGATGAACCTTACAGGTAAACATAAAGACTGTTTTTCAACCGAACCGCTTGAAACCAATGCGAAAAAATAGATGCGACAATTTTGGCAACTATCTTAATTAAAGGATATTACAAATGTTATACACAAAGTTCCTGTTATTATACTTGTCTATTCCCTTTAATAGTTACTTTTGCTGCCGGTTAATGAAAACAAAATATTTTTTGCATTAGTTTTACAGGTCGTTGATTACATCTCAAGTTAATCAGGTGAAAAAGATTCGCAATTCAAGGGTGCTCTTGTATAGGAGGGCACCCCTTGTTTTTTCCATATAAAATTAGTGTATAATTCCTTTTGATATCAGCACTTCGGCAATCTGTACAGCATTGGTTGCCGCCCCTTTTCTCAGGTTGTCGCTAACGCACCACAGATTAATACAATTTGGCGCCGATGGGTCTATTCTCACCCTTCCAACAAATACATCATTATGTCCATTCGCATAAAGAGGCATGGGATATGGCAAACCGCTATTGTCAAATCTGAAATCTGCAAGTTTTACCCCCGGTGTATTGTTGAGCGTTTCAAATACACCGGCAAGAGTAATATCTTTTTCAAATTCAACGTTCAATGATTCGGAGTGCCCCCCAATTACAGGGACCCTTACGGTAGTAGGAGAGACAGCAATCCCGCCGGACAAAATCTTATGCGTTTCATTCACCATTTTCATCTCCTCCTTGGTATATCCATTATCCAAAAAGAGATCTATGTGGGGAATAATATTCAGATCTATCCTGTACGGGTAGGCATTATATGCCGGCTTATTGCCCTCTCTCTCCGCAAACAATTGATCTACCGCCTTCTTCCCTGTTCCCGTAACAGACTGGTATGTAGACACCACTATTCTTTTTATCCCATATTTCTCATGGAGCTTGTAAACAGCAACAAGCATTTGGATAGTGGAACAATTTGGATTAGCAATAATATGATCATCTTTGGTGATGATATTACCGTTAATCTCCGGAACAACCAACCTCTTTGAAGGATCCATTCTCCAGCAAGAGGAGTTGTCGATTACATAACAGCCGGCATCAGCAAACTTTGGAGCCCACACCTTGGAGACCTCACTCCCGGCAGAAAATAGAGCAACGGCAGGTTTGGCGGCAACACCGTCTGCAAGTGAAACCACATTAAATTCTTTACCTTTGAATACCACCTGCTTCCCGACAGACCTTTCGGAAGCAACAGGTACCAGCTCTGTAACAGGAAAATTCCTTTCCTCAAGTACCTTTATCATATTTCGGCCAACCAGTCCGGTTGCACCAACAACAGCAACTTTCATATATGTTATGATTTTATTGTCAATTAATTGTATAATATTTAAACTGCCAACTCCTATCTGATTATATCATTCAGCAGCCCTTGGGCAGTCTGTTTTGTTCCGGCCCCTGCACCCTTTATTACAATACCTCTTGGATAGAGTCCCGTTTTAATTATTATGCAGTTATCTGTCCCCTCAACATTGTAAAAAGGATGGGAATGGTCATATTCCTTTAACCCAATAAAATAGCAGCCATTGCTATACTCGGCAACATACCTTAACTTCAAACCTTTCTTGGAGGCGGAGCTGTATCTTTCATCAAGTGATTTTTCGCATTCGGCAAGGCCGGTATAAAACGAGGAACTATATAGCGGAAAATTTGGGTTGGCATTAATATCCAATATATTGTCGGGAAGAAAAGTTGAAAAATCTATATCTTCGCGCTCAATCTTCATTCCGGAGCATCTGCACATTATGAGGAATTTGCGCAAAACGTCTGTACCTCCAAGATCTATTCGCGGATCCGGCTCTGTATAACCCTCTTCAACGGCATCTTTTACCAACTGCCCAAAAGACACCTTTCCGTTGTATTTGCTAAACAGATAGTTGAGTGTGCCGGAGAGTATTCCCTCAATAGAGACAATGTTGTCTCCGCTGTCAATAATCTGGCGTATAGTGGAAAGAACCGGCAGTGCTGCACCTACTGTAGTCTCGTATTTATAGTTTACCCCTTCATTAAGTGCCACATCTGCAAGCTGTTTAAAGTAGTCAAACGAGAGCGAGTTTGCTATCTTGTTGCAGGTCACCACAGATACCTTGTGCCTGAACAGTTCCAAATATCTTCCGCTTATATCTCTATTGGCAGTGCAATCTACAAAAACGGCATTGGCTACAGAGCATGTTGTTACATACTCTATAAAGTCTCCGTCTGTCCTTTTTGACGAGTCATACAGATTATGCAGCAGTTCGTTGTAGCACGACGGGTGTTCAACATACCCTTTGCTGTTGGCAACGGCTCTAACATAAAGCTCAACTTTGTATCTCTCCCTAATTATTGCAGCATTGTTGTAAATCATTTCAGATAAGGCCTTTCCAACTCCACCCAAACCGCATATAAACAGATTTATCCTTCTATATCGCTCAGAAAAGAACTCATTGTGAATTGCCCTTATTGCGTCGTTTGCAAAGGCTGTTCCAACAACGACAGATACGTTTTTTTCAGATGAGCCCTGTGCTATTGCTCTAATGCAGATACCCTCCCTTCCAAGCGCTTCAAACATCTGTCCGCTTGCACCTGCCTGGTTCTTCATATCATCCCCTACAAGCGATATTATAGAGAACCCCTTTTCAACACGCAGGGGATCTACCTTGCATAGTGAGATTTCATACGCAAACAGTTCGTCAGCCGCCGCTTTGGCACGGTCTGCATCTGATTCAGGAATAGCTATGCACATTGTATGTACGCTCGAAGCCTGAGTGATTAGGATAATATTCACACTGTTTTTTGCCAATACGTCAAAAAGTCTGCTTGAATACCCGGGTATGCCTACCATCCCGCTTCCCTCCATGCTTAGCAGTGCAATTTTGTCTGTACTCGAAATCCCCCTTATCTTGTCCTTTCCGTGAGGAGGATTTGCCTCAATTAGTGTACCTGCATCGTCCGGCTGAAAAGTATTCTTTACATAGATTGGAATATTTTGCTTTACCACCGGCTGTATGGTAGGCGGGTATACCACCTTTGCCCCAAAATGAGACAGCTCCAATGCCTCCTTGTACGAAATATTCCTTATTGGGGCGGCATCACTTACCACTCTTGGGTCTGCCGTCATCATTCCACATACATCTGTCCAGATCTCAAGAGCGCGGGCTCCTGTTCCCGCTGCAAGGATAGATGCGGTATAATCTGAACCGCCTCGCCCTAATGTTACAGTCCTGCCATCCGAGTCAGATGCTATGAACCCCGGTATTATATATAGATCTGCCGTATCCTTGTTAAAAAATAATGCAATTTTAGAGGCGGTAACATTTTCATTTACAATATTCTTGTTGTTGAGCCTCTCTGTAAATATCAACTCCCGGGCATCTTTCCATTTATGGCTTATGTTTAGTTGTTTAAGTTTTGCGCTTATTATTCTTGTAGATAACAGCTCACCAAAGCTCATTATATGGTCCATACTGTAGGGGGTAAGCTCTTTGAGCAGAAAGACCCCTTTACATATTTCACCAAGTGTGCAGAAAAGGGAATTGCACCTCTCAATAATCTCCTTACTCTCGTAGCTGTTGCCAATAAGTTTGTCAATAATGGCAAGATGTCTCTCCCTAAGCGCATCAATAAGCGTGATATATGAACTGTTGCCGCTTTTTGCCATATTGCCTATCTCAATAAGAGCATCTGTACAGCCGCTTATGGCAGAGGACACTACAACTGTTCTGTCCTTTTGGACAGCCCCTTTTATTATTTTAATAACCTTCTCTATGTTTGCAGCGTCCGCAACAGAAGAGCCGCCGAATTTAAGTATATGCATAATGTAAAATCCAAATTAGATAACAGTAAAAACAAAATCTTTAATCAATTTTTCAATCTGCTCGCTTTCAAGTAGAAAGCCGTCATGCCCATATAGGGAGCTTATCTCTTTATACTCGCCGAGTGGCAGCATGGAGGCCAATAACTTCATCTCTGCCGGAGGAAACAGACAATCGGAGTCTATACCAATACATAAAACCGGTATGCCAATATTGGCAAGTGCCCTCTTAACACCACCACGTCCGCGCCCAATGTTATGCGAATCTGTTAGATTAATCATACTCAAGTATGAATAGGCATCAAACCGGTCTGCTAACTTTTTCCCCTGATACCTCTGATACGATACACACCTGTGGTTAAACAGGGTATCCTCGTCCTCATCTGCCTGAGCTGCACAATATCCCCCATAGCTTCTGTATGATATAAGTGCAATGCTTCTTGCTGCAGCCAATCCTCTCTTCCCCCCATTTATATCCTTGGCTTCGGCAAACGAGTTATCTGCAAACAGCGCCATCCTTTGGGATTCATTAAACGCTACACCCCACGGAGTTATCCTTGCATTAGTTGCAATAAGTGCAACCCTTTTAATATCCACCACGCCGCTCTCTTTAAACGAATATGCCCACTCAATTGCCTGAAAACCGCCAACCGAACCGCCAACCAACAGTTCAATCTCCTTTACCCCAATTGCCGCTGTTAGAATCTCCATTTGTGCAACTGTATCCCTTATCGTGAGTTTTGGGAAATCCATAAGAAGGGGCTTTCCGTTATCCGATATGGATGCCGGCCCGGTACTTCCGTAACAAGAGCCTAATATGTTGGCGCATATGATAGTGTACCTGTCAGTGTCTAAAATCTTATTCTTCCCGACAACACCCTCCCACCAATCTGAAGGGTCTGAATTGGCCGTAAGTGCGTGAGTAATCCAGATAACCTTTTTGCAAGGTGGCATACTCTCATCTGATATATGATAGCAGATATCTATGCTGTCAAATGTATAGCCGCACTCTGTTGTGAAAGGACGGTTATAGGTATATTTCCTTTTTATCATCATCCATTGTGCTATTGCAATAGCGAAAGCGCTTGTGCGAAATCTGCTATTATATCCTCAACATCCTCTATACCAATACTTAATCTTATGGTTCCAGGCTTCAAGCCAACTTTGCGGAGCTCCTCATCTGATAGCTGTGCATGTATTGTGCTTGCAGGGTGAGATACCAATGTGCGGTTGTCTCCAAGGTTTGCAGTCAATGTTATAAGCTTAAGAGATTCCACAACTTTTACAGTCTCCTCTTTGGTAGCCGTGAGATCTACTGTAAAGACCCCTCCGAAACCATGTTTCAGATATTTGATTCCGTTTTTATATGAAGGATGATCCGGCAGACCGGGGTAATTGACCTTTGCAACCTCAGGGCGCTCCTGCAGCCACTTTGCAAATTTAATGGCGTTGTCTGCTACTCTCTGTGCCCTAAGCGACAATGTTTCGCATCCTGTTAATAGTAGGAAAGCATTGAATGGGGAGAGAGAACAACCGTAATCCCTTAAGGAGATGCATCTTACTCTGGCAGCAAAGGTTGCATTGCCAAACTCCTTAAAGAAAGATATTCCGTGGTATGATTCGTCGGGAAGCACAAAAGAATCGAATTTACCGTTGTCCCAATTGAAATTTCCGCAGTCCACAATAACACCTGCCAATGAATTGCCGTGTCCGCCAATAGATTTGGTTGCCGAATGTACAATTATGTTTGCACCAAAATCTTTTGGCCTGCAGATATATCCGCCGCAACCAAGGGTATTGTCTACGATAAGCGGAATGTTGTGCCTTTTGCAAACTGCAGAGAGACTTTCAAAATCCGGAACAGAAAAATCTGAATTGGCAATTGTCTCAACGTAAATACCTTTTGTATTCTCATCTATCAGTTCCTCTATATCTGCTCCGCAAATACCTCTGCCTGCAGGAATATCTTTTTTAGGGAATTTTACGGTTATTCCTAATTTTTTAAGTGTCTGCTTGAATTGATTGTATGTGCCTCCGTAGAGAGCTGCCGAGCTTACGATATTGTCTCCGCTATTGCAAAGCGTTGCAATTGTTAAAAATTCTGCGCTCATGCCGCTTGCAGTTGCAACAGCTGCAAAACCGCCCTCCAAAGCTGCAATCCTCTGTTCAAAAGCGTCTACCGTTGGGTTATTAAGTCTTGTGTATATGTATCCCGGTTCTTTTAGCGCAAACAAGTTTCCTGCATGCTCTATAGTTTGGAAATCGTAAGCTGTTGTCTGATAAATAGGTACTGCGATTGCACCGGTAGATCTGTCTGATTGTTGTCCTGCGTGAAGTTGTAGAGTGTCAAATTTATAGTTACACATGATAATATCCTTTTTTAAGTGTTCTGATTAATTGTTTGCCATTGTGCACCCTCTCCCTCTCTTTGCCATATTTGTTAAACAACGTAACTCTGTTCTTAAGGTGTTGGGAGAAATGGTGTTTTAAAGTTATCTTGTGGAATTAGGGGCATACGGAATCCCTCCGCACAAATCCCCTCAAGGAAATATTATAGCAGCATCTTAGCGATGCATTCGCATGGACATTATCATAGAACCGCACATGACCATCACCTCTGCAGAAGAGTTCGCAGATGAAACGATGTTAGAATAATATGTGCAGTTGCTCTTTTTCATATCTAGGGCAAATGTAAATAAAAAATCCGGCTGAGTGGCCGGATTTTCTCTATTTTGTTGAAAAAATTACATTTTTGTTAACTCCGTTTCCAACTGTTTTACAGAGGAAATTTTGTCTGTATAGATGCAAGGCCCTGTAATACAGCCACCTTCGCAAGCCATAACCTCTATGAACGGAGCCGGTACCTTACCTGTCTTTGAGTACACCTTTAACATTGCTATATTCTTTTTGGTAAGGTTTGATACCTGTAGATATTTAAGATCGGGTTTTCCAAGGTAGTTCTTTACGGCAGTGGCAACACCTGTGCTCTTGGCGTATGCGTATGAATCTTTGTCTGCCCTTGTTGCAGGAGTGTATGGTTCAACCTTTTCAAAATCTATGTCGAAACCAACGAACAGAGAACCTATCTCTTCAAATGTAAGTACGTAATCTACATTAGGATTGTCCCTTCCCTCTTTTCTCTTGGCAATGCAAGGCCCAACGAATACTGTCTTTGCATTAGGATATTTCTCCTTGGCAATCTGCGCTGTATAGTACATAGGGGAGCCTGTATGGGAGATATATTTTACAATGTCGGGAATATGCTTCTTTGCTGCTTGAACGTATGAAGGACAGCAGCTTGTTGTCATAAACGGATCCCCTTTCTCCAATCTTTCAAGCAACTCCGGACCCTCTGTTCTTGTTGTAGTCATTGCACCCTGCGCAACCTCTATTATATCTGTAAAGCCAATCTGCTTAAGTGCTCCGTAGATCTTTTCAATAGGGACATCGTATTGGCCCAAAATAGCCGGAGCAACCATTGCAACTACCTGCTCGCCTCTTCTTATAGACTGCAGAATGTCAAACATCTGCGATATTTCAAAGATGGCTCCAAAAGGGCATGCGTTAAGGCACTTTCCACAATAGATACATTTTGATTCGTCTATATGCTCAATCCCGTACTCATCTTTTGTTATGGCCTTTACAGGGCAAACCTCCTCACAAGGTACAGGTATGTATACAATTGCATGGTAGGGGCAACTTTGCTGGCACTTTCCGCAGCTTATGCAAAGCTCATGATCTATCTCTGCCTGTCCTTTGTTGTTAAAGTGTATAGCTCCTTTGGGGCAGTTTATATAGCAACTCCTTGCAACGCAACCCCTGCACAAATTGGTTATTTCATAATTTACCTGAACGCAAGATGAGCATGCCTCGTCTATTACGCACATGATATTCTCCTTCTCTATGCCTGTCCTGTTCATTGCTTTTTGAGCATAGTAGGAAAGGGGTATAAGCTCGTCTGTCTCGTCTGTCATATCGTACCCAAGTAGCGGAAGTGATTTGTATTTCCATACTGCACGCTCCTTATGGACGCAGCAACGCCCCTTTACCTTGAGCTTTCTTGGAGACAATTTAATAGGAAGGCGGTCTATCTCCTCAACAATATTCCCATCCTTCCACATTTTTATAAGTTTCGCGAGCAAACCATGCCGCACAATCATCACGTTGTTTGTAAACGCCATATACCAATATATAAAAATAAGAAGACAAAAAGATTTTGTTTTAAATTGTAATAAAAAAACATCTTTTTGTCAAATTTTGTACAAATGTGGGGCAAAGGTATATAAAAAAGCCTTTATATGCAAAGGCATCTTTACATTATGCCAAATTACTTTATCAGCTTTAGCTTTGGCATTAGCTTTAGCTTTAGCCTCTACTCTCTCTCTACTCTCTTTCCTCTCTTTCCTCTCTTTTAAAATCGCCAACGCCAACGCTTGGTATCAAGCCCAAACTCCCGCGTTCGATACCATAAAGTAAAAAAATTCTTTGAAATAAGAAAAAAAAAATATCTTTGAGGGTTAAAAATTAATCTAACTCTTTTGAAAGTTGTTAATACTGCAGACGCAAGTCTGTAGGTTAAGTAAGCGTTAAAAAATAAGTTGGTAAAGATTTAGCTGTATTTTTGAGAAAAGAAATATAGACCGAAAAGACAATTAAAGATTACAAAGTTATTTTTTTAAGATTGCTAAAAGCGACTTTAGAAGTTTAATCAAAATGTAGAATTGATTGATCATAGGCCGGTTGTAGCGGCAAGTCAAAAACTACATTTCAAAAAATTTGCAAAATGAAAATTAACAAATTGTCGGTTTTCGTGTTGTTGGCAACGTTGCTTATGGCCGGGTGCGCCAAAGATAAGGTTGACTTTAACAAGAAAAAAAGTGATTCCGGCACCGATGGTAATGTGGAGGTATTTGTGGAGAAGAGGATTACCCACACTCCTGTCATTACAAAGGTTACGGAATCTGAATTGGATGTAGACGATTTTAACGTTGAGATCTACAATGCCAAGAATGTAAGAATTAAGAGTTGGCAGAAGTACTCTGATGTAAAAGGCTCTAAGTTCAGACTGAACACAGGAGATTTTAAACTGAGAGCTGCTTATGGAGACTCTACAGCAACAGGATTTGATGCTGTCTATTTTGAGGGGCTTACCTATTTTAATGTGGAGCAGGGAAAGACTTCAAGTATTGGAGCAACATGTAAGATGGCCAATGTTAAGATGGCCGTTGTTACGGAGAATTCGTTTAATGAGGTCTATTCGGATTATACCCTTAAAGCTTATAGAAAAGGGTACAAGGACTCTCTTGTGTTTGCAACCGGAGAGACCAGACAGGGATATATCCCTGCAGGCAAGATAGATTTTAGGATCTACCTTACAGACAAGGATGGGAATGAGCGTGTTTATTCTCCTGAGGCGTTGGAGTGCAACAAAAATGATTTTGTGACTGTAAGACTCGGAAGTACAGGCGCTGCAACATTTGAGATTGCTGCAACCTTTACAATAAATACAGAGACAGACAACAAGGTTAAGGAATATATTATTCCGGGTATCATGAAGCCAAAGGACAAACCGTCTGTTACGGCAGGGTTTGCTTCCCCTCTTGAGATGGTTGAGGGCACCTCTCCACAGGCGAAACTTGTTATAAATGCTCCGGGTTATATTGAGTCTGCAGTGTTGAAATCATCTTCTGCAGCAGTGCAGCAACTTGGGCTTGGCGAGGCCGGAAAAGATCTTGCCGCACTAAGCGAGAGTGATGAGGATTATATTGCGCTTAAAGAGAAAGGTCTTGCATGGAGCAGTATGAAGGGGCAAAAGAATGCAGAGATAGATTTAGGCGGATTCTTGTCCAATATTGAATATGATGCTGCAAATAGCGGCACATACAACTTTACGTTGGAGATTACAGATATATTCGGGCAGAAATCGGAGACCGCTTTTGAGTGTTCTGTTAAGATTGTTCCCGTAACAGTTGCAATTATGGATATAGCATCTACAGATCTTTGGAGCAAGTTTGCGTATGTTACGCTGCAGTCTAACGCCAATGCAGAATCTCTTTCAATCCAGACAAAAGTTTCAGATTGGACAGATGTAGCTTGTGAACTTGTAAAGACAGATGGAGATAAATTCACCTTTAAAGTAAAGGACCTTACTCCGGGTACAGATTATACTTTTAGAGGCAAATTCACGGGCAAGATAAAGACTGTATATACAGATGAAAAGACCGGTAAAACCGAGGGCGCTACAGCATTGGCAGAGGGTGGACTCGAAAATTGGAGTGAATCGAAAGTGAATGGTGGTAATGGAACATTCAGTACTTCATTGTATTTAAAATCTGTTACAGGTTGGGCAACCAGAAATCCAAAAACAATGGATGGTGGAGATAAGGGTTCAACATTCGGCAACTATTGCACTTATTACAGGTGGTATAATGGTACAATAGAGGCAGACAGTCATACGGAAGGTTCAAAGGCTGCGGAGATATCCACGTTGGCGTTTTATAACCAAAAGGTAAGCGGTGTATGGGATGAAGATAAAATTTTAAGTAAGGTAAAAGCAGATGGTACCGCATACGCGGGATATCTGTTCCTTGGCACATACGACAAATCCAATGATAAATGCAATTTGGGAATTGCCCATTCAGACAGACCTGTAAGTGTTTCGTTTGATTACAAATATTCTCCTATGGGATCAGATAAAGCGATTGCGTACGCAAAGGTGTATGATGCCAACGGAAATGTGATTGCAGAGACAGAGTCTTTTGCTTCTGCATCTGCTTCATCATTTACGACCGCTACACTTAACTTATTGTATACAAGGACAGATGTAAAGGCTGCCAAGATTACGGTGTTCTTCCAGTCCGGTACAAATCTTAACAGAAATGAAATGCATGTGGTTAAGGGCGATTACAATGCAACACCAAGACCAAAAGATAGGGTTGTTGGCAGTGTGCTTACAGTAGATAATGTTAAACTTAATTATTAGGAAATAAGAAATATAAGATATGAAAAAGTTTTTGCTTTTATTTGCAAGTTTGGTTCTTCTTGTTACTGCATGCAGTAAGGAGGAGAGAAACAGTTCAGATGGAAAGGATACCGGCAAGGTGCAGTTAAACCTCTCATCTGCAGGTGCATTCAAATCGGATGATAAAGTTAATGTGGGAGATTTTAAGGTAGTCATAAAGGGAGCATCCGGTGCGGTTGTGGCTTCTTACGAGAAATATTCTCAGATGCCAAGTTTAATAGAACTTTCTGCCGGCAACTATACCATTGAGGCAGGTAATGTTACAACAAGAGAGGCTGAGTTTGGTGCTCCCGAATATTTTAAGAGCGAATCTTTTGAGGTTGAGGCCGGCAAAGTATCCAATGTAAGCCTTGTTTGTACACTTAGCAATGTAAAACTTACAGTACAATGCGGTGAGAGTTTCTTTAAAGAGTTTGGTGATAAGTTCTCAATAACCGCAACTAACGGAAAGGGAAATCTGGAGTTTGACAAATCGATTATAGATGCCGGTACAAGCGGATACTTCAAAGTGTCTGAGAGCGGGCTTAAAATCTATATGACAGGATACAGATTGTCTGACCAGTCTGAGGTTACACATACTTATGAGATACCTGTAATAAAAGCTCAGGATCATCATATCGTAAAATTCAATGCGGTTGCAACCGGCGCTGCCGAGGTGGGTTCAAACGGCATCTCAATAGATTATACGGTTGTAGACAGAGATCATACAATTACAATTCCGGGAGAGGATGAAACTCCTGTTGATCCTGTTGACCCTGTAGAGGAATATCTTCCAACAATAGAGATAGATGGAGATAAATATGATATAAACTCACCTATTGTTGTTGTTGGCATGGATGAGAGCAAGTATCCTTCTGATGTTAATGTTACGATAAAGACTCTGAACGGAAAGACAATAGAGAATCTGTTTGTTACAATGGACTCACCGGCTCTTACAGACGAGTTGCTGGCTGTTGTGAAACTTACAAAGTCTTTTGATATGGCAAATCCAACAGATGAACTAAAGGAAGGTCTTGCTATGGTGGGCTTGTTAGCCGCTAATGATAATGTAAAAGGTAAAAATGAACAGCCGTTTCCTATAGGTACTTTTATTCCTATTTTGTTGCAGTTGGACTCCTTTGATGATAATACTACATCTATAACTCACAGATTCATAGTTAAAGTTGTAGATTCGGAGGGTAAGTCTACAGAGAAAACACTAACAATTCAACACAAAGCTGAGTAATGAAAAAGTTATTGATATTATCACTGTCTGTTCTTACGCTCTTCTCCTGCAACAAGGAGGATAACGGGTTGGAGAATGGTTACGGTTTTGTAAAGGTTAATCTTTCACAAGATGAGTCAACCATTACCAAGGCAGATGCAGAGACTGTGTTTGCAGTTGAAGTGCTTAATGAACAGGGGGTTGTTGTAAAATCGTACGATGACCACAGAAAATTGGAAAGCGAGCCTTTAAAGCTAAAGGCCGGAAAATATACTGTAAAGGCATCTACCGGTGAGAATGTTGAGGCCGGCTGGGAGAAGCCTTTTTATACAGGTTCTACAGATATAGATGTTGCCAAGGGCAAGACAAACAACTGTAACGTTGTATGTACATTAGCGAATGTTAAGGTTACTGTTACATTGGCAGATGATGTTTTGCAGAACTTTAAGGAGTTTGCACTTACCGTTACCAACGGCAAAGATAACGGCTCGTTAATCTTCTCCAATATCAACGGAACATTGGATAAGGCTGCCTACTTTAACTGTACAGGTGAGATAAGCTGGAAACTGTATTTGATTAATACAAACGGAATTGTATTTGAGAACCAGCTTTCAGATCTTATAAAGGATGTAAAGCCAAGGGAGCATTACAATCTTAAGTTCAAGATAGGGGAGGATGGCGACAAACCTGCCGTGGATGTTGCTGTAAGCATAGATGAGACCACCAACGAAACTATTCATGATGTTAATATAAATCTTGGCAAGAAGGCTAAACCTCAGTTGACAGGCGGTTCATTTAACATTACAGAGGAGCAGAAAGTCTTAAAAGGAACTACATCTGACTATGATGTAAATATCGTAGCTGAAGCGGGATTCAAGAGCCTTAAACTGACTCATGAAAATGCAGCTTTATATGCTTTGGGTATTCCATACGAGGTGGATCTCCTTACAGTTGATGCAGATACCAAACAGAGCCTTAACGTTAACGGCCTTGAATGGACAGCAATAGGTGAAAACAGTACAACTGCAACTGTCTCAGTTGGTACATTGGTTTCAAAATTAGCTGCAGGTAACTACTCAATGAATCTTACTGTTGTAGACAAACAGGCGCAGTCTTCAACTGCATCTCTCAAATTCAATATTGTTGAGGAGGTAGATGAAACAACAACAAATGCCGTGGAACCATGGGCCAAGCGTGCATTCCTGAACGGTACATGGAACAGTGCCGAGATGCCTCAATCTCTTGGCTTTGAATATAGAAAGGAGACAGAGCAGAGCTGGATCAAGGTAACAGATGGAATTGTTACAGATGCATCCAAGAAGAGCTTTAGGGTTGAGGTCAAGGGACTTGAGCCTAAGACTGCATACGTCTGCAGAGCATTGAGCGGAGACAAGGCGGCCAATGAGGTTAGCTTTACAACAGAGGCTGCTGAGCAGTTGCTCAATATGAGTTTTGATGTCTGGACAAAGAGCGGCAAGAACTATTTTGCCAATTCTACAGCCACAAATACAGATGCAGACTTCATTTGGGACAGCGGCAACAAGGGTGCAACTATGGGCGGTAGCTCTACCACAACTCCAACAGACGATGTTGCTGTAAGCGGTGACGGCAAACAGGCTGCCAGAATGGAATCTAAATCTGTCTTTGGCAATATGGCTGCCGGCAGCATCTTTACCGGTAAATTCGTAAAGGCTGTACTAAGCCCTAAGGTTGGAGGTCAGCTTGATTTTGGCGTTCCGTACAGCTGCAGACCTTTGCAGCTTAAGGGGTATTATAATTATTCACCAAAAGCAATAGATGTTGCAAGTGGTAATTATACTAACCTTAAAGGAACTAATGATGTATGCCAGATATATGTGTTATTGGCGGATTGGGATGCTCCATTCTCTGTAAATACGGCAACAGAAACATTCATAGATTTTGAGAATGATTCGCATATCATTGCAATGGGCAGATTGGAGGATAATACAAATACCGGCGGATACAAGCAGTTTACAATAGATTTGGAGTATCGCAACAACAGGACTCCTAAGTATGTTGTGGTTGTGGCTGCAGCCAGCAAATATGGTGACTACTTTACCGGTGGCGTTGGCAGTGTGCTTATGGTAGATGAGTTTGAGTTTGTCTTTTAGAGAAGACAGATGATTTAATTATATATTTTTTGTCGGGAAGGGTATTAAATTTCTTCCCGACAATTTTTTATATATTTGCAGGGTATTATAACAATGATTAAGATGAAGAAATTAAACATTCTGGCGCTGTTTGTGGCGCTTATGGCAGTGCCTTTTTTGACGCTTGCACAGAATGAAGGACTGCCGTCCATTAACAAGAGGGAGATAGACAGGGGGATAAAGCAATCTACGTTTATTCCAAAAGGGCAGTGGCTTATGGGTGGTTCATTCTCCTATAATCAGTATACTGCAGATGATTTTAAGTTTATTGTAATGGAAAATATTTCCGGCGACAGTTATTCCTTTACGGTAAGCCCTTATTTCGGCTATTTTGTAAAGGATAATTTGTGCATTGGCGGCAGGTTTTCCTACAGGAGATCTCTTTTGAGATTGGACAAACTTAACCTAAAGATTAATGATGATCTTGATTTTAACGTAAATGACTACTATTCTCTCCAGCATGTGTATACAGGGGCTCTGATTATGAGGAACTATATGAGCCTTGGCAACAGCAAGCGGTTTGGTCTTTTCAATGAGGTTCGGTTGGGTTTTGGCGGCGGACAAGGGAAGGTTTTGTCGGGAAGCAACGATGACCTTACAGGTACCTTTCAGAATATTTTTGAGATGGAACTTGGCCTTACTCCGGGGTTGTTGGCGTTCATAACAAACGAGGTGGCTGTTGAGGCATCTGTAAATGTGTTGGGATTTAACTATAAGAAGTATTCGCAGACAAGGGATCAGATCTACAAAGGCTATTTTGAGAAGAGCAGTGTTAATTTTAAGGTGAATATCTTCTCTATTAACATAGGTATTTCGTTCCATATTCCGTATCTGAATCCTCTGAAAAGGAGAGCGGTTTCTATGAATAACTAATTGGCGTTTTGTTGAGTTAAGAAATTAAAATTTTGAGTATGCAAAAGAAAAATATAGGTTTGTTCTTTGCGCTTCTGCTTTTTGCAGGGTGCATTAAGAATGATATTCCATACCCAACGATCAAGGCTGCAATTACAGAGATTGAGGTTAGGGGACAGATCTCAAAAACGATAGATGAAACAGCGCGTACGGTGACTTTTGAGATGGCGGATTCTGTAAATCTGTCTAAGGTAAGGCTTTTGAGGTTTGAGGTATCAAATGATGCTGTTGTCACTCCGGAGCCGGAGGCGATTATAGATCTGAGTTCTCCTCTTACATATACATTAAGTACGTATCAGGATTATACATGGACCTTGTCTGCCACACAGACAATAAAGAGATATATAAAGGTGGAGAATCAGGTTGGCGAGGCTATAATAGATGCAGATGCAAAGCTTATCCTTGTCTCTGTTGCAAGCAACCAGGATCTGTTCAATACAAAGATCTTGGATATAAAACTTGGGCCTGAGGGTGAGGTTATTACTCCTGATCCTTACACTGTTACAGGTTTTTCTCTTCCAAAAATGTTTGTCTCCACATTTAATGGAGTCTCTACAACTTGGATGATACGTTTGGTGAAATCAAAGGTTACAATATCTACCGGTGCTGCCAATGCTTTTGCAAAGCATGCGTTGGTAGATGGTACATGCAAGAGCGGTGGTTCTGCTCCGTATTTCCAGTACAGGGTTGCAGGGCAGGCTGCATGGACAGATTACAATGATGTAACTGTTAGTGGAGGCTCATTCTCAGCCTCATTGGAGGGGCTGGTTCCGCAGACAAATTATGAATACAGGGCGGCACAAGGTGAAAACTTTGGTGAGACAAAGAGCTTTACAACAGAGGCTGCCCCTACTGTTCCAAATCTTAATTTTGATAACTGGATTATGGAGGGGAAGAGTTGGTATCCAAATGCCGATCTTACATCTGCCAACTATTTTTGGGATAGCGGAAACCGCGGTGCAAATACTGTGGGTTCTAAAAATCCAACCTCACCGGAGGAGATATTTGTGGTTAAGGGCAAGGCTGCAAAACTTGCTTCCACAACGGTCTTTGGCGTGCTTGCTGCCGGGAGTATCTATACAGGCAAATATGTAAAGACAATTGGGGTAGGGGCGGAGCTTGCTTTTGGAGTGCCGTTTACAGGCAGACCTAAGGCTCTCAAGGGGTACTACAATTATACTCCGGCAAAAATAGACAAGGTCAAAGAACCATATCTGCATTTAGAGGGCAGGAACGACCAGTGCCATATATATGTTGTCCTTGCCGATTGGGGCAAGACATTTACCATTAATACCTCAACAAAGACTTTATTGGATCTTGATAATGACCCCGGTATAATAGCTGTTGGCAATCTGTTGGATGATACCGCTACGGGCGACAAGTACAAGGAGTTTGAGATTAAGCTCAATTATAAGAGCCTTACACGCAAACCTACTCATATCCTTATAGTTGCTGCAGCCAGCCGTTATGGGGATTATTTTACAGGAGGAAACGGAACGGTGCTCTATGTAGATGAGTTTGAATTAGTGTATTAGACCATTATGGCATATAATGATAAAAAGCTGCGAGATTTTGTGAGAAAGTCTCGCAGCTTTTAACTTTTTATACTATTTTTGTAACAAAAAGAAAACAATTTATAGCTATATATGAAAGATTTTAAGACCTTGGTGTGCGAAGGTATTCCGGCACAGATTCCGGATGCGCAACCGTACGATACAACAGTGAACCATGCCCCAAAAAGAAAGGATATTCTAACAAAGGAGCAGAAGAGGTTAGCTCTTAAGAATGCATTAAGATATTTCCCAAAGGAGCAACATGAATTCTTGGCAAAGGAGTTTGCCCGCGAGCTGCATGATTACGGACGTATCTATATGTACAGGTATCGCCCATCTTATGAGATGCATGCCAGAAACATAAACGATTTTCCTCATAAAAGCGAGCAGGCGGCAGCCATAATGCTTATGATAAGCAACAACTTGGACAAGGCTGTTGCCCAACACCCGCATGAACTTATCACATACGGAGGAAACGGTGCCGCATTCCAGAATTGGGCACAATACAGACTTACAATGAAGTATCTGTCCGAGATGACAGATGAGCAGACACTTGTGCTTTACAGCGGCAACCCTCTTGGGCTTTTCCCGTCTCACAAGAATGCTCCAAGGTTGGTAATAACCAATGGTATGGTAATTCCAAACTACTCTAAACAGGATGATTGGGAGCGTTTTAATGCAATGGGTGTTTCTCAGTACGGGCAGATGACAGCAGGTTCGTTTATGTATATAGGGCCTCAGGGTATTGTGCACGGTACAACAATTACCATCCTTAACGGTGCACGCAAGCAGATTCTGCAAAATATGGGAAAAGAGTTTGATATACAAGATTTTGCCAAGATTAAACCGGAGGATTTGAGAGGCAAGCTGTTTGTGAGCAGCGGACTTGGCGGAATGAGCGGAGCACAACCTAAGGCGGCTGTAATTGCCGGTGTTGTTGGTGTTGTGGCTGAGGTTAACGAGAAGGCGATACAGACAAGATATTCGCAGGGATGGGTAGATGAGGTTTATGAAGATTTGGACAGCCTGCTTGTAAGAATCAAAAAGGCGGTAGCTGCAAAAGAGGCCGTGTCATTGGCATATCATGGAAACATAGTGGATTTGTGGGAGAGACTTGCAAAGGATGAGGTTCATGTGGATTTGGGATCGGACCAGACATCGCTTCATAACCCTTGGGCAGGCGGCTACTACCCTGTAGGCTATTCATTTGAGGAGAGCAAGAGAATGATGGCAGAGGACCCCGAAAGGTTTAAAGAGGCTGTCAAGGAGTCTTTGAGGAGACAGGTTGCGGCAATTAATAAATTGGCAGCCAAAGGGATGTACTTCTTTGATTACGGTAATGCATTCTTGTTGGAGTCGTCTCGTGCAGGTGCAGATATATTCAACCCGGGTATGGATGCAAACACAATAGACACGGAGAAAATACGTAAATTTAGGTATCCTTCATACGTTCAGGATATTATGGGGCCTCTGTTCTTCGATTACGGATTTGGCCCTTACAGATGGGTTTGCACCTCTTGCGATCCGGATGACCTTGCATATACAGACAAGCTTGCAACGGATGTTTTGGAGGAGATAATGAAGGATGCTCCTCATGAGATAAAACCGCAGCTCGCCGACAATATACACTGGATTAAGGAGGCCGGAAAGAATAGGTTGGTGGTTGGTTCGCAGGCCCGTATCCTATATGCCGATTCCGAGGGTAGGATAAAGATTGCTCTTGCAATGAACAAGGCAATAAGAGAGGGTAAGGTAAAGGCACCTATAGTGCTTGGAAGAGACCATCATGATGTGTCGGGAACAGACTCTCCATACAGAGAGACATCGAATATCTATGACGGCTCCTCATACACCGCAGATATGGCGGTACAAAATGTGATTGGAGACTCGTTCCGCGGAGCTACTTGGGTATCTATCCACAACGGCGGCGGCGTAGGCTGGGGAGAGGTTATGAACGGTGGCTTTGGAATGGTTATAGATGGATCTGACGATGCAGACAGAAGAATAAGGAATATGCTTCTTTGGGATGTTAACAATGGTATTGCAAGAAGGAGCTGGGCCCGTAACAAAGGGGCAATGTTTGCCATTGAGAGAGAGATGGAACGTACTCCGGGCCTAAAGGTTACCATACCTAACATAGCAGATGATTCTTTGATCGATAGTATAATATAGTATTCAGTTAAAAAGAGATAGCCATTAGGTTGGTTATCTCTTTTGGCTATATATAATAGCGTAAATATTAGCTTAATTAACATTAATTGCCTAAATTTGCGCGATATTTTAAGGCAGAAACTACGGATGTTGGCTGCTTTTACAAATAAGAACATACACAACAAAATTTATTAATAATAAAACGATATGGCAGAAAAATTATTTGCTGAGTTTCCACCGGTATCTACCCAGCAATGGGAAGAGGTGATTACAAAGGATCTTAAGGGTGCCGACTACGAGAAAAAACTTGTATGGAGGACACAAGACGGTTTTTCGGTTCGTCCTTATTACCGTGAGGAAGACCTTAAGAATGTAAAACATATGGGTTCTGAGCCAGGAACTTTCCCATTTGTAAGGGGTACAAAAGATGATAACAACTGGCAGATTCGTCAGGACTACTGTGCTTGTGAGGGCAATTACGCAGAGGCTAACGCACAGGCTGTTGACGGTCTTAAGAAGGGTGTTGAGACTGTTGGCTTCTGTATTAACGGCAAGCAGCCTATTTCAAAGGCTGAGATGGAGACCCTTCTAAAGGGCATAGACCTTAACAAGGTTCAGGTAAACTTTGAGGGTTGCTGCTGCGCAACAGTTGAGATCATCAATTCATTTTTGGCTGTAGCTAAGGAGCAGGGGGTTAAACCTGCAGAGCTTAGAGCAACTTTTGATTACGACCCTCTTCGCGGTCTTAACAAACATGGCAAGTTCTGTTCAGATAAATCATTGGCTAATGTTAAGGCTGTTGTAGATGCAGTTAAAGATTATCCTAAAGTAAGAGTTATAGGTGTTGAGGCTTACGCTCTTAATGATGCCGGTTCCACAATATCTCAGGAGCTTGGTTTTGGCCTTGCTATGGGTAGTGAGTATTTGAGTGTTCTTACAGATGCAGGCTTGTCTGCAGATGAGGCAGCAGATAGAATACAGTTTACTTTTGCTGTAAGTTCTACATATTTTATGGAGATAGCAAAATTCCGTGCAGCAAGAATGCTTTGGGCAAATATCGTAAAAGATTACGGTGCTAAAGAGCTTTGTGCAGAGAAGATGAAGATTCATGCTGTTACAAGCAGATGGAACCAGACAGTTTACGATTCATACGTAAATATGCTAAGAGGAACAACAGAGGCTATGAGTGCTGCTATTGCAGGTGTTGATTCCTTGGAGGTTCTTCCATTTGATTTCTCATACAGAGAGCCAAACGAGTTTAGCAACCGTATAGCAAGAAATGTACAGATTATCCTTAAAGAGGAGTCTCATTTTGACAAAGTGGTAGATCCTGCTGCAGGTTCATACTATGTTGAAACACTTACTCAATCTATAGCAGAGGCTGCTTGGAATCTGTTCAAGAAGGTTGAGGAGCTTGGTGGTTATGTAGCAGCTTTCAAAGAGGGTTACATTCAAACAGCAATCAAAGAGTCTGCTGCCAAGAGAGACAAGAATATTGAGACAAGAAAAGAGACCATCCTTGGTACAAACCAATATCCTAATTTCAACGAGGTTGCACCTAAAGAGGTTACCGTAGAGATTGCTACCAAACCTGCGCCTGCAGTTAAGGAGGGCGAGATGATAGGTGAACCGCTTATTCAGTATAGAGGTGCTCAACCATTTGAGGCTATGAGACTTAGAACAGAGAAGAGTGGTAAGAGACCTATGGCATTCATGGTTACATACGGTAACTTGGCAATGTGCCGTGCAAGAGCACAGTTCGCTTGTAACTTCTTTGCCGTTGCCGGTTTCAAGGTAGTTGACAACAACCGTTTCGCAAATATTGAAGAGGGTGTTAAGGCTGCTTTAGAGGCAGGTGCAGATATAGTTGTAGCTTGCTCTTCTGATGATGAGTATGCAGATGCAGTTCCACAGATTGCTCAGCTTGTTGGTGACAAGGCTATTGTAGTAGTTGCCGGTGATCCTGCTTGCAAAGAGGATCTTATGGCTAAAGGAATTGAGAACTTCATTAGTGTAAGAAGCAATGTTCTTCATACTTTGGAAGATTATCAGGCTAAATTGGGTATTAAGTAAGATTTGTGCGGGAGAAATAAGAATTTTTAAAAGTTGAATAATTATGCGTCCTAAATTTTCAGATATAAAATATACAGACGGCAATGCATGCGAAGAGGTGCTTAAGAACAGCACTTGGCATACACCCGAAAGGATTGATGTAAAGACAAATTATTCCGAGGCTGATCTTGAGGGTATGGAGCACTTGCATTATGCAGCAGGTGTGGCTCCTTTCCTAAGAGGACCATACAGTACAATGTATGTTCAGAAACCTTGGACTATCAGACAATATGCAGGTTTCTCTACAGCAGAGGAGTCTAACGCATTCTACAGAAGAAACCTTGCTGCAGGTCAGAAGGGACTTTCTGTTGCGTTCGACCTTGCTACACACAGAGGATACGATGCAGACCACCCAAGAGTAGTTGGCGATGTTGGAAAAGCCGGTGTTAGTATCTGCTCTGTTGAGGATATGAAGATTCTGTTTGACCAGATTCCTCTTAACAAAATGTCTGTCTCAATGACAATGAATGGTGCCGTTCTTCCTATTATGGCATTCTATATTGTTGCAGGATTGGAGCAGGGTGCAAAATTAGAGGAGATGGCAGGTACAATCCAGAACGATATTCTAAAGGAGTTCATGGTTCGTAACACATATATCTATCCACCTGAATTCTCAATGAGAATCATTGGTGATATATTTGCGTTCACATCTAAATATATGCCTAAGTTCAACTCTATCTCAATCTCAGGTTATCACATGCAGGAGGCAGGTGCAACCAACGATATAGAGATGGCTTATACGTTGGCAGATGGTCTTGAGTATTTGAGAACAGGTATTAAAGCCGGTATCTCTGTTGATGCGTTTGCTCCGCGTTTGTCATTCTTCTGGGCTATTGGTATGAATCACTTTATGGAGATTGCCAAGATGCGTGCAGCAAGAATGTTGTGGGCTAAGATTGTTAAGGAGTTTAATCCACAGAATCCTAAATCATTGTCACTTAGAACACACTGCCAGACATCCGGCTGGTCACTTACAGAGCAGGATCCGTTCAACAACGTTGCAAGAACATGTATCGAGGCTATGGGAGCGGCTCTTGGCCACACTCAGTCTCTTCATACCAACGCTTTGGACGAGGCTATTGCACTTCCTACAGATTTCTCTGCACGTATTGCACGTAATACCCAGATCTATATTCAGGAAGAGACAAATGTATGCCGTTCAATAGACCCATGGGCAGGTTCATACTATGTAGAGTCTCTAACCAACGAGTTGGCTCATAAAGCTTGGGCTCATATTCAGGAGGTTGAGAAACTTGGCGGTATGGCCAAAGCTATTGAGACCGGTATTCCTAAACTTAGAATTGAGGAGGCTGCAGCTCGTAAACAGGCTCGTATCGATTCCGGCCATGATACAATTGTTGGTATTAACAAGTACCGTCTTGAGAAAGAGGCTCCTATTGAGATTCTTGATATTGATAACACCAAAGTTAGAGAGCAGCAGATTGCACGTCTTAAAGACCTTAGAGCTCATAGAGATGAGGCTAAGGTTAAAGAGTGTCTTGCAGCTATCACTGAGGCTGTTAAGAACAAGACAGGTAACCTGCTTGAGTTAGCCGTTGAGGCTGCAAAGGCACGTGCAACATTGGGCGAGATCTCAGATGCTTGCGAGGTAGTTGTAGGACGTTATAAAGCAGTTATAAGAATGAATACAGGTGTTTACTCATCGGAAGTTAAGAACGACGCAGAGTTTGAGAAAGCTAAAGAGATGGTTGCCGAGTTTGCCAAGAGAGAGGGCCGTCAGCCACGTATTATGATAGCAAAACTTGGCCAGGATGGTCACGACCGTGGAGCTAAAGTTGTTGCAACAGGTTATGCAGACTGCGGCTTTGACGTAGATATGGGACCTTTGTTCCAGACCCCTGCAGAGGCTGCTAAACAGGCTGTTGAGAACGATGTTCACGCTGTTGGAGTATCTTCATTGGCAGCAGGTCACAAGACTCTTATCCCTCAGATTGTTGAGGAGCTTAAGAAGCTTGGTAGAGAGGATATCATTGTTGTTGCCGGAGGTGTTATTCCTGCACAGGATTACGATGCTCTTTACAAAGCCGGTGCAGCTGCTATCTTTGGCCCGGGTACCCCTATTGCCTTTGCTGCAGTTAAGCTGATGGAGCTGTTGAACCAGAGATTCCAATAAAAAAGAGTGTATAAAAAAGTAGATTCTGCAGAAGCATAGACTTTCTACTTTTTCATACATTTCTTAAAAATATTTGAGAGCGGTCTATTTATTTAGGCTGCTCTTTTTTAATCTGAATAACTGTAGCCAAACTCCTGTCTTGTTATAATGAACTTTCCGTAACCTACAATTTAGTAATCTTAAAAAAATAACTTGGTAATCTTTAATTGTCTTTTTGGCCTATATTCTTTTCTCAAAAATACTGCTAAATATTTACCAACTTATTTTTAACGCTTATTTAAATAACTTCTTAATCGTGTGTAGACTTGTTATTTTATATAAAAGGAATGTGTTTGTGTTAAATTCTTAAATGAATTGTAATATATCTGTAATAATTATTTATGCATGGCTGTATTGTTCGCAAAATCAGATAAATAACGCTTTACATAAAAATAATAAAGGTGAAATATTGTTGTAATAATATACGTTTTACTTTGCGCTTGAAAAACGGGATATAAATAATTTAAACAATATTTATGATAAGAAGAATCTTAATTGCAACGATGAGTGTTCTGTTAGCATATAATGTTAATGCGCAGACTGTAGAGGGGATTGTCACAGAGAAAGGAACAAATGAACCGCTTCCGGGGGTACAGATAGTCATTGCCGGAACAACATTAGGAACAACAACAGAGGCAGATGGCAGATATGTAATAAAAAAAGCTCCTCACGGTACATTTAAGTTACAGGCGCATTACCTTTCGTTTAAGACGGTAGAGAAGGAGGTAAAGATTGGTAAGGAGGAAAAGTTAATAATAGATATAATAATGGAACCTGACGACCTTCTGCTTGACGAGGTTGTGATAAGCGGAAAGAAAAATATGGAGAGCGAGAAGCTGCTTTTAAACGAGCGTAAGTTGGCAACGGCTGCAGTTGAGATGATAGGTGCGGGAGAGATGAGTGTGAAGGGGATCTCAAATGCAGCCGAAGGTGTAAAGAAATTGTCGGGAATATCATTTGACGGGAACAGATTGTTTGTAAGGGGGCTTGGTGACAGGTATAGCATAACAACATTGAATGGTCTTCCAATAGCTTCTCCTAATCCCGACAACAAACTGATACCGTTGGATATTTTTCCTGCATCATCTATAAGGAACATAACTGTAAGCAAGGTGTTTAATGCGGGAACGGCTGCTGATTATTCCGGGGCACATATAGATATATCAACAAAAGAGAGTGGAGACAAGAACAGTTTCTCTGTGGGAGTTGGTATTGGTGGTAACGGAAATACAATTTTTAAGGATTTCTATCACAGTCAAAGTAAAGGCGGAATGCTAAGAGGGGGAGGTATAAAGGGTTATCCGTTTAAGAACGGTTTCTCCATAGACAAAAGCAGTGCACTCCTTAATGTGTCGCTCAATGCTGCGATAGGGCGTGTGTATAGGGTTGGCAGCGGTAAGTTAGATTGGTTTTTGAGTGGTGGCAGCAGCTTGGAGAGAAGTTCAATGAAAGATGCTTATATAGCAAACCTTAATGTTCAGGGTACAACGTTAAATGAATTTAGTTACGATAGTTACGCTACAACTTTAAAGCTGTGTGGCCTTGCAACTGTAGGATATGAGTGGGACAATGGAGACAGAATAAATTATACTGCATTTTATTCAAGAAATGCAATAGATGATTATAAAAGGAGGGAGGGCTTTGACAGTGAGGGCAACAACCTTATTGGAAGCAACAGCGTCTTTCATGCTTATTCACTCTTTAACAACCAGTTGTCGGGAAGCAACAGATTAACAAAAAAAGCAGATATAGAGTGGGCGGTTTCATACGGAACTACTAACAGCAATGAGCCGGACAGAAGACAGGTGATGTTCAGAAACGACAATGGCAGACTAAGCCTCTTCAAGCTCAACAGACAGGAGACAATGCGTTATTTTGGAACATTGAACGAGAGGGAGTATTCGGGAAATCTGAAATTGGTGTACAAATTCGGAGAGAAAAACAATCTTAAGGGGGGATTTAACGGTAAATACAAGACAAGAGATTACAATTCTGTAAGGTACTACTATAATCTTACAAATATAAATCCTGTGATTTTAGATATTTACAACACAGATGGCTATCTTAATGATAAAAATATAGAGAGCGGTGCTATTTCAATAATAAAAGACAACCAACCTAAATACGGATACAATGCCTATAACAGAACAGTTGCTGCATTTGCAGAGACAGATCTGTATTGCGGAGAAAAATGGCTGTTTAATATTGGAATCAGAGGAGAAAACGCACTACAATATGTAGATTACTATAATGATGCGTCAATGGCAAAACGCAGCAGGTTAAACAGTTGGGATATATTCCCTGCAATTAACATAAAATATTCGGTGACACAGGAACAATCTATAAGGCTATCCCTTTCAAAAACTGTTACAAGACCGTCTTTCATAGAAAATTCGCCGTTCCTTTATAAGGAGTCGTATGGTAGTGCAGAGATGAGGGGTAACGAGAATCTGCGGAACGGTTACAACTACAATGTGGACATAAGATACGAGTATTTTGCGAATGATGGTGCATTATTCTCTGTGACTGCATATTACAAATACTTGGCATCTCCAATTGAGATGATACAGGAGTCAAGCGGAGGATCTGTTGTCCACTCTTTTAGAAATGCCGAAAGCGGAATTGCATTAGGTGCTGAGATTGAGGTGAAAAAGTCACTTCTGCAAAATCTTAATGTAAGTGCAAACGGCTCATTTATCTATACCAATGTTAATCTTCCAAATGGAGGTGGTGTTTATACAGATGTACAAAGATCGCTTCAAGGAGCCTCTCCATACCTTGTGAATGCAGATGTAGTCTACTCTCCAAAGGTTGGAACGCAGAAGATGAACCTTTCATTGGTTTATAATCTGCAAGGTCCAAGAATACAGAGCGTTGGAATATATGGAATGAGTAACGTAATTCAGCATCCTTTGAATACTGTAAATTTTACAGGTTCACTGGAACTTGGCAAGGGATTTACCATAACTGCAAAAGGAAGCAACCTGTTAAACAGCAGTATAAAGTTTACTCAAAAGATAAAAGAGAGCGGGAAAAAGGTTGTTACTGAGCAGTTCAAGCAGGGTGTTGGTTTTGAGATTGGGATGAATTTTAAATTATAAACTGTTTCCCAACAAATAAAGATTTCAAGAGATTTTAATTGTGTTTAATTAGCTTACAATCAGAGAAATATGAATACGATTTTTTAAAACATTTTATGATGAATTTTAAAACAGAATCAAAAATTGCCATGGTGCTTTGCGGGATGCTGGCATTGGCTACCTCTTGTGAAAAAAGTTCTAACGATCCTAACAATGAAGATGACAATCTTCTCTCCGGGGAGCTTACAGAGAACAGAACATTACAGAGAGGACAAACCTATTACCTAAACGGCGGATACCATGTAAAGGCAGGTGCAACGCTTTACATTGAGCCCGGTGTTACTGTTATTGCAAAGGATGACAACATTGTAGATTACATACTAATTGAGCAGGGGGCAAAGATAGATGCGCAAGGAACTGCAAACGAGCCTATTGTACTAACATCTGAGAGAAAGGAGCATGGAGCTTGGGGCGGTGTTCACATCTGCGGTTATGCACCTATCAATGTTAAAGGTACCGTATCAAAATCTGAGATTGGCGATGCTCCTTATGGCGGTGACAATGCCAACGACAATTCAGGTGTGTTAAGGTATATAAGATTGGAGTATGCAGGCTATTCATTCAGCGAAGAGAAAGAGGCTAACGGATTTACATTTTATGGTGTAGGAAATGGAACAGTAGCCGAGTATCTTGAGGCTTATAAAGGCTCGGATGACGGATTTGAGTGGTTTGGAGGCACGCTAAACTGTAAATATCTTGTATCTTATGACAACACAGATGATCTGTTTGACTGGACAGAAGGATGGTCCGGCAAAGGACAGTTCTGGATTGGTGTCCAAAAATCTGCGGAGTGCGACTGCCTTTTGGAATGCGATAACAACAGCAAAGACTTTGCAGCTGCTCCAATAGCAAATCCGTTACTCTCTAACTTAACCTTAAATGGCAATAACTCAGATGTTAACAAAAGAGGTATAAGGTTGAGAGCGGGTACATTTGCAAGAATCTTCAACTCTGTGCTTACAGGCAAGACCAACTGCGTTACAACTGAAACAGCAGAGACAGAGAACTCATTGGTTAACGGTGCATCATCTCTTAAATATCTCTTCTTCTCCACAGGAATTTCTTGCAAGGAGGGCATCTATTCTCCGGAACTGTTCATGGCAGCAGATAACCACAACTCTTTGGTTGAAGATATAAAATTGACATCGGACTATATTGGAACATACAGTGGAGCAATGGAGCTTTCGGCAGACAGCTTCTTTACCAATGTAAACTACGCCGGTGCTGTAAAGGAGGGGAATGACTGGACTAAAGGTTGGGCTTTAATGAATTGATAATTACCCTTCCCGACAAATTGTCGGGAAGAAAATTTGCTATATTGGCAAAAAGTAATACCTTTGCAGTCCGAAATAAAAAGGAGGTGGTAAAATAATGATTATAGTTCCAATTAAAGAGGGTGAGAACATTGAGAGAGCCCTAAAGAAATTCAAACGTAAATTTGAGAAGACAGGTACTGTTCGCGAGCTTAGAAACAGAAAGACTTTCGTTAAGAAATCTGTAAGAAGACGTGAAGAGATCAATAAGGCTATCTATGTTAAAGCTCTTCAGTTAAGCGAGGAATAACTCATTATATCATCTTTATTGAAAGACAACAAAGATTGTTTTATAGATACAAGAAGAGGATGACCAATATGATGTGGTCATCCTCTTTCGATTTTTTATGGAATCGTATGGAGTGTTGCCTTTTACCTTATTGCAGATTCAATACAGTCTACAATATATCTCACATCTTCCTCAGATACGCAAGGCCCGCTTGGCAGGCATAACCCTCCCTTAAACAGTCCCTCACTTACTCCGTTTATATATGCAGGGCAATCTGTATATACAGGCTGCTTGTGCATAGGCTTCCATAAAGGACGTGTCTCAACGCCGGCTTTGTCCAAAAGCAGGCGCATGGCTTCAACATTGCAGTTTGGCTCGCACCCTGTGTTGTATGAAGGTACATCATCCATTCCGGTAACTTTTAAAGCGGGGTCAAGAGTTATGGTATTCAGCCAGAAATTGCTGTCAAAGTTTGCGGACGGATTATCATGCAAAGTTATACCATCTATATTTGACAAAAGTTCTCTGTATAATCTGTTAAGTTTTCTATGGTGTTCAATATGACTGTTAAGAATTGTCATCTGTCCGCGTCCTATGCCGGCGCAGATATTGGACATTCTGTAATTGAATCCTATAGCTTTATGCTGGTAGAACGGATATGCCTCCCGAGCTTGGGTAGCATACCACATTATACGCTGTTTTGTCTCTGCATCTGCGCAGATTAACGCACCTCCGCCGGAAGTGGTAATCATTTTGTTACCGTTAAAGGAGAGCACACCAAACTTACCGAAAGTTCCGCACGGCTTTCCGTTGAAGAGAGAACCAAGTCCCTCTGCAGAATCTTCAATTACCGGAATTTCATGACGATTCGCTATCTTCATTATCTCATCCATTTTTGGCGGCATGCCATAAAGGGATACAGGGATTATAGCCTTTGGCTTTTTGCCCGTTTTTGCAATTCTATCATTTATAGTCTCATCCAATAGTTGAGGATCCATGTTCCAACTCTCCGGCTCTGAATCAACAAATACGGGGGTTGCTCCAAGATATTTAACCGGATTGGCCGATGCACAGAATGTAAAACTCTGTACAATTACCTCGTCTCCACATCCAACGCCCAATTCAATTAAGGCAAGATGTATTGCGGCAGTTCCAGATGACAGGGCAACAATCTCCTTGCCTTCTCCAATATACTGTTTCAACTGCTCTTCAAAGGCATTTACATTTGGCCCAAGCGGAACGACCCAATTGGTATCTATCGCTTCCTGAATATATTTTTGTTCCTCTCCACACAAATGTGCAAGGCACAAGTAAATCCGTTTTCTTTCCATCTATGCTATGAAAATCATTTGTTAAACTTAATAATCTAAAAAAAATAACTTGGTAATCTTTAATTGTCTTTTCGGTCTATATTTCTTTTCTCATCAGTCATGTGCCGCCGGCACACTCCATCTTTAAAAAGACATCTATCCTCAAAAATACTGCTAAATCTTTACCAACTTATTTTTTAGCGCTTACTTAATAGGTTTTGCAGGAATACCAACAGCGGTACAGTTTGCAGGAATGTTCTTTGCTATTACAGCACCGGCTCCTACTACAACATTGTCTCCAACTGTTATTCTATTTATTATCTTTACTCCCGTACCCAAATACACAGCCTCACCAACTGTAACCTCACCGGAAATATTCACTGCCGGCATAATGGAGGTGTAATTACCTATTATTGCGTTATGCCCTACTGTACAGGCTAGATTGAGAGTTACAAAATCATGGAAACATATATTTGTGGTAATAATGTTGCCGGCACATATAATGCATCCTTTGCCAAAAGATACGTAGTTTGTATCTCCAATTATAGCAGTCGGATGAATAAGTGTGGGAAAATAAACTTTTGAATTGTCTATTTTACCAATGATTTTTCTCTTTATAAGAGGATCTCCATTAGCAACCACTACAGCCAACTGCTTGTCCCAAGAGTTAAGGTCATCTATGTTACCCAAAACAACGTGCCTGTTTACCAATTCATCTTTTTTGTGACCATCATCAAAAAAGCCTATAATGTTCCATGATTCGCTCGCTTTGTTTATATCCTGTATTAAAGTAAGGACTTCTCTTCCAAATCCTCCTGCACCATATATAGCTATATCTCTCATTTTTAACTTTTTACTTTTAATTTTCTTTCTGCAAATTTAAATGCTGTTCCTATACTTTAATTTAACCTATCGTTCAAAGGCTAATCAGTAGCTTTAAGCTTATAAACTTAAGATTATTACAGCTACCTATAAACAATAGGCTCCTATATACTATCAACTTAATTTTTAATTATCGCCAACGCCCTTTCCACTCTCTACCCTCTATCCTCTCTTTACTTTCTCTACCTTAAAAAGTGGCCAACGCCAACGCTAATGCCAACGCCATTAATTATGTCCGTTAAAATACTCCATTGTTGTATCATCGGACGAATTAATACCCTCTCTGTTCAAAACTTTTTTAATAGTCAGGTATATCACAATAAGATCTGTCTTTAGCGATATATTGTCAACATACCAGACATCATACCTAAATTTTTCAGCCCATGAGATTGAATTTCTCCCATGACATTGAGCCCAACCGGATATTCCCGGTCGTACCTCATGCCTTCTTGCCTGCTCTTTGTTGTAAAGCGGCAGATACTGTACAAGCAGAGGTCTTGGTCCTATAAAAGACATATCGCCCTTGATTATGTTCAATAACTGGGGCAATTCGTCTATAGAGGTTGAACGCAGGAATGCGCCAATATTGGTGATCCTCTCTTTATCCGGCAGTAGATTTCCGTTTTCGTCCCTCTCATTTGTCATTGTCTTAAACTTTATGAGTTTAAAGACTTTTGCATTCTTCCCGGGTCGCTTTTGAGTAAAAAAAACGCCGGCTCCTTTATTGAAAAAGGATAGCCATATTGTAACAATCAAAAGCACAGGACTTACTGCAATAAGCCCGAACATAGAGAAAACAATGTCAAAAAAGCGTTTGAATAAACTTCTATACATAGCTTCTGTTGCCGAAAATAACAAATTTATAAAAATTTAACCAACAATTGCACAATATTTTTAAAAATTTTGAATGAAGTATAACATTTTTGTAATACAGATGGAAAATATCCACATACCGGAGACAAGAAAGTAGATAAAATTCATTTTGTATTGTGTTTTTTGCTACCTTAGTGGTATGAACGATGGTATTTTAAATAGCTTGATGAACAGCTTCTTAAACTATATAGCGGTTGAGAAGCGATATTCCTCTCGTACAGTAGAACTTTACAGAGATGCCATTGAGCGTTTTTACAGTTCGGCGGCCGATGATAATATGGGCGCAGATGCCAAAGAGGTCTTTACCAAAAACAATATAAGGAACCATATTGTTTCTCTCTCAGAGGAGGAGCTGACCCCGAGGAGCATAAATCTTCATCTAAGTGCACTCAGCAGTTTCTGCAAATATTTGGTTGGCAATAATGTTTTATATGACAATCCTGTTACAACCGTAAAACGCCCCAAAGTTGAAAGGAGACTTCCAAAGTTTTTTGAGGAGGAGGCTATTAACAGGGTAGCAGACTGCTTGGCGGCAGATTTCCTTCCGAGGAAATTAGATGAAGATGGTGAGGAAGAGACTGTAGATGAGGTGTATAAGAGGGAGAGAGATGCACTTATTGTATTAATGCTGTATGCTACAGGAATGAGGAGGGCAGAGTTGGTTTCGCTTAAGATAGAAAACTTTGACAGCAGCAGAGAGATATTCAGAATTATAGGAAAAGGAGATAAAATGAGAGAAATTCCTATAGTTTCGTATCTATATGAGAAAATTTTAGTATATTTACAGACGAGAGCAGAGCGTTGGCCGGATGCCCGGAGCAATGCCTTCTTTCTTACAAACAGAGGCGAACCACTTTATTTGCAGTTTGTTAATAATGTAGTTAAAAATGAATTGAAGGGCTTTAATGAGTTACACGGGGCTAAAACTCCACATGTCTTGAGGCACACCATTGCCACAGCACTCCTTAACGACGGTGCAGACATAAACAGTATAAAGAATGTACTTGGGCATGCCTCTTTGGCAACGACGCAGGTTTACACCCATAACTCGTTTGAAAAGCTTAAAAAAATTTATATAACCGCTCATCCACGAGCAAAAAAAGGAGGTTAGTATGGATATCAGAGTTCAATCTGTTAAATTTAACGCCAGACCTAAGTTGTTGGAGTTTGTAGACAAAAAAGTTGGAAAATTAGGAAAATTCTATGATGGTATCTTGGAAGCAGAGGTTGTTATGACTTTGTTTCCCGACAAAAAAGCCGCTAAAATTGTAATCAAGACCTCTAACGGGGAGGTGCGTATTGAACGCGATGCCTCCACCTTTGAAGATGCAATCGTAGATTGTGTAGATGTGCTTAAACTGCAGTTGGGAAAGGTAAAAGGAAAGGAGAAGAGTAAGGAGAAGATTAAAGAGGGGGTATTTGAAAATGATCTTGATGATAATCTTGACGATCTTGATGATGAAGATGAGGAGATGTAATAAATGAAAAAGCTGCCACGCAGGCAGCTTTTTTTATTTAGTAAGCGTTAAAAAATAAGTTGGTAAAGATTTAGCAGTATTTTTGAGGATAGATGTCTTTTTGAAGAAGGAGTGTGCCGGTGGCACATGACTGATGAGAAAAGACATATAGACCGAAAAGACAATTAAAGATTACCAAGTTATTTTTTTAAGATTACTTAAAGAACATACTTACAACTTCCTGTACATCAATCCCGTTAAAATAAGCCCCAATACCAAGAGGGGTCTCTTTTTTTAGCTCACAGTCCAAATTCTGCACCTTCTCCTCTATAATGTTGTAATTATGAGGTGTCCCCTCAAATAATGCAACAAACTCCTCCGTAGGCTTGGTAAAGAAGTAGTCACCGAATACTTTAAAGTTCTTTATAAGACCACCCTCCACATCAAAATAGAATTCCACTATGCCTCCGCTCAGTTTCTTTACATTGCTGAACGAGTAGTTTGGTGAGCAGCCAAAGTTCCATGACTCCTGCGAATACTTGTCTGCACACAGCTTGTCTATAGCCTTAATATCTGTTGGTGTATATTCATAAATCTGCCCGCCGTATCTCTCCATTATAAAATTGAGGATATATTGCTGGAAATCTGTAGCAGACATACCCTTATTTTGTAGAGGCAGATGCTCAGATATGTTTGTCACACGTTTTCTTGTAGACTGCACTGCTTTCCCCTGGAACTTTTCAGGGCGGGTCTTAAGCGCGGCGGCAAGATCGCTCATGCAAGATGAGAAAAGCATTGTACCATGCTGCAATACACGGTCTTTGTATATGCAGACTGCATTGCCCGAGAACTTGCAACCATCTATGAGAAGATCGTTTCTACCCTCCAAATAAGCCTTTACTCCAAGAGAATTTATAGCCTCTAAAATAGGTTTTGTAAACCTTCTGAACATTGCAGATGCATCCTCATTAAGATTTTTCCGTTCAATGAATGTAAAATTAACATTCCCCAGATCGTGGAATACGGCGCCACCTCCTGTTATGCGCCTTACTACTTTAATGTTGTTCTTTTTAACAACATCCACATCTATCTCTGCAATTGTATTCTGATAGTGACCTACAATTATGGCATTGTCATTTCTCCATATTCTAAAGATAGGTTCCGTATGCTCTTTAAGAAGATACTCCTCGGCAGCAAGGTTCCAGTATGGATCTGTGCAGGTGTCAAAAATGTATAGCATATTGTGTCTGTTTATGTTTAATGTTTGGTAGATCTATAATTGTCCTTTTTGTTTGAGTTTTGATTGTACAAAACCTGTAATGTAAATTATAAGCATGCCAACAGCTGCCCCAAAAATAGCCCCGCAGATTACATCTCCCGGAAAATGCTTTCCAACATAAACCCTGCTGTAAGCAACCAATGTCGCCCAGCTAAAGATGAAGAAACTGTACCATCTGCGCCCTATTGCAAAAGAGGAGACCACAGCAAGACCAAAAAGATTGGCTGCATGAGACGATATAAAGCCAAACTGCCCACCCCTGTACTCCAACATCCTAACCATATCCATTATGGAGGGGTCGTGACATGGCCTTAATCTTCCAATAGTATTTTTAAAGAGAATGGTAGAGCCTGAATCACATATGGCAAATGTTACAACAATTGCTGCTACAAACAAAAGGGATCTCTTTGCATTCTGTTTATAGAACAGCAGAAAGAGGATGAGAACAGATATTGGCACTATGGAGTATTTATATGATGCAACTTGCATTACAACATCCCAAAAAGGGGTATTGGCGTGATTGATTGCAAGCATCAACTCTTTGTCCCATCCTATAAGCTGCTCCAACATAATCTTGTAGTCTATTCGCTCTGCGATGGCAGAATTATCTTTCTCTCCTCAGGCTTGTTAAGCGCTTTCCAAAGCATATCCTTCAGCTGCGGAATATTCTCCCCGGTAACAGATGAGATGAATATATGAGGAACCTTCCTTGGAAGGTGCGGCTTTATCTCCTTTATAAGCTCCTCGTCTAACATATCGCTTTTTGATATGGCCAATATCCTGTCTTTGTCCAAAAGCTCCGGATTGAACTTCTTTAATTCGTTGAGCAGAATCTTGTATTCCGCCGCTATATCCTTTGAATCTGCAGCAACTAAGAAAAGCAGGACAGAGTTCCTCTCTATATGTCTTAAAAATCTGTGTCCTAATCCTTTTCCCTCGCTGGCGCCCTCAATTATTCCCGGAATGTCTGCCATGACAAACGATTTGTCATCCCTATACGATACAATTCCAACACTCGGTTCCAATGTTGTGAATGCATAGTCTGCAACCTTAGGACGTGCCGCTGAAACAGCTGAAAGCAATGTAGACTTGCCTGCATTAGGAAAACCTACAAGCCCTACATCGGCAAGTATCTTAAGCTCAAGGATAAACCACCCCTCAATATGCTCCTCGCCGGGCTGTGCATAACGTGGCGTCTGGTTGGTTGCACTTTTGAAATTTGCATTTCCTAATCCGCCCCGGCCACCTTTTACAATTATCCTCTCCTCACCGTTTTCGGTTATCTCAAACAGCGTTTCTCCTGTTTCGGCATCCTTGGCAACAGTCCCGAGCGGAACATCCAAGATAATATCCTTGCCGTTTTTTCCCGTTCTCAAAGCACCGCTGCCGGCCTCACCGTTTTCGGCCTTAATGTGCTTTTTATATTTTAGGTGTATAAGGGTCCAGAACTGGTTGTTGCCACGCAGGATTATATGGCCTCCTCGTCCGCCATCACCGCCATCGGGCCCACCCTTTGGAACGTATTTCTCCCTGTGAAGGTGCATAGACCCGTTTCCTCCGTCGCCCGACGCAAGAAACAGTTTAACATAATCTACAAAGTTTGAATTAGCCATATAAAAAGTTTTAGAAAGGTTGTCGGGATACTTATTATCACCAACAACCTTTGTTAATTATTTGTCTAAAAGACCCTCCACCTTGGTAAAGACCTCATCAACAGAGCCTGAGCCGTCTATCTCGTGATATTTGTTGCAGTCCTTATAATACTTTATAAGTGGCTCTGTCTTTTTGTGGTAGGTGTCTATTCTGTTCTGGATGACCTCAGGCTTTGCATCATCGTGACGTCCCTCAATTGTGGCTCTGTGATGAATACGTTCAAAAACCTTGTTGTCATCAATTATGAACGAGATAACCTTGTGGACAGCTGTCCCTCTTTTTGAGAGAAGCGCATCCAAAGCCTCTGCCTGCGACGTTGTTCTTGGGAAACCGTCAAAAAGGAATCCCTTAACGTGAGGATGCTGCTCTATCTCGTGCTCTATCATGCCAATGACAATAGAGTCATCTACAAAATTACCTGCATCTATAAGCCCTTTGGCTATATTGCCGAGCTTGGTTCCTGCCGCTATCTCTTTTCTGAGCAGGTCCCCTGTAGATACGTGGTGAAAATTGTACTTGTCAACCAAAAGTTTGGCCTGAGTACCTTTTCCGGCACCCGGAGGGCCGAATAATACATAATATTTCATTATACTATTATTAAAATACCGTAACCCCTATCTGCCAAGTGCAAAACTATTGTGTATATGATTTTGCGGCAAGGAGGGCTTTAAAACTTATCAGAAGTTAGTCAATAGGTTTAAGCTTAGTATTCTCCTAATAGCAATGTAATAAACCGGATGGCAATGTAACAACCTACTCCTCGTCTATTACGTATATATCTTTGTACTGTCTTCCCAACTGATTGTAGTCCAAACCATAACCTATAATAAAATCATCCGGTATGTTGAATACGGGATAATCTATCTTAACATCTTTTTTGTATGAAGCAGGTTTGAACATAAGTGCACATATTTTTATTTCGGCCGCTCCGGCTTCCTTTAGGATCCTGTAAAGCTCCGCAATGGTGTTCCCGGTTTCAACAATGTCCTCAACAATAACTACCGTCTTCCCCACTACACTCTTCGACAACCCCATAATCTGCTTTACATTACCGGTAGATTCTGTTCCATCGTAAGATGTCAATTTTATAAAAGCAATGTCGCTTTGTACGTTAATCTTTCTAATAAGATCCGCAGCAAATATAAAAGACCCGCTAAGGACACTGAGAAAGAGCGGTGTGTCTACATCTTTAAGGTCTTTATTAAGTCTGTTTGCCACAGCTTCAACCCTCTCCTCAATCTCCTTTGAGGTAATGAATAACTTGAATGTTTTGTCGTGGAGCTTTATCCTGTTCATAATTTTAAGTATTACAACCCGGAAGCTGCTTTAATGTTAATCCAACAGCCTCCTACTGTCTTTTTTGGCAATAACCAGCCGCAAAAGTATGGATTTATTCTGTTAGTTACAATTCTTTATGCACTACTTCTTATGGTGTTATCTGTCCCCTGATATCTATTGCTTTTTTTGGTATTTACATAATCTGTGAAATTGTACTGTTTTGTACGAATTCTAATTTGGTAATTCGATTATTTTGGCTCACCTTTGCCCGCAAACAAAAATGACTTATTGATTATCATGACACCTTTAGTTAGTATCATTATGGGCAGTACCTCAGACATGAAGGTAATGTCTCAGGCTGCAGAATTTTTGAACAGCATGGAGATCCCGTTTGAGATAAATGCCCTTTCTGCCCACAGAGTCCCCGAAATGGTTGCGGACTTTGCCAAAAATGCACACAAACGTGGAATTAAAGTTATTATAGCTGCAGCGGGCGGTGCCGCACATCTTCCCGGAGTGATTGCCGCCATTACCCCGCTTCCTGTAATAGGAGTTCCTATAAAATCCTCAAATTCAATGGACGGCTGGGATTCGGTCCTCTCCATTCTTCAAATGCCTGCAGGAATTCCTGTTGCAACAATGGCGCTTGATGGCAGTAAAAATGCGGCCATCTATGCAATGCAGATACTTGCAACATCTAATGCTGCCATGTTTGATAAATTTGTAAAGTTCAAGTCTGAGCTCGCCGACAAGATTGCCAAGGCTAATGCAGAGCTTGCTGCAATCTCTTTCCCCTATAAAACAAATTAAATAGGGTCATTTTTTTTTGTTACGGTTGTAGCAATAGAAAGCAATTTACGCTGTTATGTACGTAAAAAGTATGTAACAGCTTGTTTTTTATATGATTACTCCATACTTTAGCGGACAGGCCCATATAAACCTAACATGAAAGTCTTTGAAATTAATTCATCCAAGTTGTAATATCAAAGATTTTCATTGTGAGAGATAAAGATGATGAACGGTTATCAGACTCTCACAGAATCTTGGTTATAATAATATTGACAGTAAAAATATTAATTGGAGTATGAGTATGGTAGTGGTGAAAAGGTTACAGGTGTCTCTGTTCCTACTCTGTTGGGCTGCGGTTACTTTCGCTATGCCTTTGCAGGATAGAATTGATGAACTTAAAACAAAACGGGTGATTGAGGGGTTTTACAATCTCAATAAAGAGCGTATAGAGACCAATTACAAAGCTATGTTTCCTCACCTTTATTCATTGGATGAAAGCGGAGCAGATACAGAGAGATGGATGCGGGAGTATTCCGGGCATGAATCATCAATGGAGAGTGTGGGTGAGGAGTACGAAACAGATTTGGAGCTCTCTATAAAGGCATACTTTATAAACAGAGCAAATTTTGCGGCGAGCAGGCAACGATCCATAAACAAAGTCTCTGCCGATGAACTGAGACGGTTATTGTTCCTTACAGAATATCAGATTGGCAACCTTATTGAATACAGAGGGAAAAGCGGACTTATCCTTTCCGCACGTGAGCTATCGTCTGTTAAAGGTTTTAACGATTACATTGCCTGTTTCTGTGCTGTCCTGTTCAGTTTTCCGAATGAGGAGGCAGATCTGTATAACATTGTCTACATGGCCGCAGAGGATGCAGGTGCTTATGGCCGGCGCAGAGAGAGCGGCCTCGAAACACAGTTGCGGTATTCCCCACAAAAGTATATGAGACTCAGACAGAAAGCTGCATACTTGTTAAAATCCGGTGCAAAGATCTCTGCCGGTATATTCTGCGAGAATGATGCAGGAGAGGGTGGAAAATATTTTTGGAAACTCTGGAGCGGAGACGCAAAAGAGATGGCTGCGAATATGGCTTACAATGAGGCTGCAGGAATGTTGAACCGTAAAATACCGATTGCAGATTTTACATCCTTTAATATAACTGCAGAAAATATTGATGTTAAAAATCTTAAATTCAAGCTCATAGCCGGAGACTTCAGAGCATGTTTCGGCTATGGATTGGTCCTGCGGCAGGGGCTTAATTTTACCAATTATATGCAACCAATATCATTTGCATCCAATAGTAACAGGGTTCTGCCATATAACGGTTCAGATGAAAACGACTATTTCAGAGGGTTTGCTTTCTCTGCTTTTGCTTCCCGACAAAATATCTCTGTCTCCCTTTTTTATTCTAATAAAGCTGTTGATGCGAGGATCAAGGATGGCGGTTACAGCTCCATTCTAAAGGATGGAAAGCATAATACACCATCCCTTTTTGAAACAAGAAAGTCACTTGGAGAGAGTGTTTACGGAGCTGATATCAATAAGGAATGGAGCAGGGCAAGAGTTGGTGTGACAGCTGTAGTAAGTAGTTTTGATCTTCCATATTGCGGCAGAGTCAACTATTATAACGGATACAGGCATTACAACGGTTCGTTGTGCAATGTTGGAATAAACTGGCTCTACTCGTTTGGTGCTGCCATGATTTTTGGGGAGGTGTCCTATTGCGCCAATATAGAAAAAGAGAAGGAGCCTAGTGAATTTGATACTGCTGCAAGTGAGAGAATTGCAGCTCTTTGTGGAGCCTACTTGAGAATTAGAGATAACCTTGAATTTACTTTGGGCGTGAGACACTATGGTGTGAGTTACATAGCCCCTTATTCCGGGCCATACAGCACCTTAGGCGAGACTTACAATCAACGTGGCATATTTGTATCATTGTTCAAACCTGTATTCGGTTCTCTCAAATTTGGGCTTTTTGCAGATTATACGCTTTATCCGTTTCCGCGTTACAGACTTCCATATAGAACCAACTCATTCAAGGTTATGGCAGGTTTGGAGAGCTATGCACAGAGTATTGGCTTTAGTTGGAACCTTAGAGGTGTGGCATCGTCAACACCATTTAAAACAAAGCTTTATGTAAAGGGAAGTGGACGCTATAATTTTGGTGCTCTGTCTTTAACCGGCAGGGGAGTGGCAGGAATAAAATATGGTGCGGCACAATTAAGTGCAGATTATCTGAGCACCGGCAAAAAAATGAGAGTATCTGTTGGCGGGATCTACTATAATGTGAGTGATTGGGAGAACAGAATATATATTTATGAAGCTTCTATACCCGGTACGTATGGTGGAAGATTGTTGTATAAGAAAGGCTTTGCCGGATATCTCTATCTTATGGCAAAGCCTTTTAAGTGGTGTAAACTCTATTTTAAATATTCTGCTCCTAAGGGATACACAATGTTCGGAGCAGACATGACATTTAAATAGAATAAATAGGGCGTGACCGCAATATTATGCTCTCTTTATCTTTAGCTTTTTGCCCGGATATATCTTTGAGTTCTTCTTAAGGTTGTTAAGCTTTAGAAGGTCGTTGAGGCTTACCCCCGGGAATTTGTGGGAGATGCCAAGCAGGGTGTCGCCCTTCTTTACCGTGTAGTAGACATATCCTCCGGAACTGCTGGTTGATACTTTGCTGCCTCCGGAGTTTTTGTTACTACTGCCTGTGCCGCTGCTTGCTACGTATGTTGTCCCTTTTTTTATGATGATTCTCTGCCCTATACGGAGGGTGGATCTGCTGTTGAGTTTGTTCCACTTCATTAAATCAGATAGCTTGACTCTGTGGATTTGGGCAATCTTGCTAAGTGTCTCCCCCTTTTTTACCTTATGGTAACTTGTTGAGCCTGTTGTAGATGCTATGTGAGAGTCTTTTATCTTTTTAAATACAATAGGATTAAAGAAGATAGAGTCTTTGTAGTTGTACACTGTATCTTCTACCTCAACAAATGCATTGGTGTATTGGTATGGCAGTTTGAGTATCTGTGTTCCCTCGTTGCCGGGTATTATATCCTTTGTGTATTGTGGATTGTAATATCTAAGCTCATCTACAGGTATGCTTATGCACTCTGCAATCTGTTGGAAATGAAGGTTCTTCCTTATCTGAAATGTATCTAAATGGCTTGGAATAGGGCATTGTTGCGGAACAATGTTGTAATCTTTGTAGTAGTTGAGGGCGTACAGTGCACCAACAAATGCGGGAACATATCCTCTTGTCTCTCTTGGCAGATATGGGTAGACATCCCAAAACTCCTTTGAACCTCCCGCGCGTTTGATGGCTTTGTTTACGTTTCCGGATCCGCAGTTGTACGATGATATTGCCAATGCCCAGTCGCCAAAGATTATATATGCGTCTCTAAGGTATTTTGCAGCAGCGTGGGTTGCCTCAACCGGATCTAATCTTTCGTCTACAAATGAATTGATCTTAAGGTTATATTGCAGTGCTGTCCTGTACATGAACTGCCAGATTCCTCTTGCGTTTGCAGTCGATACCGCTACGGGGTTCAAAGCAGACTCTATAATTGCAAGAGCCTTAATCTCTTTTGGTATGCCGTACTGGTCGAATATCTCCTCAAAGATAGGCAGGTAGTAGTTGCTAAGCCCAAGTATCCTTGGCATCTTGTTGCGCAGCTTTTCTGTGTAAAGTATAATATATTTTCTTACAACATCGTTGTATGGGATAGGGATGAACGAGTTCATCTTCTTTAGGTTCTCAATGTACACAGCATCGGGGATATTGGATGTGAGCACTAAGCTGTCTATGTCTACATTGAGTTCTCTTGTTATTCCAAGGCTCTCACCAAGTTTGGTGCTTCTGTGGTTGTACCACATGTTAAGAAGGCTGTCTGAATTGCACCCGGGGTCTATATCGTTGTAATCTTCATTGTCCAAATAGTAGAATGTACCGGAGTTTATAGAATCTGTGAGATCTGTAGTGTCTGCAAAGGCTATGCCTCCCCCTTCGAGCACAAGTTTCATGGAGTCTATGACTTTCTGCAATGAGTCTCGCTGGAAGATAAGTCTTTTTTTGGTCTCCTTTTTTACTTTGTCGGGAAGAGTGGTAATGGTACTTGCTGTTATGTATGAGCCTGTTGCAAAAAACAGAAATAAATAGATAAGTATAAGTCTAATCCTGCGCATTTTATGGGTCTAAAAATTAAAATTCAATCTTACTCCAACTGTTTGCGGGCAGCTTCCGCCTGCCAAATAGCTGTTGTTGGATGATCCCGGTATGTTTACGGGCTCTATGAATCCTGGTTGTACATTAAGTGATATGTCGTCGTTTACGTCAAAGTTGCTAAAGTGTGCAAAAACGCTGGCATCTACAATGTTAAGTACGTATATTAATGCTGTGGCAACTATTGAGTAATCTCGCAGACGTCTAAAGGAGTCTCTGTACCATTTTAGGTTTTCTGCAGTCTGGTGGCCTGTGTAGCCGCCGTTAGGGGTTGCTGCCTGAATATACAGGTCTTTGTATCGTTTATACTGCTTTTGATTGTATGCCCAGCAGTAACCGCTTACTGCAAACCCTCCGTAGAAGATTGGTATTTTCCAGTAATCGCCGTTTTTCGCCTGCCCCAATCCGGGTAGAAGGGCGGAATAGAGCGATGATTTGGCCGGCGCCGAGTTGGTACTTGAACTGTATGATATAATACCGTCCATAAGTTGTCCCCAGTATGAGAGGGCTGCTCCTGCTATAAGTATGTCTCTGGTGTTCTTGTACGATTTCTTGCCTGTGGACTGGTATTTTACGTTGCTGTATACTGCACCACCTATGCAACCTCCCAATGTTCCGTAGACTATTGGCAGTTTCCAGTAGTCTCTGTTGTATATCTGCGCCGTTCCGGGGAGTATCATGTTACCAAAGGTAAGTCTTGTTACATCAACGGAATCTTTGTGTGCCAAAGACTTAAAGTACCTTCCAAGTGTGTATGAAGGTTTTTTCTTTACATAATTCTCACCGTTTTCGTCGTTGTTGTTACTTTTTTTGGTCTGGTCGCTGCCCGGAGGCCCTGCCTGGTTATATGTGTTGAACTGAGCATACGAGAGATGCGGCACCAACATCAGCAGCACTCCAATGACAAGAAGATATATGTTTTTCTCTCTTAACACGTTTATTATCTATTGATTTTTTCCAATGCCTCTATAAAGCGCTCTATCTCGCTGTCGTTCTTAAAGCGGATGGTCATGCTTCCATTGCCTTTTGTGCCGCGTTTTATAGATACATTGTTGTTAAAATACTTTCCTACAAGCTCTATGGCTCTAAAATATTTGTCGGGAAGCTCATTAATATTTGCAGGTTTATCTCTCTTCTCGTTCAGCTTCTTTATCTTCGCTTCTATTTGGCGTACAGAGAGATCCTGCTCGATTATCTGGTTGGCGTATTTCACCTGCATTCTGGGGCTCTCTATACCTAAGAGGGCTTTGGCATGTCCCATTGAGATGCGGCCGGCACGTATGGCAAACTGTATCTCTGCGGGGAGCCTCAGCAGGCGCAAGTAGTTTGTAACAGTGGCTCTTTTTTTGCCAACACGGTCCGCCATCTCCTCTTGGGTAAGATTGCATTCATCTATAAGTCTTTGGAAACTTAGGGCTACCTCTATTGAGTCCAAATCTTCTCTCTGGATATTCTCAACTATGGCCAGCTCCAACATTCCTCTGTCATCTGTCTTCTTTATGTATGCGGGTATGGATTCAAGTCCTGCTATTTTTGAGGCTCTGAATCTTCTCTCACCGCTTATTATCTGGTATTTACCATCCTCTATGGGGCGAACCGTTATAGGTTGGATAACACCTAATAGTTTGATGGATCCGGCCAGATCCGCTATGGCCTCCTCATTGAATTCTGTCCTTGGCTGATACGGATTTGGTACTATTTTGTCTAACGGTATCTCCAACGATGCGGTAAGCAACTGTTCGTTGTTGTCTGCTGCCCTCTTTTGTTCTAATTCAGATGCGTTTCTATGTGCATTTCTCTGAATTTCGTTGGCATCTGCTATAAGTGCGCTTAATCCTTTTCCTAATCCTGTCTGTATCTTTGCCATTTTAGATTATCTGTTTTCTGTATCTTGGTTAAAAGACTCCTGTTTTGATACTATCTCCTTTGCAAGGTTCATATAGTTGCTGGATCCGTTGGACAGTGCATCGTAAAGGATAACCGGCTTGCCATGGCTTGGCGCCTCGCTCAGCCTTACGTTCCTGTTGATGACTGTCTTGAATACCATCTCTCCAAAATGATGCCTTACCTCTGCCACAACCTGGTTAGCCAACCTTAATCTTGCATCGAACATTGTTAGGAGAAAGCCCTCTATCTCCAATTGCGGGTTGAGCCTGTTTTGTACCAACTTTACGGTGTTGAGCAGTTTGCCCAAGCCTTCCAAAGCAAAAAACTCACATTGTACAGGTATGATTACAGAGTCTGCTGCTGTAAGGGAGTTAATTGTTATGAGTCCCAAAGATGGCGAACAGTCTATTATTATGTACTCATACTCCTCTTTGAGGGATGAGATTGCATTCTTTAGAATGTTCTCTCTGTTCTCCAAGTTAAGCATCTCTATCTCCGCGCCTACAAGGTTGATGTGAGAGGGGATTACCCTAAGGTTCTTTATGTCTGTGCTCAGCACTATCTCCTCTGCCGTTCTTTGGCCTATGAGAAGTTCATACAGGGTTTTCTTGTCAGATGAGTCGGGGTCGAAATTAAGCCCCGATGTTGTATTAGCCTGCGGATCTGCATCAATAAGCAATGTCTTCTTTTCCAAGACTGCCAATGATGCTGCAAGATTAATAGCTGTGGTGGTTTTACCAACTCCTCCCTTCTGATTTGCGATAGCTATGATTTTTCCCATATTTTAAACTGCGTAAGAGATTAAAGGTTGCCTAAAAACAACTTCCTAACTCGCAAAAATACTAAATCTTTTGGAATGGGAACAACAATTCAAAACAGTTTCTTAAATTTGCGTAACATTTTTGAGCATTGTACCAATATAAAATCTTAATATACAGATGAAACATGATGTCTGGATGGTTATCGTTAACCCTAAGGCCGGCAGCGGACGCGGTTTAAAGGACTGGCCTGTTATCTCTAACCAGATGTATGACAGTGGATTGAACTTTACCTGCGTGTTTACGGCTCACAAATACCATGCTGTGGAGCTTACGGTTAAGGCCATAAATGACGGGTTCAGGAATATTGTTGCAGTTGGTGGTGACGGAACCATTCACGAGGTTGTGAACGGTATATTCATTCAAAAGGTTGTACCTACCACAGAGGTGAGTCTTGCGGTTATCCCTACCGGTACGGGTAATGACTGGATTAGGATGTACGGTATCTCAAAGACATATTCAGAGGCCGTTAGGTCTCTTGCCGAAAAGAGAAGCATATTGCAGGATGTTGCAAAGGTTACTTTCTATGAGACAAGGGTAAAGCATGTGCGGTATATGGCCAATGTGGCCGGATTGGGCTACGATGCTGTAGTGAATCTAAAGTATAACAATCTTAAGGATGAGGGAAAACAGGGTAAGATGCTCTATTTGAGGAGTACCTTTAATACCTTTATGAAGTTCAGATCAAAACATTTTAGGATCTCTGCAGACGGTAGTCCGTTTTATGAGGGGATGGTCTTCTCCGGAGCTGTTGGTATAGGACAGTACAACGGCGGTGGTATGCAGCAGACCCCCAATGCTTTGGTAGACGACGGCCTTATGGATCTGACCATAATAAGAAAGATGTCCAAGTTGCGTGTTCTGCGTAATTTCAAGTTGCTCTATTCGGGCAATATCTATTCAAATCCAAAGGTAATCTTTACCAGGGCCAAGGAGATAGAGATCTCCACTATCCCCGAGACCAGGATTGAGATAGATGGCGAAGCTGTTGGTTTTTCGCCTTTTACCTTTGAACTTGTTCCGCACTCCATAAGGGTTGTTGTAGGTACCTCTTACAAGATAGATAAATCTTGAGACAGCTTTCTTGACTTTTCTTTTGCCAAAGTTTGCATATCAACAACAGTGTCGTCTTCGTCAACTATCTCAACACCTGTCATTGTTTCAATTATATCTTCCATTGTGATGATACCTCTCATGCAGCCATATGTGTCTGTAATGACGGATATATGCTCGCGTTTTTCTAACATCTTTTCCCATATATTATACACGGAATATTCTTCTCTAAAGGATAAAATAGGACGCGAAATATCTGAGAGTTTACCATTTGTCCTGTCTTCTGAAAGTTCTTTCAATACCATATCTTTAAGAACATAACCTGTTATATATTCCTTGCTTACATTGTATATGGGAATGCGAGAAAACTTCCAATCTTGTATATCGTAAAATTCTTTGAAGGTCAGCTTCTGATTAACGGCCTCCACAACAATCGAGGGCGTCATTATCTCCTTTGCCTTTACACTTGACAAGCGTATACAACTCTTGATGATTTTACTTTCAGACTCTCTGAACACACCCTCTTCTTTACCAATATCAACCATGGCTGAAACCTCTTCGCGGCTAATAGAAGCCTGGTGTTTCTTGGGAGTAAACAGACGAGTAATCAGTTCGGAAAGCAAAACTAACGGATATGTCACAACAATCATAATACGTATGATTTTAGTGGATAACATAGCTAAAGAACGCCAATATGATGCTCCTATGGTTTTGGGTATAATTTCCGAAAGTACCAATATCAAAAGTGTGAGAATCGCAGATATGATGCCAAAATATTCTTCACCGAAAATTCGTATTGATTCTGCACCCACACCGGCTGATCCAATAGTGTGAGCAATTGTGTTTAATGATAAAATAGCACCCACAGGCCGATCTACATTTTCTTTATATTTTTTCATGAGAGAAGCAGTTGCATTTCCCTGTTTTTCTTTCATGGATATGTATGACATAGGCGTTGATAGTAAAACGGCTTCGAGTATTGAGCATAGAAACGAAAGTGATAATGCTCCTAAAAAGTATATTATTATTAATCCCATTATTTATATGAATAAGTTTTATGTTATAGAATTTATATTGAATATGTTATAGAATTATTGTAATCAGCAAAAGATCTCATTGGATTATATTGAACAGCCTCCATCTGCAGGTGGAAAGTTGCAAGTGGCGGGTTAAAGCTATTTCAGTTAACTGTTTTATGAGAATCTTGTATTACAATTCTAAATTGTGAGCTTGCACAATATGAATAGTTGTTGTGCGGCTCCAATCATACGATAAGAGAAAATTGGCAATTTCTTCTGAATACAATGCCTGTGGGGCCGGATACTGCCAAATTTATAATAATTTGCGAATGTTATGTTATTACGAACAGTGTTATTGGTCTTTCTGTTGTTATTTCGTAAATGTTTGGTGTTTGGTAAGGATGACAGTAGCGGAAGACATGAATCATATTCCAACCCCCAAGAGCAGTCATCACATACGACCTCACTTACCGTTGTTTCCAGAGTATAATTCTCCTGCAAGATAGTATCCGCAGATCTATCTCTGCCATCAAAAAAAACGGTAATCAAAATAATAGGTAGTAAATATTTTAAAAGTCCTCCCATCCTAACCACAAAGATAAACTTTGCTAATCATAAATCCAAGCTATTTGCTCCTGCTTTTGTCATACTGCGAGAGATTGTAAAGTAGCTGTCTGTCTTTGTGGATAGGTTGTCGGGAAGAAGCTGTATAACGAAATAGATTTCCATTAAAACCTGTAGCCTAATGTAATGCCAAACGCTAAGTTGGAGTTTATGTTGTATATTTCACCGACAATGGCATCGAACAGATTGTTAGGCTCATATATATTGCGCAAGCCTGTTTCGGCAAAAGCTCCCACTATATAATGTTGCTTTATTATGCCATTGATGCCAACATTAAGGCCATAATCAAAGCGGCTGCAAAGATGCCCCTCTTTGCCAAAGGCATTTACTTTCTTGGTTGTAATGACCCCGGCTCTGTTTTCCGTAGACTTGCTTGTGCCATCTACTCCGTAAGCCAGGTATGAGCCGAATAGCAGCTTTAATGCAAAGTTTTCGTTGTTTACGCTGTTTATCCTAACTCCGCACCTGAGGGGTACTGTAATAAAATGAGATCTGTCTTTGTAATCTACTGTTGTAGTAACATCGTTTACAGTTAAGGTTTCATGCTCATTTCTGCTCCTAAGAGACCAGTGTGCTCCGGGGACAAAGCTCCATCTTTTATTGAATTGTATATCTACATCAACGCCTGCTCTCACGCTGAAATTCTCGTTGAACTGGGGAGATGCCACAATATTCAAGTTTGATTTTGTTTGTGCAGAAACATAGGCAATTGCAGAAAGGAAAATGAATGACAGTAGTAAAAATTTCTTAGACATAGCTTATTATATTTATTTTACGCAGACTAAACGCATGAGACGGGAAAATACTGCATGCTTATATCAATTTTAGTACGATGAAAGTGGACTTGGTGGGCATCCACCTTTGGCGTTTATTATGGTTTTCTTCTGCGGAGTTATAAAATTCCCAAGATTTTCAATATAAAATTCCTATAATTTTCTGCGCATGATTTATAATTCTAAAATATTCACCATTTCAGCCGGTGTGACAACGAATGTCATATCAGGGAAATGCTTTATGTTGCCTGTTACAAGGTAGGAGCCCTCTTTGGAAAGAGCAATTTCATAGATTTTTTACATCCTAAGGTGTCAAAGATTGTGGACGATTCGCAATAAAAACAGGTATTATAAAAAATATCTATAAATAAGATAATATTTAATTATCAATTTTGATAATTAAAATAATTATCGTACTTTTGCACCATCAAATCATGGCTGAATATTTATGAATATAACCTCAGAAGACGAAGCTTTGCTTGAATTATATGAAAATGGGAAGACATCGGACAAGAGATACAGAAGATTACCTGTTCAAGTGATAAAGGGGTACAAGAAAGCTGTTGATTATATGAAGGCTGCTCGGCGAATCGAAGACCTCTTTCGTTTGAAAGGTCTGAATTACGAAGCTCTGCATGGGAACAGAAAAGGACAGGAGTCTGTGCGCTGCAACGGTGCTTGGAGGTTGATTTTCCAAAGTTCTCCTGCCGATGGAAGCATTATCATAACAGAAATAGAACTATTAGAAATATCACATCATTATGACTAAGTTTAGTTTCAATCAGGCGGTTCCATTTGAGGCAACTCATGTGGGAGAAGTGATTAAGGACGAACTCGCTGCTCGCAACATGAAGCAGAGTGAGTTGTCCAAACTCACAGGCATACAGAAATCCATTCTGAATGATGTTATAAAAGGTAAACGTTCTCTGACACCCGAAATGGCATTATTGTTGGAAAACGCTCTCGGAATTTCTGCAACATTCCTTATGAATATACAGACACAGTACGAATTGGACTGTGCCAAAAAAAGTGAGAGGGTTGTGTTGCAGACCAAGATGCTGGAGATTTGGAACGTGCTCAAAGAACAAGTGAGTACCCAGTTCTTTAGAAAGGTAAGTATTATAAAAGGTAACATCATCGAAGATGTCAATCGCATCTTTGAGGTGTTTGCCGTGGATAATTTGGATGATTTTTTTGGTCTGAAAGCTCAAGAAATGGAGTTGCCGTACTATTATCGCAAGTCTGAAAAGGTAACTACCAATCCTGCTGATATTTTGTCATGGAAATATTATTGCTATTATCTTTCTAGAAACGACAAGTCTGTCTTGTGTATGTATGACAAGGATAGTGCTGACGCATTGACTAAAGAACTCAATAAGGTTTTCAAGGAGAATACAGATACTGCAAAAAGGACAGGAGAGGTACTGAACAGATACGGCATTCGTTTTTTTATTGTCAAGAAGGTTGGACAAGTCCCGGTGGATGGCATGTCGTTCTGGATTGGCGACAATCCTACCATTGTAGTTACGGAGCGTATTGCGTCCATTGATAATTTTGCCTTCACTACATTACATGAAGTTGGTCACGTTTACAAGCATCTTATTAAGGACGGAAAGGCAATGATAAACCTCTTTGACGAGAAAAAGGATTCAGAGGAGTCGGAAGCTGATAATTTTGCATTGAATGCGGTTGTGCCAAATGCAGATTGGAAAAAATTCTTGTCAAAGACTCGTGATGTTGTTCCTTACAAAATCGCCCCATACATTATGAGTGAGGCTGAGAAGCATGAGGTAAATCCACAAATACTCTTTGGAAGGTACAAACACGACAATGGCATTTATAAAATAAAGAATTATTTCGAGACCAGGATTTTGTAGTAGCCTATAATATAAAGCCGCCATTTGCACCCTATAAAGAATGTTGATGGCGGCTTTTCAGTTTATGTACGAGACTACTACATATTTTCAAAAGTGTAGTAAGTTTGTACGGAAGTGTCTTTCCCTGCAGAAAAACCACCAAATTCAGGGAAGGTCACTTTACAACCTCAAAAAAGCACCTATAAAAAGTTCCTTTATCACATTAATTGAGTGAACTTTTTGCTCACAATTAGCAGATTCACAAACCCAAAATATCACCATTTCAGCCGGTGTGACAACGAATGTCTTAGAAGGAAAATGCTTTATGTTGCCTGTTACAAAATAGGAGTCTTCTTTGGAAAGAGCAATTTCATTTTATCTTTCATTGCGAGCCTGTTGTATTTCTGCGTTGATCTCTTTTAGATTCATGTCTTGTGCTCCGGTTGCAGTAGCTTGACCTTTCATTTCAAGGAATGCAGCCCATGCCTCTTTGTTGATCTGCTCCTTGCTTGACGCTTTTATTTCAAATGGTATGCGTCTTTCGCGTACTACGGTTTCCGGGGAATAAGCCAAGATGTCCACTTCTGGTAATGGCGCTCGTGTGTCCGAAAGCATTCATTTCTTTGTCCTTTTCTTTTTACAAAGTTATGAATGCTTTTTTTTCTTTTTTTTGGGGGGTGTAACTTTGCTATTTTCGGGGAAGGCAAAGTTACCGATTACATATATCAATATTTTATAACTAAGAGAATATTTCTAATTTTTTCAAACTCATGTACAACTTGGTCCAATTGAAGGAAAAAAGGCCATACCATCATTTTGTACACTGAGAAGGCGGTTTCATACATTGCCGGCAGGGGTGGCTTTGACAAGTGGATAAAGCTGCATATATTTGCCATTGAAAAACAGTGGGATGAAGAAACATTTGGTCATATCAACCTCTATTGATTTAGTTAGGATAGCGGCGGAAAGAATCGTCTACATTGCGTCGGACGGCAACTATTCCACGCTTGTGCAGACAGACAACGAGGTGCGTATGCTCTCCTACCAGTTGGGGCAGATTGAAAAGATGATCTCAACCCAACTTGGAAGTGAGGGCAATATCTTCATTCGCATTGGTAAAAGCCTAATCATTAACCGCTCCTACATCTACTACATAAACATTCCCAAACAGAAACTGACACTCTCGGATGTGGCATCATTCAATCATACTGTCACTGCATCCAAAGAGGCTTTGAAGCAGTTGAAGGAGCTATTGGAAAAGGAGGTGAAATTATGAAAGAGCTTAGGGATATAAGAGATGACCAGATTCGCATTATTGGTGAAGGAGGGGGAGAGAATCCTACGCCGCGTAATATGTGGATTATCGTCCTCTCTGTTTTAGTGGTTATCATAATAGGTATAATCATTCTGCTTATTGCAGGACGTAAGGAACATAAGGAGAATGATAGTGGAATGAGACAACCTGAGCCTGCTCTATTTGAGCCTGTAAAAGAGCCACAACCGATAAAGCAGCAGTGGATAGGGAGAGAGGTTGATCTGCTAACTCCGGGATTTACAGAGATTAGAGATACCTTGATAAATGATATTCCGCTGAGAATATACATTCCGCACAATGCCTGTATGTCGTTGCATATTGGCCGAATGGATAAGGCAGATACGAATGTGGTATATGCTGCACAGGCTGCGGATGTAAGGGCAGATAACGGAGGTATTGTAGGAGCATTTGTGTTAAATGGGGAACCAAAAGCGTGGGGATTGTCAAAGAAGGGCTTTTGTGCGTCTATAGCCGGGAAGGTAACTATTGGTGTGGCTGACAACACATCGCTCTTTGAGGAGGCAACGGAGAAAGGCGGCTATTTCTTTAGGCAGTATCCTTTGGTAAAGGATGGCTGTGTAATAGAAAATGAACCGAAAGGTAAATCTATAAGAAGGGGTATATGTGATCGTAAGGGGGAAATTTGTATGGTAGAAACCGGCAGTATGGAGTCATTCCACGATTTTGCTCAGGCTTTGGTAGATTTGGGCGTGGACCAAGCTGTATATATTGTTGGTTCATCTGCTTACGGCTGGGCTGTAGATGAGGAGGGCGTTGTACATGAGTTTGGTGAGGATAATTACTATACAGGGCGCAGAAGAATGCCTAAAAATACAAGTTACATTGTCTGGAGAAAAAAAGATAGAGAGAACGATAGTGATAGTCTGAAATGATACGGTAAGAGAGATTTCATACATCCGAAAAAAGGTTTCGTACAGTTGTGCTAAAATTGCTCGTCTGTACGATTTCTTTTTATGAAATTTGTTGCAGGAAAATACTTGCCAATATATGAGATATTTACTTAAAACATTATTATTTGCGGTTACAATTGTGACAATGACCAATTGTACAGGTAAAGAGAACTCTCATGGAGAGAGTAGATCTAAATACAACTCCATCTACTATTGGAAGACAACTTTTAAAGTTGATTCTGCGGATATAGCTTTTTTACAAAAACATGATATAAACCGTATCTATCTGCGGATGTTTGATGTGGCCACGGAACAAAATTATGCAACAGGGGAGACGGATATAGCTCCTATTGCTACAACCAAATTTGTATCTGCTGTCCCAAAGAACATTGATATTGTTCCAGTTACATATATCACAACGGATGCTCTAAGGGCAATGGCAGGTAAAGAGGAAGAATATGCTGCGCTCATTGTAGAGCGGCTATTGGCTATGGCCTCCTATAACGAGTGCGGCAACATCAGTGAGGTCCAATTGGATTGTGACTGGACAAAAACTACAAAAGAGAGTTATAATCAACTCTGCAAAATGGTAAAAGACACCTTAAACTCAAAGGATATTGCCCTAAGTATAACTGTCAGGCTGCATCAATTGCAGGAGACAGCCCCCTGTGCAGACAGAGGCGTGCTTATGCTCTATAATACCGGAGCGTTGAAAAATCCGGATACCCGCAACTCTATTTTGGATATTGATGATGTAAAGCCTTATGTCAAATCAAAAAAATATCCGTTGACGCTTAGTTATGCTTTCCCTGTTTTCGGGTGGGGAGTGAAATTTGAAAATAATAAGTTTGTATCTATTATCCCAACAAATACTGCAGATAGTGTGGAGAGCAGTGCTGTGCCAAAGGCAAACAATGTGTATATAAGATATGAAAGGCCTACATCGGCCGAAATCCTTGCTGTTAAGAAGCTTGCTGAGAAAAATTTAGGAAAACCTGCAAACGGAAACATTCTTTTTCATTTAGATAGTCTACAACTTAAAAACTATACTAACGATGAGATCTCTCAAATACTTATTAATTAGTCTTGTTTCATTACTTTTAGTTAATGACCTGTTTGCCTGCTGGGACCCTTGGTACACGCCTGGCGGATATTACATGTACAGAGTTTACGACAACACCCGCAAACCAACATCAACTATTGATGCCTACAATCCAGGTGTGGAGCAGAATTGTATTGCCTGGCAAAAATTAACCTCTAAAACAATTCCGTTGGAGGAGATTTATGAAGTGGTGTACAAAATGCCGTTGGAGGAGTTTGAGGCTATTTATGATAGTAGAGAGATCTCTTATAAAAACAGGTTTGCGGAGTGGATTACAAAGAGAGATACTGCTGCTTTGAATTTTCTGCTTCTTGCAAAAAACAACGAGTATATCCGTTCTATACGTAATTCGCGCTGGTATTACCCCTCTATGAAGATTGGTACAAGGATGACTATTGAGGAGATTGCAGAGAGGTCATTGTCTGTGAAAGATAGCAGACTTAGAGACAGATACCTCCTGCAGGCTGTTAGGGCACTGTTCTCATTAGCCAAATATGAGGATTGTATTTATTTATGGGAAACAGAGGTGTCTCGCTTGCCTGAGGGTAATCTTATGCGGCAGTTAATTCATCCATACATTGCAGGTGCTGAATTTCGTGTCAAACACTCAAAAAAAGCTATTGAACATTTTGCTCAAATAGGTGATCTCCAATCTATTCTTTTCTGTGCCGGTGTGGCAGGGGAAGAACTATCGGTCGTTGATGCTTTGGAACTTATATGTAAGCATGCTCCAAATAGCAAAGGGATAGAGGAGATATTGCAATCGTATATAAGGGAGATAGAATCATATAAGGAGTTTTGTCGGGAAGAAAAGACAGAGACAACTTTTGAGTATAAAAAATTGTGTGAGCTATGCTTGAAAATGGCTCGCGGCGGCAGGAGCAATAATCCTGCAATGTGGTATTATACAGCTGCTTTCTTGGAGGATCTGAGGGGTAATACAACAAAAGCTTCCTATCTGTTGGGCTTGGCAGAAAAGAACAAATCATCTGATTATATAGATGAATCTGTTAAGGTGTTCAGGATATATTTAGATGCAAAACAGTTGCCATACAACCCCTCTTATGAGAAGAGGCTGTTTGGGCAATTGAAGTGGTTGGACTCAAAAATCAAAGCCGGCGTAGATGATAATGTCCGCAATGAAACAGCGCTTGGCTATAAAATGATTAAATGCGAAAGCTACTATTATTGGAACGATATGATGCGTAGAATCTTGTTGGCGGAGGTATGCCCTCGTATGATTAAGGTGGGGAAAACAACTCGTGCGCTTCAACTTGCAAATATGGCGGATAACAGACTGTTGGGGCTTGTAGATAAGCAGGATGTATATGATTGGGTTGAGGAGAATGGTAACTATGAATATAAGGTGACAGGAACATATACTATGCAGGATTACAGATATTCTGCCAATTTCAACAGCTATGACTACCGGAATCATTTCTTTGAGATGATAGACAGCATTGGGGTAAACAGAGCCATTGAATATGTTCAAAGAGTTAGTAAGCCGCAGAGCGAATTTGACAGGTTTTTAAACAGCAGAGGCTATACAGGCAGTGATTATCTGAATGATATTGTAGGTACACAATGTTTGCGCAATATGCGGTATGAGGAGGCGGTGAGATACTTGGGCGCAGTTGGCAAGGAATACAAGAATCACCTTAATGTTTATATGGAATATGATCCTTTTAGCGTTGAACAGAAGGAGATAAAACAGAGAAAAGAGTTCAGATATGATTTTGCAAGGCAGATGTACTCTTTGGAACGGAGCATCAGTCTAACGGCAGATCCGAACAGAAGGGCACAATTGATGGTACGATATGCTGTTGGGCTTAAGAATTCGTTTGATCTGTGTTGGGGACTTACACAATATTACAGAGCTATCTGTTTTTGGGGGGAGGTCTGCGAAAAGCGTGATTGGGAGAATGATGAATATACAAAGGCGGCAATGAAAAAGGTTAGAGAGCTTACAGATCTTGCTTGTGAGATAGTTACAGATGATGAGACCGGTGCCAATATACAGTACATGTTATGCAATTTCAGGACGGTGGCTCAGAAATATCCGAATACCGCAAAAGGGGAATTGGTTAGGGGAAAGTGCGATAATCTTTATGACTATCATGCAGAATCGCAAAGAAGCCGGTAGTCCTTTCGTGCTTCCCGACAAATGCCGGTACAATTGCACTATGTGCCGGCCATGGCCATGATATTGATACCAACAGAAATAAAAAAGAGTTGCAGCAATGCAACTCTTTTTATGACCCACTTTTGAGATTCTTGTGGTGTCACCAGGAATCGAACCGGGGACACAAGGATTTTCAGTCCTTTGCTCTACCAACTGAGCTATGACACCGTTGTTTCGTTTTGGGATTGCAAATGTAGGCATATTTTTTAAACTACCAAAATTTTTACCCTATTTTTCATCTTTTTTTTTCATTTTTGTACTCCAAAGCAGTCATAAAAAGCACAGATAGGTATGGATAATAAGCATATAGAGGTGAGTAACAGCTCAGTAGATCAAAAGGAAGGCTTAGGCTTCTTTTTGGCAGATATTATTGTACCTGTAAAGTACAAGTCTGCTGCTACGTATATCATTCCTCACAAATTTTTGCAGTCTGTCACTACAGGCAGTTGGGTTGAGGTTGATTTTGGCGGAAAGTCTGTTAATGGGATTATTGCAGATATAAAACCGTACTCTCAGTTGCAGTTGTTATCAAAGCCCGGGAGTAAGCCTAATGATAGGAGTGAGAATGTAGAAGGCCTGTCAAAGGCAGACGATTCTGCAGAGCCACTGACGGAAAGAGAGTTTAAGGAGATTACGGAGTTGCTTCCATATCAACCTGCAGGCAAAAATGAGATCTCTTTTTGGTTGCAGCTTGCCGAATATTATATGTGTACTCCGGGAGAGATTTTAAAGGCGGCGTATCCGGGTAGCTATTTCAAGCAAGAGGATATAAAAGCCAAAAAGACTCCGCAAAAGTTCATAGAGGAGGCCGGGACTACAGATGATCTGAAAATGAACATATTGTCGGGAAGCCAAGAGATAGCATATAAAAAGATAAAGAGTGAAATAGAGAAAAAACCGATTTTACTTTATGGTGTTACCGGTAGCGGTAAGACAGAGATTTACATTAATCTTGCCATTGATGCGCTTAAACGGGGAAAGCAGGTGCTGTTTATGGTGCCGGAGATTTCGCTGAGCAGGCAACTGCAGATGAGGCTTAAAAAGGTGTTTGGAAAGAGGGTTGTAGCATATCATTCACAGCAGACTCCTGCAAACAAGCATTTTATATGGAAACTATTGCAATACAATGGCTTAGGTGGCGGAAATGGGAATATACCTCTTGTGGTATTGGGAACAAGGTCGTCGCTGTTTTTGCCATACAGTAATCTTGGACTTATAATAGTTGATGAGGAGCACGACAGCAGTTACAAGCAGACAGAACCAAACCCGCGTTACAATGGGAGGGATGCCGCACTGATGTTGGCTAAACTGCATAAAGCCAATGTAATATTAGGCTCTGCTACGCCATCTTTGGAGACCTTGTATAACGTGTATACCAGCAAATATGCTTTGGTAGAACTTAATGAGACCTACTATGGGGCTACATCTCCAAAAATTACTGTCATAGATACGCTTAAGGCTCGTAAGACAAAGCAGATGGTTGGTAATTTCAGCCGGCAGCTTATTAACCTTATGAAGCGTGAGATAGAATCAGGCGGACAGATAATGCTCTTTAGAAACAGACGTTCCTATTCTCCTCAGATAGAGTGCTTTGATTGTGGTCATTCGCCTGTATGCCCTCATTGTAACGTGCATCTAAGCTACCACAAAACCACAAACAGTTTAGTCTGCCATCATTGTGAATATACCAAAGTGTTTAATCATAAATGCGAGGCATGTGGCGGCAGCAATTTCATCTATCGCGGGACCGGGACCGAAAAGATTGAAGAGGAGTTGGCTGTGTTGTTTCCGGGTGTTAGGATTGCCCGCTACGATGCAGATTCCGCCAAAAGCATAAAATACCAGCAGGAGACGCTTAATGCCTTTACCAATGGCGAGATAAAGATTCTTGTCGGGACCCAGATGGTTAGTAAAGGCTTTGATTTTCCGCACCTTAGCATGGTGGTTGTAATGCAGGCGGAAAGTATGGTTGGAATGGAGGACTTTAGGGCAGACGAGAGAGCCATGCAGCTTTTAAGGCAGATTATGGGTAGAACAGGCAGGCGCGAGAAACAAGGAAAGTTTGTAATTCAAACCTCTTGCGCGGATCATCCTGTGTTCAAAACCTTTGTAAGGGAATTTGGAGAGAGCGCCAATATTATAGGGGGAAAGTTTAAAGATTATATGCTACACCTTTTGAATGAGAGAAAAGAGTTTGGATTTGCCCCGTTTGTTAGAATGATAAAGCTTATTATAAGGCATAAAAATGAAGAAAAATTATCAACTGTTTGCGCAGATGTAAAGAACACTATAACTAACAACAGGCAGTCTATACAATACGTTGAACTTACAGGCCCTTTTGCTCCTGTAATAGACAAAGTAAGAGGGGAATACATAAAATGTTTCTATCTTAAATTCGCCCGCAACAATCATTTGGCAGAGGGAAAGCGAGAGTTGGCCCATGTGCTGAGTGGGGTTAGGGGGGGGAGTACTATTATTTTGGATGTGGATCCTCTGTAAAAATTAAATAAATGGGCAATTACTGCGTTACGCTTGTTTCGCATATCCTCATTTACCTAAGTAAACTCCGGTATGCTCATCTTCGC
>CAKUYQ010000014.1 GCA_934717185.1 uncultured Bacteroidales bacterium | reverse complement strand
CAATCCTCACATACTAAGGTATGCTCCGGTTGTCTCACATTTAGTTAGTTGTAACTTTGGCGCTATTTAAAAAAAAACATTGCCGGGGTTCTTAGAACATAGCATCCCAATTTACTGCCTAACTTGCATGATTCGCCAATCCTCACATACTAAGGTATGCTCCGGTTGTCTCACATTTAGTTAGTTGTAACTTTGGCGCTATTTAAAAAAAAAATTGCCGTGAGGTAAATCTATATATAGATCTCTTCGTTGACATCATCCCATTCGGAAACATCAACATCAAAGCCGGCACCACCACTGCTTTCACCACCAGGAACAGTAAAGTCAAATTCTATAATAAGATCTACATCTGCAATGTGACCCTTACGCTCAATTTTAAGGATCTGGTCTGTTACATTACATTCCAATGGATAGATCTTGCCATCCTTTGCCTTTATATAAAGTGTAAAAAAATTAAGATTTGAATTGTAGCCAAACGTGTAAAAACACCCCTTTATTAAATCATCCCTTACAGATCCGCCAAATAAGAGGGTTTTGCTATCACCTGCAGGTAAAATATCCTCAAACATCATAACAGAACCTGCCATTCCGTTAAGACTTGCACGCAGATCAACTATATTAAAGAGATTTTTAACACCCTTAACCTTATAAGTATACCTGCATACCATCCGTTTAGGATATAAGGTTATAATCGTTTCAATCCCCTCAGGCAGATTTTCCAAATTTACCGCCTCCTTGCTTGCTCCGCAAAGAAAATCTGCTGTCTTTAATGCAGATTTAGCATCTGGAGTGGAGACATTTTCCGTTGTTGCAGAGAACTTTGAACAACTGTTTTCACCATTGAAAATAATACCATCTGTATCGTTGTTATAACAGATAATATTGTAACTGTTTTGCGGTACCTCAACAATACCACCATCTGATCCGGAAAAATCAAATACCCAGCTCTCCCCACCATCCACCGGATAGAAAACAACACGCATACCGCTTGGCATATACTCTGTATCATAAGCACTCCAATCAAGAACAATTTTTACTCTTGTATAGTGATTATGATTATAGCATAGCTCTTTATGAGTACAAGAGATAAGGAACAGGATAACAAAAAGGTTAAGCAGCACAAAATATGCTGCTTTAACCCTTTTCTTTAATGTACTGTTCCAATACCTATTCATTTTTTATAATAAAAATTGTAACAGAAACTGTAAATTCTATCCCTTATAAAAATTAATTAACGCCACCCTCAGAGGTATTAATATCACCATTATTATCTGTAGCATCTACCCAGTCTGAAACCTCAGCATCAAAAGTAATAGGTGATAAGATAGGATCACCATTCACATCAAATCCACCACCAAAGATCAAAGTGTAGATATAACGTTTGCCAGGTTCCCATGAAGCTCCAAATGGAACATACAGTGTATTGTAAGCAGATTCACTGCCAAACAGATACTCTCCATTCTGCATAATCTTACATGAGATCTCCAAATATGACTGGTAGTTGATATTAGCCTCTGAAATAGGAACTTTTGTTTCTGCAGTTGTTGTCCATTTTGTTAACGTTTGAGGAATTAATAACAACGGATTATCGTCACTCTTAGATATGATTTTCGCATTATCAACATTATTCCCATCTACTTTTATATAGCCTTCTTCCTCAACAGATTCACTATGAAAGCCAACAGAAAAATTAACATGTCCATCAGATGTCCAATTACCATCTCTTGTAGCAACTTCAGACTCATTTGAAGGGAACTTGAAAGTACCTGAGCCACATACATTATGAACATTTATTTTCTCAATATTAACCACCATTGAAGCATACTGAACTTTTGCCTGAAAAAGTATCTGCGAAAGAATGTGCTTGAAATTAAACTTTACAACACCATTATTTGAACTAGCTGTCTGCTGTGTCTTAACTCCGTACATCACATCAACATTCGTTGTCCCGGCATCAACGCCATACTCATCAACAGTAGTGTAAGTAATTTTTTGCTCATCACTCCCAATATTCCAGCTGTAATTATTAACACCTGTATTTTCTTTCAAAGGTGCCACTCCGTAAAAATTAAGAGTTGATTTTGGCCAGTAAGCTAAATCAGCGCTGTTTTGGTATTCCCAAGCAGTTTCATTTTTCACAATGTTAACACCAGTTTCTGCACTACCACCCATAAACAGGTTAGTTCCATTATATGCAAATACCGCAAAATTTTCAAAGCTATTATTTGAAGTGTACACAGTAGCCTTTGTCTGCGCGTTACTTCCCACAGTGCTAAAACCTATGTAGTTATGCAACGAATTTTCTTGGTTATTAACAACCTCATCTTTACTGCATGAGGCGAACATTACGGCAGCAGACACAGCTGCCAAAGCAAGTTTTTTGGTTTTCATAAATAAATTTGAGTTATACAGCAGACAGCGTAGAATCTGCAAATGTGCATTAACACTGTCTGCCACCTTGTTTATAAATTATAGATTTTCTTTAACAACATTAATATAGTAATCTTAAAAAAATAACTTGGTAATCTTAGTTGACACCACCAACAGATGTGTTGATATTCATCTCTTCATCTGCCCACTCCTCAACATCTGCATCAAATGTAATAGGTGTAAGAATAGGATCACCCTGGTCATCATAACCGCCCCCAAAGATAAGAGTGTAGATATATCTGTATCCGGGCTCCCAAGATACACCGAATGGAACATACAGTGTATTAAATTTGTCCTCAGATCCAAATAGATATACACCATTCTGTTTTATTTTACAAGCAATTTCCAAATAAGACTGTTTCGCATTGTCCGCATTCTCTTTTGTTTTTGTATCTCCTGACACAACCCATTTCGTAAGGGTCTGAGGAATTGTGAAAATTGGCGTAGTACTTGAAATATCTGTAACTATGCTATTACTGTTTACCTCTATATTTGCATTCCTTATTACGGTAGGAAAATAGTAACCAAGCATAAGGCCTGTAGGCAATTCCCAATTTTCAGCTGTTGCTTGTGTGTTTGCATCAGTAGGCAAAGTAAATGCTCCACTCATCTTGACATTACGTATCTTAATATCCTTTATGGTAACATTCATATTTTCAAGCTCAGTCCTTGCTTTAAATACAATCTGCGATAAAATATGTTTGAAAGTAAATTTCACTACTCCGTTATTACTATTTTTGGTCTGAGACTTTGCTATGCCATACATAACATCATGATCTTCATGTTTGCCCGTACCTTCTGCATATTCATCCATACATGAGTAATAAATTTTCTGCGATTCATGATTAAAATTCCACATATAATGTCCTCCATCATCCATTAGTGTAGCCGGACTTATCGCATAAAAATCCAAAGGATTATTAGTTGTAGGCCAATATGCGAGCTCATTTGGATCATCATAATCCCATTTATTGTTCTTATACACAATCTTTACTCCATCATGAGCAAAAGCAACATCAGCTTTTCCCATGAAAGCATTACCGTCCGCTGTAAATGCAAACACATCAAAATCTGTAGTAGTAAGATTAGCGCTTGTAATAGGTGTAGCTTTTGTTTGTGCTTTGCTACCTAAAGCGTTAAAAGAGATTGCATTTTGTGAAGAGGTATCTGCATTGCTTACAACCTCATCTTTTGAACAACTTGCCATTACTAAAACAGACAAGATTGCCACATTAATTAGTTTAAAATTCATATTAATTTGTGTTTAGTTATCTTCATTTTCACTAATTCTTTCCAACAAACAATATGACATGGGACAGGAACAACAATGGCCGTTGCGTTTCAGACCAGTCAATAATACCGCACAAACCCCCGTCTCTGTAAAAACAGAAACTACAAAATGCCGTTTGGCGCTATACTTGTGTGATAGTAAGGAAAATGCTACTTGTAAAAATTGCTACTATCTAATAATATAAGGGCTACATTACCCCTACGTTTTCCGCGTGCAAAGATATAAAAAAGTTGTTTATACAAATTATAATTTGCCAAAATTTATATTCTAACAAGAGCATACCATTGCTTTAAAAGCGTTAAAACGTTAAATATTAATAAGTTACCCCCCCCCCCAGAATTTTGTAACATTGTAAAAAAGATTGTTACAGAATTGTTACAGAATAAAAATCTCTGTACCCATACGATAGAAAACCACGCCATCTTCAAAAAGTCATCTATCCTCAAAAATACTGCTAAATCTTTACCAACTTATTTTTTTACGCTTACTAAAAGAAAAGATAACTAGTGCAAAATTTCTGCAACTAAAAAAAGCAACGGAGCCTGCTCTAAAAACAGACCCCGTCGCCAAACTATTTTATTAATTCACAAAAATTACATCTTTAGTACTTCAATGCAGCTTGAGCAGCAGCCAATCTTGCAATTGGAACACGGAAAGGAGAACATGAAACATAGTTCATACCTATTCTGTGGCAGAATGCTACAGACTCAGGGTCTCCGCCATGCTCACCGCAAATACCAACCTTTAGGTTAGCATTGGTTGAACGTCCACCCTTGATTCCAATCTCAACAAGTTTTCCAACACTTGCCTGATCCAATGTCTGGAACGGATCTGCAGGAAGGATCTTCTTTGCAAGATAATCACCCATGAAAGCACCAATATCGTCACGAGAGAAGCCGAATGTCATCTGTGTAAGGTCATTTGTACCAAATGAGAAGAACTGAGCAGTCTTAGCCATCTCATCTGCCATGATAGCAGCTCTTGGGATCTCAATCATAGTACCATACAAGAAGGTAATCTTAACACCACGCTCCTTCTCAACAGCAGCATGTACTCTGTCGCAAATAGCCTTTTGAAAATCCAACTCTTTAACAGATACTGTAACAGGGATCATAATCTCTGGTTTAGGATTATAGCCCTCCTCAATAAGATCTGCAGTAGCATTGAATATAGCTCTAAACTGAGCCTCAGAAACCTCAGGATATGTTACACCAAGACGAACTCCACGGTGACCCATCATAGGGTTAACCTCATGTAGAGACTCGCCTCTCTTCTTGATATCCTCAACTGAGATACCCATAGCCTCAGATAGCTCTCTCTGTTTCTCCAATGTCTGAGGAACAAACTCATGCAAAGGCGGATCCAATAGACGGAAAGTTACAGGTTTGCCATCCATAACCTTCATTGTAGCCTTTGTAGCCTCTCTTACGTATGGCTCAAGCTCTGCCAAAGCATGCTCCCTCTCTACAGTTGTGTTAGAAAGAATCATCTTTCTAAGTTTAGCAAGAGGAGCCTCTGAATTCTTGCCATAGAACATATGCTCAATTCTGAACAATCCAATACCCTCGGCGCCAAATGCCAAAGCATTCTTGGCATCCTCAGGAGTATCTGCATTTGTTCTTACACCAAGTTTCCTGTATTTATCTACAATATTCATGAACTCAATGAAACGTGGGTTCTCAGATGCATCCATAGTATCAATGGCAACATCATATACAAGACCTTTTGTTCCGTTCAAGCTGAATACATCACCCTCTTTATATACCTTGTCACCCAAAGTAAGAGTTCTGTTGAGAAGATTGATATGCAAAGCATCGCAACCTACGATACAGCATTTACCCCAACCGCGGGCAACCAAAGCAGCGTGAGATGTCATACCTCCACGAGCAGTAAGCACGCCATCTGCAGCACGCATACCCTCAACATCCTCAGGATTGGTCTCCTCTCTTACAAGGATAACTTTCTCTTTTCTTGCAGCGGCAGCCACAGCATCCTCAGCTGTAAATACAATTCTACCAACACTTCCGCCGGGACCTGCAGGAAGACCTTGAGCTACAACTGTAGCTTTCTTTTCTGACTTAGGATCAAGGATTGGGTGAAGAAGCTCATCCAACTGTGCAGGAGCTACGCGCATAACTGCAGTCTTGTCATCTATAAGTCCCTCACCAATCATATCCATAGCCATATTCAAGGCAGCAATACCGGTTCTCTTACCAACACGGCACTGAAGCATCCATAGCTTACCGTCTTGAATAGTGAACTCTATATCCTGCATATCGTGGAAATGCTGCTCCAAGTTATGCTGGATAGCATCCAACTCTTTGTAAACCTCAGGCATTGCAGTTTCCAATGAAGCAAGGTGTTTGTTATGATCGTTCTTGGTAGCCTCATTCAAAGGATTTGGAGTTCTGATACCTGCAACAACATCCTCTCCCTGAGCGTTAATCAACCACTCACCATAGAATTTGTTCTCACCTGTAGCAGGGTTTCTTGAGAATGCAACACCTGTAGCAGAGTTATCGCCCATGTTACCGAATACCATAGACTGAACGTTTACTGCAGTACCCCAATCGTCTGGAATACCCTCAATACGTCTGTAAGCTATAGCTCTCTTACCGTTCCATGATTTGAACACTGCACCAATACCACCCCATAACTGCTCATAAGCATCATCTGGGAATGGTTTGCCCAACTCCTGTTTTACTCTAATCTTAAAATCCTCGCAAAGAGCCTTAAGATCCTCTGTTGTAAGGTCTGTATCAGAAGCATAGCCCTTCTCTTTCTTTACCTTTGCAAGCATTCTGTCCAACTGAACCCTAATTCCATTCCCCTCCTCAGGCTCAATACCCTCTGCCTTCTCCATAACAACATCCGAGTACATCATGATAAGACGTCTGTAAGCGTCATACACAAAACGAGGATTACCGGTCTTCTCAATCAAACCTGGGATAGTTGCAGAACATAGACCAATGTTAAGCACTGTCTCCATCATACCCGGCATAGAGCTTCTTGCACCGGAACGGCAAGAAACCAAAAGCGGAGCCTTAGGGTCTCCGAACTTCATACCCATTATCTCCTCTGTAGCTGCCATAGCTGCATCAACATCTGCCTTCAACTCTGCAGGATAGTCACAGCCATTATCGTAGAATTCTGTACAGGTTTCTGTTGTGATAGTGAAACCTGCAGGAACAGGAATACCCAATTTACACATTTCGGCAAGGTTTGCGCCCTTACCTCCAAGAAGATTCCTCATAGATCCATCGCCCTCGGCATTCTTGCCACCAAAGCGATATACTCTTTTAGTTTTGGACATAACAAAAAAGTTTTAGTTAATGTATTAATTATAGTATATAATTTCAAGCCTAAAAAGCCAAGCCAATCTGCAGTGTAGCAGTCAGCCTGTACGCAATCAAAAAAACAAAGAGAAAAAAGACGCCGGAATAGGGTTAGAAACTGTCAAATCATTTCCAAAACAACTTCTAATAGTCACCGTTCATTTTGCAACTTTTTTTTGACATTACAAATATACTATTCAATAGACAAATTTTAAATAACAATTGTGTTATTTTTATTATTTTTTTTAATAATTTTTCATTTTCCCGACAAAAAATCGGTTTTTAACGCAGGATTTCCCATCTTATTCCATCCAACAGGAATGTTAAATTTTCGTAAATTTTTCATCAAAACAGACTTTGTGGCCTGCGCATCATCCTGCAGGCCTGGCTTACCTTTATATAATTGGTAATTGCTGCGGTTTACTGCTTCTGTAAGGTTGGGCATTATGATATTTGCCCCGCAAAGCAGCCCATACTCCCTCCCATTCTCATCAAGGACCTGCAAAGCTGTAGTAGAGGCTATATTTATCCATGGCATCAGCTGCCTGAGCAATGCTATCATCTTTAGGGAAAGCAGCAGTTTCCTCTCATCTGTAGCCTCAAAAGCCATCCCATCTGCACCAATCATTGCCTGCTCTGTATTATTGAGAGGTGTGTCGGGATGCAAAATATATGGTCCCATACCAACCATATCCACCTCCATCCGCTTAAAGAAGAGAAGGTCCTCTGCAAGATCCTCAAAAGACTGCCCGGGCAAGCCTATCATTACACCTGTGCCGGTAAAATAGCCGCACGACTTTAAATTCTCTATTGCGGCAACTCTTGTATCATACGAATGAAGCTCATCTGCAGGATGTATTTTTTCATACAGCTCCCTGTTAGACGATTCAATTCTAAGAAGATACCTTATTGCACCGTTCTTCGCCCACTCTTCATACACCTCTCTGCTCTGTTCCCCCAAAGATAGCGTAAGCCCAAGCCCCATAGCAGTAATATTGTAAGACAATCTGCAGATTCGTTCTATAAAACAGCTGTCTGTTCTCTCGCCACCTTGCAACACAACAGAACCATATCCTGCATCTGCTGCAAACTTTACCTCTTTTAGAATCTCCTCATCTGTAAGTTCGTATCTGGCAACGTTGCCATTACCTCTCCTTATCCCGCAATAAAGACAGTTCTTTCTACATATGTTGCTAATCTCCACCAAACCGCGCAGATAGATCTCCTCTCCCCTATATTCTTTTTTCGCAAGGAAGCTTTTTCTGAACAACTCCTCCAATGTGCAGTCACTCAAATATAGACCGTTTGCATCTGCACCAACAATTTTGGCATCATTGGCTTTTGCCAACCAATATATTAGATCATTTCTATCCATTGATGTAATTTAAAATTAATTGCTTTGGCATTGGCGTTAGCGTTGGCCTTAGCTTTGGTTTTGCCCTTTGCTTTGGCTTTAATTTAGTTGAATATGTATTTTTTAGTGTATAGACAGTTTCGGAGTTAATAGAAAGTGTGGTTGAAAGTAAAAAGCTATTATCTGTAAAACTATCAGCTAATTAACTGACTATAAACCATAAACTCTCAACTATAAACTCATTCAAGGACAACGCCAACGCCAATACCATTCAAGTGGCTCAGCAGCAAACCGTAATTTGTTACTGGAACGCCGGCCTCTATTACCGCCTTTATTCTGTTGTTCAATTGTTTATGTGTTACCATACAACCGCCGCACTGTACCGCAAAAGCATACTCTTTTAAGTTTTCAGGCAGCCTTTCAAGAGATGGAACAAAGTCAAAGTCAAGCTCCTTTCCGGTATATTTCTGCAATAGTTTCGGGATTTTTACCCTGCCTATATCCTCACATGTTGCCGTATGACTGCAAGATTCAAGCATAAGCACTTTGTCGTCATCCCTAAGCGAAGCTACTGCTTTCAAACCTTTCATATATTCATTGAACGGACCTTTCGAGCGTGCCAACAGAATACTGAAACTTGTTAGCGGAACATTCTCCCAACCATTCTCCTTAAGCACCGCTGCAACCTCTTTAAAAGCCTGACTGTCTGTAACAACCAATTTTGGAGATCTGTCGGGAAGAAGAGCGGAAATAACCTCTTTTAACTGGCTTGGCTGCACAACATGGGCAACGGCGTTATGGTCCAATATGTCCCTTATAGCCATAACCTGCGGCAGAATCATCCGTTTGGCCGGAGCTGCGCTGTCTATGGGGCATACCAATATAATGTGTTCATCTGGCGAAACAAGTCCGTGGAGAATGGTCTTCTCCGTAGCAGTGCCAAGTTTTTGTAGCGCATTAATTATAAGGTCTTTTGCCCTATTTTTTTCATTTTGAGGCTTCCCTATTTTAACCTGCTCTGCACACGTAAACTCCAATACATCAACATTATATCTCGCTTTTAGTTCATCCTTCTTGAAAGCTGCAAGCTCCTGAATATCAGATTTATTATGAATTATCACAAAAGGTGTATCATATTTGGTAAACTGCCCGGCAAGCTGCTTCTCGTATGCAGTAAACTCATCTCCTATGAAAAGCAGAAGTGCAACATCCACCTGTTTTATTATCTCCTCTGTCTTTTCTATTCTCATCTTCCCGACAATCCCTTCATCATCTATTCCCGCTGTATCTATTACCGTACAGGCTCCCAATCCGTTAATCTCCATCCTTTTGCGAACAGGATCCGTTGTTGTCCCAGGCTGCGAAGAGACAATGGCTACCTCCTGCCCTGCCAAGATGTTTATCAGCGAGCTTTTTCCAACATTACGTTTTCCGAATATTCCTATTATCATAATTTACCTGTCAGATAAATGACTGTAATACCAACATATATGTAAAAATATCAACTTCCGGACATCCAACATATAATGTCAGCGAAAATACAACCAAAATCTTGTTTGGCAAAATTCCGGGAATTGACATAACCTATTTTGGCGTTAGCGTTGGCTTTGGCTAAAATTTCAATTATGGCTTTTGCATTGGCGTTAGCGTTTGCTTTAGCTTTCTTTACCTTCTTTACCCTCTTTACTCGCCAAAGCCAAAGCAACAACTACTTCAGCAAGCCGCTCAAATACTCCTCTGTAACGGGTTGGATGTTAACCGATTCACCTCTTTCTCTCACCTCTCTAATGGAGCTGTTCATCTGATTAAGATTGTCCATAAGCTCATTAAAGGTTCTGTCTGAAATGTTTATCTCTTTACCGGATTCAATCTTGCATACGTATTGCCCATCCTCTACAGTAACATTACTGTAAAACCTGTAGATGGCAGCCTTTGCTTTTTCTATTTGAGCACCGGTATGAGGATTTTTGGTTGATGGGGTTACAAGATAATTCTGAATATCCTGCAAATTCACATCTAAGAATGAATTATCAGTGGCATACTCCTTTGCAGAGCTGTATTCAACCTCTTCTGCTTGTTGTCTGTTATTGTTTGTACACGATCCAATTGTAGCAATTATAACCACAATAAACAAAAATCTAAAAATATTATCTCTGTTCATATCATTAAAATTAGTTAACAAATTGTACAAGTTAATTATATAAACAATCAAATATACTCAGTGCTCAAAAATTCTATATAACTAAGCGTTGGTGTTAGCGTTGGCTTTGGCTATGTTTTACAATGAACTTCTATATTATATTCCTTAATTTATTTGAGGCAAAAGCCTCATTCAGTTATACACATCTATGGGATATAAACGGGAAGCAAAATATTCACTAAAATAAGCGAACAGTAATTATATCCCTATGATAATTGTTGAGCTATTCACTCTCTCTTCAATAATAAATGTTTTCAATCGCAAGTATATAAAAAACATTACTTTAATCCAAATTTTAATTAAAGAATTTAAAAAGAAAAGCCCGTTTTCATAATTTTTCAGTTCTTATTTAGTTCTTGCATTGGCTCTATCTAAAATCTCTACTTTTATCACAAAAGTTTTACGTTTTGCAGAAATGCAGATTAGGAAAAACGTTATCTTTGTCCGCAAATCATACATAATACAATGAAAGTCATCTACACAATTTTTGCTTTACTGCTAACATTCACAATTGCGCAGGCACAGTCTCAAAATATAACTAAAGAACAGGCAATAGCTGATATTGATTCGCTAATGTACACTTTATCTGAAGTTCATCCAAATCTGTTTGGTAACATTGGCATGAGCGCATTGTTAAATTCTGTGGCCAAGGTAAAGGATGAGTTACCGGATTCCATCTCCTCCATTGCACTATACCGCAAATTGGCACCTGTCATAGCACAGATTGGCGATGCCCACACCTCAATCGAGTTCCCATACAGAAGGGTAATGGAGCAAACAGATCTGTTCCTGCCACTGCTCCCCGGTATAAACAACACTACAGGAAAAATGTATGTAAAAGCGAGTGCAGACAACATAATACCATTTGATTCGGAGATTGTTAGCATCAACGGCCTTAGCAGTAATGAAATGATATCAAAAATAACCGAATTAATAAGTGGAGAGAGGGAGTTTTTTAAACTGACAATGGCAGACAATTATTTTGTAGGATTGTTTCATCTTCTTTTTTCGAGCAGAGAATATGAGATAATTTATCGGGAAGAAAACGATAAAAAGGAGAAAAAGGTAGTGGCAAAAGGGATGGACAGCGACAGCTTGAACGCAAGATTGGTCATTTCGCCAAAGCTGCAAAAGCTTATGAACGAATATGAAAACGATGCTCCATATTCATTCCGCATAATGAAGGATGCCCCTATAGCTGTTATGAGTTTCAATTCATGCGTAGATGCCAAAGGGATGGCCGCATTTGCAGATTCTATGTTCAATTCGCTTAAAGATAGGGAGATAAAGCATCTTATCATTGATATAAGAATTAATGGCGGCGGCAACTCGAGAGTGGGAGACGCACTGCTTAAACATATTTCACCAAAACCGTTTAGCCAGTACGGGCAGACATATGTAAGGATTACGCCAACAACACAGAGGCTTGGTTCAGGTAATAATATGACCCCAGGCATCCATTTCTATCTGGAAGACTCCACAAATTTTGAAGCCCCCCTACCGGATACCGGGCGCTTTTCGGGAAAAGTCTATCTGCTGACAAGCCACACCACTTTTTCATCTGCATCGAGTTTTGCATGGGCTTTTAAGGAGTTTGGATGTGGAGTGGTTATTGGTGAGGAGACCGGTGGGATGAACGTTCATTACGGAGACATCGTAAGCTACATTATGCCTAATTCAAAACTATTCTGCAATATATCTCACAAGCGTTTCTGGCAACCGGGGGCAGATGAAAACTCAATTCACGGAGTACTGCCGGATATAGAAGTTTCACAAGATGAGGCACTTGATACAGCCATAAAATTAATAAAGAAAGATTTGTAGACTTGTAAATTGGAAATTAGAGACCGGCAAAATGGTTTTCATTATCTTCACATTTTAACAAGGAATGCGGTTAAACAGATGAAACATATAATAATAGACAGCATGGATTCACCTCTGTTCAAGGAGGTATATGATATAATAGATGGCAATTTTCCTTATACGGAAAAGAGAACTTACCATGATCATATCAATGCATTTAAAAAGTTCAAGAACTTTAACATAGAGGCACTTGCGGATGACAGCAATAAGATTATAGGAGTTTTAACATGGTGGGAATTTGATGATTGCATCTACGGTGAGCATCTTGCAATTGTTGACGGCTGCAAGGGACAAGGCTACGGAAAGATTATGCAGGGGAGAATGCAGTCTATTGCAGAGAGCTTTGAGAAGCCGTTTATTTTTGAGATTGAACCGCCCTGCAGCTCACCGCAGGCTAAAAGGCGCTTGGATTTTTACCTGCGCGGAGGATTTGTCCTTAATGAACATATAACACATTTTCAGCCAACCTATAATATGGGAGACACCCCTTTGGAGATGAACATCATGAGCTATCCTGTTGCAATTACTGCAGAGGAGTACAACAGGTTCAAGAAGCAACAGACAGAGGTGATAGAGAGCATATTAAAGGATTCGGATTACATGGCTTGCAAATGAATGCAAATGATTGGACATTATATTACAGGCAATTAAATAATTCTTGTTACCTTTGCCGGCCAAAGTAAACTGCAAACCCAACGCAGAGTGGCAAACTTGTCTGCCGATTATGCCCGGGTGCAGCGTTTATTATGGCTTTACCAAAATTAAAAAGAGGCAACCTTAGAGAGGATAGACAGTAAATATTGCACAAATAAGAGGTTGCATAATATTAACATTTACAGATGATTGAAACATTTCAGGAGTTGGGGCTTCCCCAATACCTGCTCAACGCAATAAAGGAACTTGGTTTTGAAAAACCCACCCCTGTACAGGAGAGAATCATACCAACACTGTTGGAAAACAAGGAGACTAACATTGTATGTCTTGCACAGACAGGTACAGGTAAAACGGCAGCATTCGGGCTTCCGACTCTTGCTGCATTAGATACCAATAACACTAATATTCAAGCACTTGTTCTATCACCAACAAGAGAACTCTGCAAGCAGATTACCGGAGATTTAAAGAATTACGCCAAATACAAAAATGGATTTGCAGTAGTTGATGTATACGGAGGGGCCGGCATAGAGATGCAGATAAAGGCACTGCAGAGAAATCCGCAGATAGTTGTGGCAACACCGGGAAGGCTCATTGATATGCTTGAGCGGAAAGCTCTTACACTCGAACATATAAACACACTCATATTGGACGAGGCCGATGAGATGCTCAATATGGGTTTCAAAGATGATCTGGATGCAATTTTAGCTCAAACACCGCAACAGAAGCAGACACTTCTCTTCTCTGCAACACTGCCCGTAGAGGTTGAAAAGATTGCCAAAACATATATGAACAATCCTCAGATTGTTACAGTCGGAGAGAGAAACAGCGGAGCACAAAATGTTGAGCACCATTACTATGTAGTTCACGAAAAGGACCGCTATCCTGCACTAAAGCGCATTGTAGACTACTGTCCAAACATGTACGGAATAATCTTCTGCAGAACACGAAGAGAGTGCGGAGAGGTTGCAAGCGCCTTAATCAAAGATGGCTATAATGCGGAGGCTCTGCACGGAGATCTTTCCCAGCAGCAGCGCGACCTTGTAATGAAAAGGTTCAAGAGCAAGACAGTCCCGCTGCTTGTAGCAACAGACGTAGCTGCCAGAGGAATAGACGTTAACAACCTTACGCATGTGATTAACTATAATCTTCCCGACGAGATAGAGCAGTACACCCACCGTAGCGGCAGAACAGGACGTGCCGACAAATCCGGCATATCCATTGTTCTCATAAATGTTAAGGAGCAGCACAAGATACGGCGGATAGAGAAGATGATCCAGAAGACCTTTACAAAGTCAAAAGTTCCAACAGGAAGCGAAGTATGCTCAAAGCAGATGCTTTCGCTCATTGAACATATAAGCAACGTAGAGGTAAAGGAGCAGATGGAGGAGTATATACCTCTAATGGTCGAGAAGTGGAAAAATATAAATGCCGAGGATATAATCCTAAAACTTATGTCCTTGGAATTTAACAGATTTTTGGATTATTACAAAAACGCTCCGGATCTTAATCTTCCCGACAACAAAGAGAAGAAGGGAGACAGAGGTAAAGGCAAAGAGCCTCAAGGTAGAAAAGACAATAGAAGAGTTGGCAAAGAGGAAAGCTCACCAAAGAGCGGTGCGAAAAGGGATGTAAAAGAGGGTGTAAAAGAGGCAAAAAAAGGTAAAGGCCATAACAATAATACTGATGACAAGAAGCCAAACAGCGATGATTATCTTAAAACAGAGAAAGGCTTTACATGGATTACATTCTCTCTTGGGGAAAAGCATAGAATAACCAACAGACATATAATAAGAATGTTAACATCCGTTGGTGTTGGGCGCAAAGGGATTGGCAGGATAGATATTAAACGAGACCACACCAATATTCAGCTTGCATCGTCGGCAGCAGAAAAGGTTGTTTCAGCCACTAACGGCACCATGTACAAAGGTAAGGCTCTTTATAGCTCTATCCTTAAAAAGTAGCACTCCATGTGGAAAATGCTACTTTCGTACTGAGAATGGCTATATGCAAAAATAATGTTCAAAATATGTCAGGGTCAGGATGAAAATTCCACACTGCCGGAGGTAATTTCAATTTGTGTGAGTCTGATGGCCGTTCACTACCGCTCTCTCTCAATGAAAATCTTTGATATATCAGCTTGGACGAATTAATTTCAAAGATTTTCATGTTCTGTTTTATAATCTAATAAACTTGTAATACCTATTTAGATGTATCTATAATATCTTTGGAGCAATCTGATTCCTGTATGGAAAACTCAGGCATATAATTATGCATATACTCACTATCAACAAGTTTACATTGTTCATATATGTAAGAACGAGCCTCAACAGCAGGAAGCAGGCAATATTCCATATATAGCTTCTTGAATATTTTTAAATCTTTTACGGACATATCATTCAAGGACTTGATATGTGGAAAGAGTAACTTACAATATGCTGTAGCGATTTTTCTAACAGACTTAGCGTGCCTTACATAAGCAGTCTTTTTATCATAGGATACAAGTTCATCAAACATATTCTGGCTATATGTTTCCGTTCTCATGTAATGCAAATACTCAGAAAATACCTCCGCGTCAATCGCCCAACCATAGTATATTTGCCCCTCCGAAATTTTTGGCAACTTCCATCCCGGAATGAATAAGTGAAAGCGATCCATCATTGCTGATGAACGGAAGATATCAGGTAGGATTCTCTGAACATCCTTATTTACAGGAAGCATCCCTTCTGTTAAAGCAATGTTTCCTGCCAATCCAAGTCCACATGATGATACAATCTTTATATTAGACAGTGACGCATTTCCTGCCTCCAAATAACTCTTTAAAAAACCTTGAAGTTCACCGGTTCTATCATCAAAACTTAATGTTGAGACTTCATCAAAAACAATCAAATCATGATTCTTAATGGCTCCGTATTGTTTAGTGGCGTGGTTATATATGAGTTGAGCTCTTGTGCATTTACCACTAATCATATGGAAATATTGACTTAGATTGTTGTAAGTGTAACTCTTTCCGGACGATTTAGGGCCAAGCTCTATGAAATTCACATTAGGCTCAATGGCTGGCAATAATCTTGAAATCATCACAAATTTTGATTCTAATGAATCAAAACTATCAGGAGCATATCCCATTGTCGTCAAAAGCACATCAATCCATTCTTCAGTACTAAACAGTTCTCTCTTAGCAATAAAATCCTCAAAATCAATGTTTCTATATGGATTAAACGACTTATATGATATCATTAACACATAACCCTTTCTTCTACCTTCAGGAGGCATATATTGCATTGTTATATTTCCCCAATTCTCACCGTCAACAAGGTCTGCCTTATTATCCGTTAATACCTTAGGCTGTATGAACATATTTGCGGTGATATTAAGATCCGGGAGCATAAATGCAACCATGCCATCGTCAAGTTTTGTTTTAACAAAAATACGAGTAGTTATATTAACATCCTCACCTTCAAGCAATTTCATCATAAGACTATCACTATTCTGTGGCATCTTTGCCGACAAATACTCTCGTATTCCGTCCTCGTCTCTTTCTTCACCTTTAGAGAATCGATTTAGGATATAGTCTTTTACAAAGGTTGGTAAATTTCGACCCGCAAACAGTCCGTATGCCGATTTATCTTTGCAAATAGCATAATCCGCAAATGCCTCTTGAATTTTAGTGGAAATAGTATCCATAACAATATAAGTTAGTAGTTAATATCAGAAAGATGCATCTATATCAAATCCTTTTTTCTCGATTGGTTTGGGTTGAATTACTGTCTTATTAGCTGTCTGCACTTTGGGTGTAGTAACAGGTGATATTTCTCTTTCTCTCTCAAATATATTTGATGATGCAGCTGTTTTTCTTTGTCGTTGGTTTATAGGCTTATTGTCAGGAGTTGATTTTATCTGTTGATGAAACGTATTATTCAATGGCTCTAAGCAATTTTTTTGATGCAAAATTTTGATGATAGACTGAGAAAAACAACTGTCATTTGTAGAACACTTGATCTTTGTCTGTACTGTTCCATCGATTGAGAACGCTTCGTCGTGTTTGATGAACAGCTCCTTCCCATCAACATATATGCTCAATAAATTCTTAAACTTAAAAAAGAAGAAACTGCGTATCACTTTACTTTTCCGTATCAAAATAGGGATTGAATGACTAATCATTTCTGACTTAAATCCTATTTTATTTCTAAGAAGCTCGTTTTCATATCCAAGATCTCTAAATTCGTGTACAATCTTAATGTCTCCATTATTTATAATTATCGTGTCAGATATAGCATAATGTAAATAAGTTTTGAGTAACCGTCTTAATAGCAACTGATATAGCCAAATCTTAAAACGTGTAAACTTACCGTTAGTTTTACTCCTCAATTGTTCATTAGAGGGTTTTATAATATTTAATAAAAAACGAAGAAACATGTTTAACTAAATATAAAGTTCCACCAATCAATAATGTCATCCCAATACTTAGGAAATATATACGTTACCGCACCAACTATCCCTTTCCTAATACTTAATAGTATAATTGTAGCATTAAAAAACCAAGCAACAAACAGGAATAAGAATGATTTTATATATCCCTGCCCTTGTATATCCGGTTGATACAATCTGGTCTGAGACACAAAGCACATAAGATGAAATGCCAAGGTAAAACCAATAAATAGATCAAAGACATATAGCATTCTATTGGCACCAATAATGCGCATTAATAAAAACACATAGGTAAGTATAGGCAAACAATATGGAGCGAGACTTATAAAAACATCGCCTATTTTTCTTCCGCTATGATATACCATGCCATGATCCTCATTGGCTTGTAAGGAATGTATTTTATGAAAGAACATCATTCCAACAATAGCATGTGTTGCTTCGTGAGATATTGTTTGTAACCACCGTTCATTACGAGAGAAAAAGCCAAATCTTCGTATGATAAAATACGCAGCCATCCCATACAATACCCATTGGTACATAACAATATGTCTACACGCATACATAAAAACCGGGAAGAACTCGGTACAAGCCAATGCTAATAATAATATTGCAATGGGGTAAAATAAATATTGTAATATATGATTAGTCATCTTCATTTTCAACCTTTATTTCTTTCTGCAAAATCACCTTAGTAAGCGTTATACAATGTATTTTTATTTTTTTGCTTTTACTTTACTATACCATCTTACTGTAGCTTCTATGGTATGTTCTGTTGGTGGCGTATAATCCATTGCTAATCTAAATCCAACAGTTGCATAATGTCCTTCAGCTCTCCAATTATTGCCTAACAAACATCCCTGTTTATCACTTAAATAACTGCCACCATAGATTGTAGTTCCCCAATAATCGCATTGAGTCCATTCCTTTACATTCCCAGAGAAGTCGTATAATCCCAATTCATTTGGTAATTTAGATGCAACAGGATGAACTTTATACTTACTATTACCTTCATACCATGCAATTCTATCAATATCATTACTACCGGAATATTTGAAGCCTAAACTTTCGTTTCCACCACTTTCTGCAAATATCCATTCACGAGTAGTCGGAAGTCTGAATGTTCTTCCGGTAAGTTGGTTGAGCCTCATAATGAACTCTTTTACATCATCAGATGATACGCAATATACAGGATATTGACTTCCAATACATTTTGCTGTTAAATTAGATCTTGAATGATTGAGTTGTGGAAGCAACCTTTGAAGATATTCAGAAAAAGGCTCTCCCATCACAGCTTGCCATAAGGCTTGAGTCACTTCCGTTGTCGCTATATAATAATCTTTTACAGATAAATCATAAAGATTCCACTCTTTCGCCGTCTCTCGTTGACAATCTACCCCCAGATCGGGCACACGCCCTTTAAAATTACCACCTTTAACATGTTTCATTTGTATTTGGGTATTACCAACTGATATAATAATCGTTTCTTTATCAACAGAATGTTTGGGATTAAGCATTGATTCAAAATCTTCGTTGACCTGTCCCGTCATCGATTTATAAACATTGTAGCAAGAGATTGCTTTTTCTTTATCACCTGCTCGCAAATGCTTTTGAGCTGCTTCTAAATATTCATTATAATTTTGAGCATATGCAACATATCCCCGGAGCATTGAAAAAAGTAATATTCCTATTATAACTAAAATTATAGATATAAGTATGGTTAAAGATGTACGATGTCTTGACACTTTATTTTTTAACTTAGCTTGCGAGTCCTCAATTGATGTTTCTATAGTGTTGTGTTCCTTTGGCATAATCTGCTCCACTTCAATATCATCCTCATCCGGTAAAATAGATTCAGGATTTATTGATTCAACAAGAACCACAGTAACATTATCTTTGCCACCTGCTTTATTTGCTTCCTTTATCAAATTATCAACTTTATCCTTTACCGGGAGATCTTTCTCTATTTCAATTTTCATCTGCTCTGATGTTATCATATCGCACAATCCATCGGAACACAATAATAAAATCGAGTTAGGTATCAATGGGAATGTCTCAACTTCAATATAATCATTTCCACTACTTTCAAGGAATTGAGAACCTACATCCCTGCCAATAACATTCCGCTGGGGATGTTTCATTGCCTCCTCTTCAGTCAATTCTCCAATCTCTTCTCTATATCCGACAAGAGAGTGATCGTGTGATAGTTTTACCATTTTTCCATTAGCAAATTGGTATAGCCGCGTATCTCCAATGTGAGCCATATTTATTCGTTTACTTTCTGCCTCAACGAGGACAGCAGTTAATACACAGCTCATACTGCAATATTGAGGTAAATTCTTACGCTCCGAATATATTCTATTATTGGCAAATATAACGGCTTGTTTTAGCAACTCCAATCTCTCGCCATTAGAGTATGATTCAAGATATTCCACAATGCTTTTCTGAGCCAATGATGCGGCAACTTCACCACCTTCATATCCCCCAACCCCATCAATAGCAACAGCAAGAATATGTTTCTCATCCCAAATGTATTGAGCGATAAAAGCATCTTCGTTATTGGAACGAAGATGTCCCACATCTGTTTTACCGAAGAATGTTATTGTTCCCATATTTTAGTATTATTTGATTCTAAATTTCACACTTATCTCATCGTTGATGAAGATGCTTGAATTATTTGCCAAATCATGCCAATATACATCCCCACCACTACTTTCGGTAATTCTTCTACTATTAAGTCTCGTTGGACCATATGCTGCTATTTGGAACCTCTTCTCAGACGGCAGATACTTAATTTGCACATGAGAATCTTTAATATTAGGACTATCTAAAATAAAGAATGAACGCCCTTTTCTCATTTCATTCTTACCGGAAATGTTAATAAGGATATCTTTCATTATATAATGGTAATTACGTCCACCATTAGAATATGACAACTCTGCAATACCATTCACTTCCGCCATATTTGAGTTATCAGTAATATACTGAATGTCACGATTTAATGTATTATCAAAATTGTATGTAAATGTTCCATCACTAAGAACATCCAAATTCTTTAAGGCATTCCAGTTTAAATTAACATCAGTCATTACATTAGAGTCATCTAATTTGATTGACACTCTAGTGTTGTTATTTACCGAAACATTATTTGTTTCCTTGATATCAAAAGTCAATAATGTAGCAACAGTTGTGATATGGCCTTTTCGAACAACCAAAGGTGCTGAGTCTTCGGTTTGTACTGTTTCTAACCGGCATGCTGAAAACTGGAAGTACCAATATTTTGCAGGTGGAGTATAATCTGGATATTCCTGTCGCATATCATCAATAATACCATAAAATGCAGACACGACCTGAGGAAGCACAAAAGGCAATGATTGTCTTCTATCATTATAATCTGCAGGATCCATCAAAATATTAAAGGACATTGGATATAACATTCGTTGCCCAACCGACTCTGCATTTAACATTGTTTTAAAATGAGATGTCAACTCTTCCAGCAATCTCTTGTTGGTAAGGTGGTCATTATTAAAACCATCACCTTCTTTACTACCCTTAAATATGTCTAATAAATTTTTCACAAACTTCATTATTACACTTTTTTAAATAATAAATGAACATATTTGCTCAATATAATATAATCACCATCTTGAAGAGGCTCCGGAATTAGAATATTATTGAGTTCAATTTTTTCACAACCTCTACGTATATGAGTTCGCTTTTGAGCAGCACGAGTCCCCCCATGTTCCACATACAGTAGAAATCCATGTTTACTATCGTAAGATATATGTGCATGAGCTCTACTTACGAATTTATTTTTATCAAATTCAATAGATGATGAATTGTCATCTATCGCGATTTGGTTTTCTCTAAGACTATTATCGGACATTATAGGATGTTTTCCTGAGCCTATATTATATCTATTTCCAGGAAGTTTTTGAATCTCTTGTGAATCAATATTGACACATTCTCCAATTAAAGACCCATTTCCAGGCACCTGTGATATTATAGCTTTTGAGCTAGCTTGAACTGACATTATTGGATGTATGCATAAGTAACAGCACTCCATAATTTCAGTTGTGCCAAAATCCTGAATAGCACCTGAACTAATCTCAATTGAACCAAACTCTATTCCGAGTTCATCTATAATAGTTGTAATTAAAATATCCCGAAATTTATCAATTATCAAAGAGTTATAGAAAAGGCTATCATCTATACATAGCGATAATGAATATTCATTTAAAGGGATCTTTGTACCTGCGTAATTAGACTTTAAGGTTGATATTACTGCATTTAGCAAATCCCCCTTCTTGTTGATACTATTACTATATCTATTATCATCCTTAGGGATAGATCCCCCTTCTGAATGAGTACCATTAATCAGATCGGCGATCTTCGCAAAAACATTTTTTCTCATATCAGTCTATTCCAATTTGTTCATTAAGGGCATTAATGAGACGATCCTTTTCTTTAATTTGATTTCTTAATTTACTAATTTCAGAATTAAGTGATCTAATTGTTTTATCCTTGGCATCAACAACCGTACTGTCCTTAGTATTATACCCAAGTTCATTTTGTAATGCAGATATCTCTTTATTCAATGCCGAAATTTTAACTTCTTTTTCCTCTATCTCCAATCTATATTGATTAATAATATGATTGTCATTTCCGTTATTATTATTTTTAGACTTCAAAGCATTGACAATGTGTTGTAGCGAATCACGCTCTGCAATAATCTTATTCGCAGTTTTTATATCAAGTCCATCTGTTGACATATATAAATTATGATCTCCAACCGGGACTGCTATCGTGCTGCTTGAAGTATTACTTATATCACTACTTAAGTACTTAAATGACGCAATACAAGTTGTAAGCAAGAAAACAATAGATAGAATTTTCCATATTTGACCCTTACTATGGTTCGTATTATTTTGAAGTTTAGTATTCTCCTCCTGAAGTGCTTTATATTCTTTTGTTAAATTTAAAAGTTTGTTTGAAGCATTCTGCAACTCTACTTCAGCTTCATTCAAACGGCATTCAAGATTTTTTATCTTGTGCGACCTTTCTAATGAAATAATCTTATTTTGTAATACAACTATTTCTTGATTTAAGCCTTCTATACGGGTGTCTGTCTCATTATTGATATGTTCTATAACAAAAGAATATAATTCTTTACCATTTTTAAATCTGTCCTTAATTGATTTAGACAGACATTTCATTATCAATATTTCTAACCATTCCGGATAGTCTTTCTCGTAAATTTCCCCAGGATGAGAGCACTCAAATGCAGCCTTTCGCAATTCAAAAATAGATGCCGGCTGTTGTTCTTTATGGGCTTTACCTAATAGATATTCCGCTTCTATAGAATTTGGATTCTTTTTATCAAATAGAAACGGTACTCTTCCCGCTAAATATTCATATAAAACAACGCCAAAACTATAAATATCAGATTGAGCTGTAAGTATACTGTCATTATCCCATTTCTCCGGAGCCTTAAATTCAGGTGCTCCATTTTTACGTCGGCTACTTCTAACAACGCTATCACCTTCAATTGCTAATCCAAAATCCAATAATACATAAGAGCCATCCTCACGCCTGATTATATTTCCGGAATGAATATCATTGTGGATAACCTTATATTTATTAATCAATCGTTGCTTGGTCTTGTTGTCTAACAATACTTTGCGGCCATCATTAGGATCATCCTCAAGGTTATCCTCATCTTTATCCATACAGAATTTATAGATATCCTCATGGCAATAAGCCAAAGCGCTACCTATATCACTCAGAAGTCTCAATACATCTTTGATTTCAACAAATGCGTGTTTATCTTGAAGATAATGATACAAATCCTTACCATCTACAAAATCCATCTCAACAATTGCTCGTTGTGCTTTAAGTAAAGGTTGATAGATATGTACAATGTTGGGGTGATTGCCATTACCTAATCTAAGCAATAGCTTACACTCCTCCAAGAACTTTTGATAAGTTGGATCTGTTTCTCCATGAGCAATAAATGCATTTAAGACTCTGATTGCTCTAATATATCCCAAATTATTATGACGAACTTTATAGACAGTGGCATATCCCCCTTGTCCTAATTCATCCAATAATGTATATTCTTCTAAAAAAGCCATAGTCAACGAGTTAATTGCCTGATTATTATGTAATTTAGGCTAGGTAATATGTGTTGTATTGAACTGATTATTAATAATGTACCAAATAACAATAGAAATTTTTTCATGTTCTTATATCTCCTTTATATGACTTTTACTCAATATAACCATGCTTTTTTAATGATTCAATAATAACCTCATCCATCAATCGTGTGGCATTACCAGACATTTCTCCTTTACCCAGGCGCTCCATTCTAACAGCAATGGCCAAAGGTGCTTGAATTGAACTTTCAGATATATCGTCCTGCTTACGTGGTTCTTGTTTTCTTGTCTTTGATGTGATGTTAGCATTTTCTATAAAACATATATACCAACCATCATTACCGACAATTTCCTGAGTTACAACCCCATATATTCCGTTTTTCTTCTTTGTAAAACTTCTCCTGACTTCAGAAACTCTCTCTGGGGTACCGGTTTTACCACCAATTGTCTCTCGCTTGCTGAAACTTCTTGCCCGTTCATGATTCATGCGAGTATCCTTAAGATGTCGCTTGAGGTTGTCTGTTGATGAGAGCAAAGTTATATTTTCAACCTCTTCATGTAAAGTATATCTGGTGATAGGCATCGCTCCGTTATTAACAACAACGGACGCCGCTCTTGCCATAGTTAAGGGTGTAGCATCCATCCCATTTTGCCCCCAAGCCCAAGACCATTCAACGGGCTTACCTGTTTTATTATTCATTTTTTCCTTCTTGCCACTCTCTTTATACGCCTCATATGTATTTATTGATTTATCTCTTGCAGATGTTACAAGTGACAGCCATTCTGTAGTAGGCTCATGATAATTGAAGGTATAAGATTTATGCCCGTTAATTGAAACACCTAATGTGCTGTAAACATGTGCCAAATCAGCAAATAAGTCTCTTTCATTTAATAGGTTAACAAAATAGCAATTTGATGATTTTACATATGCTGTATTTATGTCAACCCACCCGGCAGGCTCACTTATAAAAATCTTCTCATTAGGATCTATATAATATTTTGCCTTTTCTATGCCATTACCTTCTTTTCTATAGCCGGCCAAGCCGGTAACAACTTTTGCCGTAGAACCTGGAGATGTTGGATACACTAGCCCCAAATCCATATCGGTGTATGCTTTCCATGACTTATCCCTATTATTTATATCATCATATAGGCCATTATTGACTTTTAATGTATCGTAGTTTGGTAATGGATATAATGCAGAAGTTAGCAAGTCTCCATTTTTACCATCAAGAATAACCACTGAAACTCTTAATTTATTCAAACGGGAGTGTTTTTCCCTGACATATTTACCTATTTCATTCTGTAATTCAGTTTGTAATTCAGCATCTATAGTGAGTTGTATATCTTTAGGTTCAATATCTCCGCTCTTTCTTTCATTGAGTCTTTTCACCTTGTTACTATGCAATCCGGCTTTTAAATATGGTATTAGGGATGAATAGTCTCTAATTTGATAATCAATGTAAGAGATATTATACTTGCTTGAGTGATATTTATCCGGGACAAACTCATTCGAATACAGGTCTAATTTGATAGGATCTCCATTTTTATCTCTCTTCTTATTATCATATCCTCTTAGATCCGATATATGTTTAGACTCTGCCATATATCCTCTTGGAAATTTTGACTCGGCATCAGCGCTAAAATATAGTTTTGAGTTGAAATCGCCCAACATAAAAAAGAGATGTTCACCAAATGGATAGTATCGCTGAAGCCTTTTTATTGTGTCACATTCGAGTGCTAAGTCTAAATAAATGTCCTTAAATTCTCGAAGCTTTGACCTGTCACTTGTCGCCAATAGCACCCCATTTCTATCATAAATATCTCCGGAGTGCATTTTCCGGGTTAGCTGTTCAATTCGAGGATTATACTCTACGATAGGTATGCCGCTAGAATTATTGACATATACAGGTCGTATTAATGTGCCGTTTCTATCTATAAATTGATAATAGAAAAATACTCCACACATAAATACATCTAAAATACAATAGGTCCAACTTAGAAGCGAAATGGAATAATTATATTTTCCAATGTTTAGTTTTGTAACATTTGCAGCCGCGCTATTTGCAGCCATAGTTTCAGTACTTGCATGTGAAGCTATTGACAAGATTATTCCGTATGCAGCAAGATTTAATATCATACTGACTTTTCCATAGCTAAAAAAGGGAACAGTTACGCCTGTTAACGGTATGATACCGGTGCTACCTAATGATATAATTATAAATTGAACTGCAGTAACAATTGCGATTCCCACACATAGATAAAATGTAAAAGGATGAGAGGTTTTATATCCTACTACAATGGTTCTTCTCAGAAGAATCGTCAATAGTAGAATAATAACGAATATGCCAACAAAACCCATCTGTTCACCAATACTCTCTATGATCATATCAGTATGAAATGCCGGGATAAAATGTGGAGAACCATTTCCTAAACCTTGTCCCCATAATCCACCGGAAGCCAATCCCCATAGTCCTTCTGCCACCTGAGTGTTTTCTCCTGCATCTGCAATGTTGCCATCAATAGGTAGTGTTCCCCACGTGTTAGTACACATTTCATTTCTACTATCTAATCTATTTGCTACACTGTTCAAGCCTGGTATATTACCTAAAACACCACCTCCAAATATAAATGCAGCCACTATAAAATTAAAGAATATAGGAGTTTCATGTATTTGTTGTTTAGTTATCCCCATTATTATCCATACAACAAACCATGCGATACAAAATATCCCCATATCACCCAAAAAACTGCCAATATACAGAAATATAACAAAGGATATTACACCATATACCAACATTGCAATATCACATGATAAAATATTCTTTAATTGGTTCTCAGAAGTAATACCTTCTAAATCAACTTTCGATTTAATTATAGAATACAAAATGATAAATGTAAATGCAAGGACAAGAGCCGGACCCATATCTCCCAAAAACAGATACAATCCTATCAACAAGCCCAAGCCAACAAAAATTGACATCATCATTTTTAGTTTTGCTCCAAATAATTTAGTATTTCCTTTTTTTGAAAATTGAACAATCTTATTGGCATTAACGCTAAAATAAGCCGCCATAAAAAAGATTATCAAATATTTGGCAATTTCACTAGGCTGGAAAAGGATTCCTATATTTAAATTAACTTTCATACCACCAACTGCAACTCCTAATGGGGTAAATAGTAAAACTGTTAACAGTAGAGCTGTTAACAAATAACCAAATCCTTTGGGTAATCGATCAAGAGAGGTGCTTACAATCTTACTTAATGATGTTATTTTAACTAAATCCAAAATTAACATCGGCAAACAAATGACAATACCGAATAATGCAAGGCATTTCATTAGCACATTGTTAGAACGATTGGAAAGTGTTCTTGTTAAATATGTAACCTTGATTTTAAAAGGCTTAAATATCCATTTGACACATTCCACAGGAATATCAAAATCTATCAATGATTGATTCTGGTAAAGTTTTTTAAAGTTAACATTTTGCAAGATGGCAATAAGGGCTACTCCTGCAATTATTCCTTGAGCCATATCCACACCTAATAATTTATCTGTCAATGGATCATTAAGTGAGAACATTATCAATAAGCATAATCCTGTAAGAGTCATTAGAATAGACAATATAGTATTATCTATTGGCTTTTTACGAATTCGACTAATAAACCATAATGCCCACCACGCAGCAAAAAAAAGTACGACATACCTTACCAAAATGTTTTTGAACTCTTGAGGAGAACGAATTGTTAATGTTTGATCTTCTTTAATTTGTTTTAGAGTTTGCGCTTCAAAAATTCTGATTTTATGTTCTTGCTGTGTAAACGAACAATTAAGCGTGGAATTTTTATAATGAGCTAAATTGCCACCCAGTGTTCCTTTTGTTGTGCCATATTCAAAACCTTCTTTGATTGGCAATACACTATAAGAAAGATTGGGATTAAGCCCATTGAATGAAACTTGCCCTTGCTCATTGGTTTTAAGATATGCTATCGTTTTTCTCTTTGAATTGTAATTATCCAAACTATCTATGTATTGTTCAGATAAGCGTACAACTACATTAGCACACATCTTTGTTTCCTTAGAGAACAATCCTGAATTTTCTAATGTTTCTATGACAGAAACATTAATTACTCCACATTGAGTAGGATCTAATTCTGCACTATCTTGTAATTGTAAAATTTCAGCCTCACAGAATTCGTTATCAATGCCAATAGATTCTTTAGAGTTATTTGTTTTTATCTTATAAGCATTCGTTCCAATGCTATCAATTAAAGATACCGGTATCTGCCAAATACGCTTATTTAAATCATATAAAGTTGACAAACTTTGCCCATCGCCCAACTTCTGCGATATAAATTTAGAAACAAAGTCCGCATCATCTTTGTTGGTGATATAGTTATGATTATAAAGTATATCTGACAACTCCTTACACGAAATGCCGTTCTCTAAATTGATAGCAGATTTTGGCTTTGACGAATAATTGTTTTCAACCTCATTGAAACGCTCCGAATAATTAGATAACAATTTAAAAAACAAGGCTACTAACAGAATAGTAGAAACTATCAATGAGTACTTCTTCATGCTATCAAAATTTTTATTCTTTAAAAAATAACTTGGTAATCTTTTGATGTCGTTTTTTGAAATGCGAGTGATGACATAATCTAACAATTCAACATGAATTGCTATTTCAGATTAATTAAAGCCATAATATCCTTTGGGTCATTTGCCAAGTTTAGCAACTTTCTTCTCGCAATTTATTTGAATGAGAGCCGCAACTCAACGTTTCGGGTGGGCTTCGCCGTCGTTTGTCACATTAACAAGCGAACCGTTTTCCTTGCGAACATTGCCCTCCTTTGTTATCTTGGCCATAGCAAATAGAGTTTATTCCCGGTACAGTCCCACAAAAGAACTATGACAGGATTTCAAAGGTACACAAAAAACAAAACTAATGAAATAGACGGTCTTAAAATTTCATTACATTATAAAACAAGAGCCGGCATATAGGCCTACAGATAGTAATTGCTAAAAGTGGTATCTATAGAGTAGTGCATCAACGCCAACTCCTGCTTATCAATCGCTTCGCATGCAAGTTGGCCTCTATTACCCCTATCAATGGCACACCCATCTTTAACCAACCTGTTGTATTCTCGCTCGATTGTATAGGCAAAAGCCTCAGGAGTATTGTTTACCAAAGTTCCCAAACTACCGTTAAGCAGTACCTCTCTCAACGCAGGAATATCTGAGCAGATAACCGGCAAACCAGAGATAACTGCCTCTATTACAGACAGACCAAAGGTATCTGCAGCAGAGCCGTACACATAACAATCCAAGCTCTTTAAGATCTGCGGCACATCTGAACGTTGTCCGGCAAAGATCACCTTCTCCCCTAAGCCATTCTCTTTGCAAAAAGAGACACAGTCATCATAATATTCGGGATGAGCAGGGCTTTTTTTCCCTACAAAAACAAACCTGTAAGAGATTTTGTCGGGAAGCAGAGACAGAGACTTACAAATCATTAGCTGAAGCCTTGCATTGGTATTGAAGTTGCCAACCATTCCCATAAGAAACGGTCGCTTTTCTGTGCAATTAATTCCAAGAGTTTTTAACAGGTTATCGTATGGCTTGGCAGAGAGTAGCTTTTGGGGCAAAATGCCGTTAGTAATGACATCTCCATTGGTGAAAATTTGCTGCAATCGTTCATCTTGTTCCTTTTGCAAGTCGCTATTGCGTGAAGTAAACTGCTCTATATAAAACTGTTTGGTTGCACCGCTCACAAAGGTCAGTCTCATTGAGTCTAAGAATTCGCTGTCTGCAGTTCTTCCTTCTGCAAACAATTTAAAGAATAAAGGCATAATTTTACTACTCTTTACCTTGTCTGCAATATAATTGAAATTAAGATTAAGACCGTGCACAGTGAGCATTATTTGTGGTGCAGGTTTTACAGGAGCAATTGCCACTGCCGCCCAGTAAGCATCTACATTGTTATGACAGTGAATCTGTTCAATCTTGTATTTTTTTACAAATTTCCTTAATTTTAAGATAAAGCCAAGTGTGTTTTTAAGTCCTTTCCCTCCTTTTATAAAGTAAAGTCTATCATTCGAGAGTAGATTGTTAAAAAGAGTTACTCTTTCCGGCTCGCTTTCAACAGAATATACTACATAAAAGTCTATTTTCTTGTTTTGAGGCAAACTGTTGTTGTACGTAAGTATATCGAATACAAGGTTTTCTGCTCCCCCCGTATTAAGACTGCCCATAAGATGTAGAACTTCTCTTGTCATGCTATAAATCTTATCTATTTTACAAGCCCCAATATAATAAATATTTTTAGTAACCTTAAAAAAATAACTTGGTAATCTTTAATTGTCTTTTCGGTCTATATGTCTTTTCTCATCAGTCATGTGCCACCGGCACACTCCTTCTTCAAAAAGACATCTATCCTCAAAAATACTGCTAAATCTTTACCAACTTATTTTTTAACGCTTACTTAACTTTGCACAAAGGCATTAAGTATGGTGCCTTATTGGATGAAAAGAGAGTGGTTCTTTTGCGTTCTTGAATACAAAAGAGAAAACCATTACAGTGTAATTTAGGGTGGCCATCCAGGTGGCCCATTGGTTTATTACTGCAAAAAAATAGAAAATCTTGAAAATAAAAAATGCTCTACTGTTATGTAGAACGCTTATTCTGCTGTTTCATAAGGTTTTAAAGTAGCCCCAGCAGGACTCGAACCTGCATCTAAAGTTTAGGAAACTTCCATTCTATCCCTTGAACTATAGGGCCAAACCTACGCTCATCACGTTATTGTGCTGCAAATATAGTCATTTTTCATCAATTTTCAACAGCCTTTTCACTTAACACCTTTAAAAAAAAGATGACACCTTACCTTATTTAAAAAGTTGTTTAAAAGTTAACATGCTCATTACACACATTAAAACAGCACCATAGTAAAAAATCTATATAAAAAGTGTAAATGCAAGGCTTGCGCAGTTGAGCAATCCGGAGTTTACTTTGGTAAATGAGGAATTGCGAAACAAGCGTAACGCAGCAGTTACCTTTTTATATAATTTTTTAATAGGCCCAGCGATACAAAACCGACCCCCAAGTAAACCCCGCCCCAAAAGCAGAGAATATAAGGGTATCGCCCTTTTTGAACTTCTCTTTAAAATCCCACAAAGCTAAAGGTATGGATGTTCCTGCGGTATTGCCGAATTTTTGTATGTTGATAAGAACCTTATCGTGAGAAAGGCCCATTCTTCTTGCAGTAGCATCAATGATTCTCAAGTTTGCCTGATGAGGGATAAGATAAGCAATATCATCTGCGGTAAGATTATGTTTCTGCATCATCTCTGCAGAGACATCTGCCATACGTGAAACTGCATATTTGAACACCTGCTGCCCCTCTTGATGAATATAGTGCTGACGTTTGGTAACTGTTTCAATTGTAGGCGGATACAACGAACCTCCTGCGGTCTGATAAAGATAATGTCTTCCAATACCATCTACATGAAGTATACTGTCTTGAAATCCCAAAGACTCATCCTCTGTAGGTTCAATGAGCATTGCAACAGCGCCATCTCCAAACAGAGGACAGGTTGTCCTGTCTGTGTAGTCTGTCATGCCGCTCATTCTTTCACCGCATACCAAAATGGCCTTTTTATATTGACCTGTCTCTATGAATCTTCTAACAGTCTCAAAACTAAAGAGAAATCCGCTACATCCTGCATTCATGTCGTATCCCCACGCATTAAGAATACCGCATTTGTCACTGATTATATTTGCAGTAGCCGGGAAAAGCATATCGGGACTTACAGTGGCGCAGATTAAAAGCTGAATCTCGTCGGGATTAGTATCTGTTCTTCTCAATAGTTTTTTAACAGCCTGCTCTCCCATAAAAGAGGTGCCCAAGCCGTTCTCCCTTAAAATTCTTCTCTCCTTAATTCCAACACGGCTCATAATCCACTCATCGGATGTATCAACCATTGTTGCAAGTTCTTCATTGTCCAAAACATACGAAGGCAGGAATGCCTCAATACCGGTAATAACTGCTCTTAGTTTACTCATCTTTGAAACATTTTTTATTAATTGATGCGCTCAACTTCTTAATCAGGTTAGTCTTAGCAGCCTTTTCGGCTTCCAATATCATATTTTTTATAGCCACCGGTGTAGAAGCGCCATGACCAATGACTACAGGTGAAACGGCTCCTAATACAGGCGTTCCACCATAATTCTCATAATTAAATCTATGAAGGAAGGGATGATCAACTCCCAATTTCACTACAAGCTCATATATACCCTCAGCCTGTTTAAGGCAGATATTTCCCACAAAACCGTCTGTCACAAGGACATCTGCAATGCCCCCGGTGAAGAGCTGGTTAGCCTCCATATTCCCGACAAACTCAAAATCTGTGGAATCCTTCATTAACTTATAAGCCTCCCTTGAAACAAGATTACCCTTCTCCTCCTCAGCTCCAATATTAAGCAGTGCGACCTTAGGAGACTTTATTCCCATCATAACTTGAGCATATATACTTCCCAATATTCCAAACTGATACAATACGTCAGCCTTGGAATCTGAATTGAATCCAACATCTAAAATCAACATGTTTTTTCCGTTGGACAGAGGTATCTGTGCAGATATGCACGGACGTATTATCCCCGGTAGAAGCTCTAAACTGTTAACCGTGCCGGCAAGCATCGCACCGGTATTTCCGGCACTGGCAAAAGCATCTATTTTCTTTTGGGACAAAAGATCAAAACCAACATGTATGCTGGAATCAGTCTTTTTTCTGTATGCTCTCACGGGATGTTCACCCATTTCAATTGTCTGGGTGGCATTATATAAAACAAAATTACCGGAGTCGAAACCATAATGGTTACAGACCTCGGTAATAATAGATTCATTTCCTATCAAGCAGATTTTAGTCTTTTCGTCGATACGTGTATAAGCCTCAATTGCTCCCAGAATAACATTCTCAGGAGCAAAATCGCCTCCCATAGCATCAACGCCAACCCTAATCATCTGCAAGATTACGCATTAGCCTTCTCAATAATAAGACGGCCCCTGTAGTATCCGCACTCAGGGCAAACATGGTGATACATAACGGTAGCTCCGCAATTTGAACAAGTTGCAAGTGTAGGAACTACTGCTTTGTCATGAGTTCTACGTTTATTTCTGCGCTGTTTTGAAATTTTGTGCTTAGGATGTGCCATTTCTAATATTTTTTAATTTGTTATATCTAATTTAAATATCCTCCCTTCAATGCTCTATTTTCCGCTCTTATCCAATATCTCCCTTAAGTTTCCGAAAGGTGAATCTATATTGGTATCAACATCTTCTGTTGTTATAGCATTATACTCTCTCAACTTTGCAATCATCTCCTTATTACACTCCCCTTCTTTATGTACCTTTTGCAAAGGAAGATTTATACTCACGTAATCGTATAAAAACTGAGACAAATCCAACTCACCGTCCGATGGATCCATGATAATATATTCGTCATCTGAATCATCTTCTGAGAGATGTACTTTAGAAAACTTAACCTGCAAAGGAGCGTTAAAATCAACCGGTAACACCAAGTCTTCCAAGCATCTGTCACATTCAACGGTAACGTTACCTGTAATATGGGCATTAAGTCTCATCCACCCGGCGCCCTTCTCTAAAAGGATCTCAGCCAACAGGTCTGCATCCTTTATAAAAGGAGAACCGTAATTTTCAAAAAAACTGCCATCCAGCCGAAACTCATAATTATGTTTTCCGGCAGACAGTCCTTTTATAGGAATAATAAAATCCTTATTACTAAAGTTTTCTTCCATTGTTCTCTACACAAATAGAGCGTGCAAAGATATTAATTTTTTCTGCTAATGCAAAATATCTTTGCGCTCTATTGAAACTGTTACTGAATACCGGAAACTTTGTTACGTTTTCTGTCTATCTCATGCAGGTATATCTTACGTATCCTTAGAGCTTTAGGTGTTACCTCAACAAGTTCGTCCTCCTGAATATACTCCAACATCTCCTCCAATGAGAACTGCAAAGGCGGAGGCAACATTGCCTTGTCATCACTACCCGAAGCCCTTACATTTGTAAGTTTCTTTGTCTTGCAGATATTGATGCTCAGATCACCTGCCCTTGTATGCTCCCCAACAACCTGTCCCTCATAAATCTCCTCACCGGGGAATATTATAAACTTTCCTCTGTCCTGCAATTTATCCATAGAATAGGCAACAGAGACGCCTGTCTCCAACGACACCAATGAACCGTTGGTTCTCTTCTCTATCTCCCCTTTATATGGCTCGTATGCTTTAAATCTATGTGCCATAATAGCCTCTCCGGCAGTGGCTGTAAGCAGATTGCTTCTAAGGCCTATGATACCGCGAGACGGAATATCAAAGTCCAAATGAGTTCTGTCTCCCCTTCCCTCCATGTGAAGCAGCGATGCCTTTCTGCGTGTTGCAAGCTCAATAGCCTTCCCTACCATATCCTCCGGAACCTCTATTGTAAGATGCTCAACAGGCTCGCAACGCACTCCGTTAATATTCTTATCCAAGACTTTAGGTTGTCCTACCTGCAGTTCGAAGCCCTCCCGCCTCATTGTTTCAATAAGCACGGAGAGATGAAGCACTCCACGTCCGTAAACAATAAATGAATCTGCACCTGCTCCCGGTTTTACTCTAAGAGCTAAATTTTTCTCCAACTCCTTCTCTAGCCTCTCTTTAAGATGTCTTGATGTCACAAACTTGCCGTCTCTTCCAAAGAAAGGTGAATCGTTTATGCAGAAGAGCATACTCATTGTAGGTTCATCTACAGAGATAGGTGGCAATGCCTCCGGATTTTCGGCATCTGCAATGGTATCTCCAATCTCAAAACCGTCAACACCAACAACAGCGCATATATCTCCGCACTGCACCACATCTACCTTATCCTTGCCAAGCCCGTTGAATACCATAAGTTCCTTTATCCTTGACTTCTCATGGGTACCATCCCTTTTACAGAGTGTAATAGGAGAACCGGCCTTTAACGAGCCTCTCTTAACACGTCCAATGGCTATACGTCCAACGTATGGGGAATACTCTAAAGATGATATAAGCATCTGGCATGTTCCCTCCTCAACCTTTGGAGCAGGAATCTCATCTATGATAGTATCGAGCAGCGCAACAATATCTTTGGTTGGCTTTTTCCAGTCTGTAGACATCCAGCCCTGTTTTGCACTACCATATATAGTCTTGAAATTCAACTGGTCTTCTGTTGCATTAAGGGTAAACATAAGGTCAAAGACCTCCTCGTTCACCTCGTCGGGACGACAATTAAGCTTATCAACTTTATTTATCACCACAACAGGTTTCTTACCCATCTCAATAGCCTTCTGAAGTACAAACCTTGTCTGCGGCATAGTCCCTTCAAAAGCGTCTACCAACAGCAGCACACCGTCTGCCATGTTCAAAACCCTCTCAACCTCTCCTCCAAAGTCTGCATGGCCAGGAGTATCAATGATGTTGATCTTATAATCCTTATAAGGTACACTTACATTCTTTGCAAGAATGGTTATACCTCTCTCACGTTCTAGATCGTTATTGTCTAGAATAAGCTCACCAAATTTTTCGGCGTTTCTGGTAATATGCGCCTGCAGGATCATTTTATCCACAAGTGTGGTCTTTCCATGGTCCACGTGAGCGATGATTGCTATGTTTCTAATTTTTTGCATAATTGGACCGCAAAATTAGATATTTCTTGTTTTTTGTCATACTTTTGTGAAAACTTTTTTTAGACAAATGACAGAAAAGATATTGATTTTGGACTTTGGCTCACAGTTTACCCAAATTATAGGCAGACGTTTAAGAGAGCTCAATGTCTACTGCGAAATATATCCGTTTAACAAGGCACCTCAATTAGACAGTACTGTAAAGGGTGTTATTCTTAGCGGAAGCCCATACTCTGTAAGAGATGAACATGCTCCGCAAATAGATTTAAGTAGCATTAAAGGGAAACTTCCTCTTCTTGCAATCTGCTATGGTTCACAATATCTCGCTTACCACTACGGAGGTAACGTAGAGGCATCGGACAGCAGGGAGTACGGAAGGGCCATGCTTACAATCGAAGATAAAGAGTGCCCTCTGTTCAAAGGTATACCGGCAGAGTCTCAGGTATGGATGAGCCATGGAGATTCTATTACAAAACTTCCGAACAATGCACGTCTTATAGCATCCACTAAAGATGTAAAGAACGCGGCCTACAGATTTGAAGGGGAAGAAACGTATGCGTTCCAATATCATCCTGAGGTTTTCCACTCGGAAAAGGGTGGGGAGATGCTCAAGAATTTTGTGTACGATGTATGCGGATGCAAAGGGAGTTGGACCCCGGATTCCTTTATAGAGTCAACTGTTAAGGAGCTTAGAGCCAAACTTGGAGATGATAACGTTATTCTTGGCCTTAGCGGAGGAGTTGACTCCACCGTTACAGCTGTACTGCTGCACAAAGCCATAGGAAATAATCTTCATTGCATTTTCGTAGATAACGGTCTTCTTAGGAAGAACGAGTTCAGTTCTGTGTTGTCATCATACAAGGATATGGGACTCAATGTTGAGGGTGTAGACGCATCTGAAGATTTCCTTACAGCACTCGCAGGTGTAACAGATCCGGAGCAGAAGAGAAAGATAATAGGCAGGCTCTTTGTTGAAACTTTCGACATGGCTGCCCGCAAGATATCCAATGCTCGCTGGTTAGGGCAGGGAACCATCTACCCGGATGTAATTGAATCATGCTCTGTTAACGGACCGTCCGTAACCATTAAGTCTCATCATAATGTTGGAGGTCTGCCAAAAGAGATGAATCTTAAAATAGTTGAACCTCTGCGTTCTCTGTTTAAAGATGAGGTAAGACGTGTAGGTAAAGCGCTTGGAATAAAAAGAGAACTTATATCACGCCATCCTTTCCCCGGTCCGGGGCTTGCAATAAGGGTTCTTGGTGAGATTACCCGCGAGAAACTTGAGATCCTTAAAAATGCAGATGACATTTATACAAAAAGCATGCGTGAATATATGACAACCTTGCCATCTGCTTCTAACGGATTTCAAGATCTGCATGAGAGGGTTGACGGAAAGATTCCTCTCTACGATGCCGTTTGGCAGGGCGGTGCCATACTTCTCCCTGTAAAATCTGTTGGTGTGATGGGCGATGAGCGTACATACGAATACACTGTTGCTTTAAGGGCTGTTACATCTAATGATGGTATGACGGCAGATTGGGTACACCTTCCCTACGATTTTCTTGCAAAGGTTTCTAATGAGATCATAAACAAGGTAAAGGGGGTTAACAGGGTTGTTTATGATATTTCGTCGAAGCCGCCGGCTACTATTGAATGGGAATAGCTCTTTGTTAAATAGCATCGTAATCTGCGGCCTTGCCTTCATGATTCGATTCTCCTCACGTACGTTTGTACGCTGCGGGAATCTCACATTTTGGCGCGTTGCATATTACGCGCTATTTAAACAAAGCCAACATACAACTTTCGCACTTTAGTAAGTTGTACATGGGGCGTATTTTCAAAAAAACAGCTCTATTTTTGGCGCGTTGCATATTACGCGCTATTTAAACAAAGCCAACATACAACTTTCGCACTTTAGTAAGTTGTACATGGGGCGTATTTTCAAAAAAAACAGCTCTACTTTTGGCGCGTTGCATATTACGCGCTATTTAAACAAAGCCAACATACAACTTTCGCACTTTAGTAAGTTGTATATGGGGCGTATTTTCAAAAAAACAGCTCTATTTTTGGCGCGTTGCATATTACGCGCTATTTAGACAAAGCCATCATACAACTTTCGCACTTTAGTAAGTTGTACATGGGGCGTATTTTGGTTAGATACGCCTCTTTAAGGCTATTACAAGAGACATAACTACAAAGCTCTAAGAATTATGGAAACTGACATAAAAATATTATTGGATGAATCTTTGGCATCTTACGAGTTTGATACAACTGATTCATGGCTTAATGTTGGCTTTGACTACAATAAAAACCTTATAGTTAAGTTTGTTTACAATAGAAGACCTCCAAAAATAGTTAAGATTGCCGTTGTTGACGCAGACAGCGCATATTGCATTTCAAGAGCACACAAAACAAAACTAACAGATCTTCCCAAATACATAAAAAAACATTTCAAAAATTACACAGATGGAGAGGAGTGCCCTCCCGATGAAATAGAAGATCTTTTTTGGCGAGTAGTAAATTTCATAGAAAGCCATAAAGTTCGTTGTAAAATCATCAAGACCACAGAATAAAAGTCACAATACACTTATCTCCTAATGCCCTGCCAAAGGGTGTTTGGAGAGGATATCTTTCATCCAGACTTCCCGGCTTACATGGGTATAGATTTCCGTTGTGAGTATGCTCTCATGCCCTAACATCTCTTGAACTACACGCAGATCTGCGCCGTTTTCAACAAGATGAGTGGCAAAGGAGTGTCTGAATGTGTGCGGCGAGATCTGTTTGGTAATTCCTACAGATTTTGCTGCATTCTTTATAATTGTAAAGATCATCTCCCTTGATATTTTGCCGCCACGCCTGTTAAGAAAAAGCGTCTCGTCTGAATCTGCGGCTATACGGCTGATGACGGCCCGTTCATCTGTGTGCTTTCCACGCCTCTCACCGGCATCAACAAGAGTTTCCCAACGTATAGGTAGATAGTTCTTAACAGAAGTTACAGCATACTCCCCTATTGGCACTAATCTCTGTTTGTTTCCCTTGCCTACGACTCTAATATAATTGTCCTTTAGGAAAAGGTCGTTCATCTTAAGATTTACAAGTTCGCTCACCCTCAATCCGCAAGAATAGAGCATCTCAACTATAGCCCTGTTCCGCACCCCCTCTGCCGTGGAGAGATCAAAACTGCCAAGAATTGCCTCTATCTCTTTCACCGACAAAACATTTGGAAGTTTGCGCGAGAGCTTAGGGGTCTCCATACCTGTTACCGGATTTCCAATTCCCAAATCTTCGTATCTCTCACTTATAAACGCAAAGAAAGATCTAAAGGAGCTTAGATAACGAGACTGTGAACGAATGGTCATCCCCTCCTCCATCCTACGCGCAAAAAAAGAATCTATATCTGATTTTGTCACAGGATGACTTACAGGTAAAGTTAAATTATTATCTTTGCCATTGGTGCTGCCGGATTTGACACTCTCGCCGGCTACAAAAGCTAACAGGTTGGAAACATCTGATTTATAAGCGTTCACGCTATTGTTACTGAGAGATAATTCCAATTTGAGGTAGGCACAGTAGTCCTTGAGAATATCGTTCCAACTTATGTTTGCAGCCATAATATGCATTTAAACCTAAAGCTGTCTGATTTTTAACGTGGCAATAAGCCACATATCAACAGCTTATTATTAGATGCAAATGTAGCAAAGTTTTTATGGATATAGTATTGTACATATTATCTGCCATCTGTCTGTTAGCAGGTTTTGTAGGCTGTTTCGTTCCGGTTATTCCGGGGCCACCGCTCTCATACGTTGGAATACTGCTGCTCCATTTTACAGATAAAGAGCCGTTTTCCATAACTTACCTTCTTGTTCTGTTGGTTGTTGTAGCTGTTGTACAGGTTTTGGATTATATTGTTCCCTCTTTTGGCAGCAAGATGATGGGTGGTAGCAGATGGGGAAGCCGAGGCTGTCTTGCCGGAACAATAATAGGGATGTTCTTTCTGCCTTTTGGCATAATATTAGGCCCTTTCTTGGGAGCTGTTATAGGGGAACTTATTGGCGGAAAAGATTTTGGCAAGGCACTTATCTCAGGGTTAGGCTCATTTATAGGATTTTTGGCAAGTACGCTGTTAAAATTAGCCATCTCCATCTATCTCATATACATAGCCATTTCAGCTGTATTCTTCTAACAGCTGCCACTACGCACGCAAAAAAGGCCGCAGCTTATTCACTGCAGCCTTTGATTAATCATCCTTCACTTCCCGACAAGCCATTCAATTGCCATCTTACAGGTAGCTTTGCACTTAGTATTTCTTTGTATCGTACATAAGTTCAAAGCTATAATCCGTATTGTTTACATCAACCTCTATAGGTTGTGCCCCTATAATCTGCAAACGCGCCACTCTTTCCTTATCCTTTACGGTATAAACAGCATGCTCTTTTATATAATCCTCCAGCTGCTCTATCTTTTGTGGAGGGACATTCTTCATTGTATTACTACCATAAAACTCAATTCTCAAATTAACTATCTTGCCATCCTTGTCTACATCAGGGCAAAAACCATAGAAATATGAATACTTAGAGTTGCCATTATAGTTCTTCCTTTTAAATTCAATACAAGCCTTAGCCATCTCCAATATCTCCTCTTTGCTGAATACAGCCTCTATTGCCTCTATTACCACATTAGGGTCGTTCAACTTTAAAAGACTGACAAACTCTGTAGTGATATGACGCTGTTGACCATTTATTGCAACATACTCTACATTATTTACATTTTTGAGAGTAAATTCTTTACCACTTCTGTCTTTCTTTACAGTATACATATATTTATTCCCCGACACTGTTTCGTTACAATAATAGTCTTGTAACTCCTGTGACATTAACACATTAGCACATACAGTTGCAATTAGAAAAAACAATAATTTTTTCATACCCATCAATATTAAATTATTATCTGAACAAATTTTTAAAATTCTCTACCTGTCCTAAAAATGAACCCCTATCAAATACAAAATTATTATATTCCGGTCGCTTATCTTTAAATACTTCTAAATATTTATCCAAATTTTCGGAATTCGGATTATCCCAAAAAGGTTTAATTTTATTCTCAATATCACCAGTTTCAAAGCGCGACATCAAGTAGTATTTTCCGTTATAAGTATCTATTGAATAGACCAATTCTGCAAGCGTTGATATAAGCTCAGAATTCAAATTATTATTTAAACTTATATTAGGATATGTATGTTTGTACCATAAGTGTGCCAATTCATGTCCAACTTTGTCTACCTCTACTGCAAGTGCTCTGTGCCATATAGTATTACTTGTTGGACTATACAAATATGTAAAATCACTCTTAGGTGTACCTTTGTATTCTTTAATAGTTATCTGTTTTCCTTTTTACACCACTCGGCAACGCCGCACTCGGTGCATTTGGGCTTTCGTGCGGTACAGATATATCTGCCGTGGAGAATTAGCCAGTGGTGGGCATCTGCTCTGTCACATTCGGGAATCATTGCAGTAAGATCCTCCTCAACGGCAAAAGGGGTTGAACCGTTGGACAGTCCCAACCTGTGAGCGACTCTAAAGACATGTGTGTCAACAGCTATGACAGGTGCACCATAAACAACGGAGGCAACCACATTTGCAGTTTTGCGGCCAACACCCGGCAGCTGTTCAAGCTCATCAACAGTAGACGGGACAATAGAATTGAACCTTGAGACAAGCATCTCCCCCAACCCTTTAAGATGCTTTGCCTTATTGTTTGGAAAAGATATAGATGAAATATAACTGAATATCTCCTCAACAGAGGCGTCTGCCAAAGATTGTGGAGTTGGAAATCTCTTAAAGATAGCTGGAGTGTACATATTAACCCGTTTGTCCGTACATTGGGCAGACAGTATTACTGCAATAATAAGCTGGAACGGTGAATCGAACTGCAACTCAGATTTTGCGTTTGGCATATTTGCCTTAAACCAATCGAATATTTTTTTTCGTCTCTCTTCCTCTGTCATAATATAAGCTATATCATCCTTTGTATTCCACAAGAGAGTTATCCTTGCACAACATTATACGCCCGGGAAAATCCCTGCACAGCTCTGTATTATGGGTTACCATTACTATTGCAGGTTTTTCCTCTCTGTGAATCTTCATTAACAGCTCCATTATACCGTGGGCGGTCTCCTTATCCAAATTGCCGGTTGGCTCATCTGCCAAAATAAGTTTTGGATTATTGAGTAGCGCCCTTGCAATTGCAATACGCTGCTGTTCTCCTCCGGAGAGCTGGTGCGGCATCTTGTGCGCTTTTGTCTGCAGACCTACCATCTCCAAAACCTCATTTACCCTCTCAATCCTTTCACTCTCCCTCTTCCAGCCTGTTGCACTAAGGACAAACTCCAAGTTATCATTTACAGAACGATCCATCAGCAACTGAAAGTCTTGAAACACAACACCTACCTCGCGCCTTAGATACGGAATCTCTTTATTCTTAATCTTGTGCAGATTGTAACCGCATACCTCCGCTTTTCCCCCCTCTATTGGCAATTCGCAGATAAGTGATTTTATTACAGAACTTTTACCGCTTCCAACCTTACCAATGATATATACAAACTCACCTCTGTCAACTTCAAAATGCACATTGGAAAGTATAAGGTTTCCGCCATTGAATATATCAACGCCGCTTAATCTTATCAAATTCTCCCCTGCTTTTTCAACAATATCATTCTGTTTCACGGCATTTTCATCAATATTCTCAGTTCCGTCCTCTTTCCCATTATCTTTTACACACTCCTCCTTTACAGCCTCCACACCAACAGTATCGCACTCTACACCAACAGATTTACCATCTGCAACCTTATCATCCACAACACCACTCTTTAAAGCAGATTCGTAATTCCCAGGCTTATCATCTGTAATTATCCTATCAACAGCCACTTCATCTGTAACAGTATCATTAATCTCCTCAACAAACGGCTCCGCACTCTCCCCATCATGAAAACCGTCATTAAATTCGCCATAAGACTCCTCCCCATTAAACTCCTCATGAGATTCTATATTAATTTCATCGTACGGTACATCATCAAACGCCTCCCGATTATTGTCGGGAAGAAGATTAAAATCATCCTTACTGTCTTCATTAATGGGCAAAGAGGTGTCATTCATGTTAAAATCCTCACAATCCTCTATTTGTTTGCCGTAAATATCAAAGTTTGGCATTATTTTGAATGAATTATTTCTTGCAAATTTATAATTGGACGAATTAATTTCAAAGATTTTCATGTTCAGTTTCATATTTTTACGTTGCAATTTATATTTTTGCCATACAGAAATTGCTTTTAAAGTTGTTTAACAATATATTTCATTCAAATGAATTACAAAAAGAGTACTATATCTATGGCTCTGCTGATATCTTTATCAACAGGAGTTGCGCTTAATGCCTCCGGTCTTTATAAGCCAGACTGTAAGGCAAATTACAGTTATAATTACAGCAGTAATTCGCGTGAAAAGGAGGCGCTCCAACTGTACAACAACAGAATTTACTCCATGGCTTTAGCCGAATTTGAAAAACTAAGTACCAGCGGTTCAACCTCTTTGTCTGCAAGCCAGATAGAGGGATACATAGTCCTTTGCAAAATACATACTCAAACGGCCGGCATAGATGAGACAATAGCCAAATACGCTAAAGAGCACCCTGTTTCCTCTATGTTGGACAAAATCTACCTACAATACGCCATATCTCTTTTTGATAACAGCAATTATGCAAAATCGCTCACCTATCTTAACAAGGTTAACAACATCTCGCGAGAAGAGACTCCGGACTATAGATTCAGACATGCCTACTGTCTTATGAGAGTTGGAGAGCAGAGGCAGAGCGCATCTGAATTCAAGGCACTTATAGAGAGCCTCAAGGGTACCGTAAAGAGCAGAAAATACCTTACGGCATCTCAATATTACCTTGGCTACATTCTCTATTCCGAGCAAAATTTTAAAGAGGCCATTCCGTATCTTAGCGCATCAACAGCGGACCAAAGGTTTGAGATGCTTGCAGGGTACCATATTTTTGAGTGCAAGTTTATGCTTGGAGACTACGAATATGTAACACAAAAGGGTGAAAGGCTGTACAACAGCGTATCTGATGAGTACAGACCGAAGGTTGCGAGGATGCTGTCCGAGGCTTATTATCAGGAGAGTAATACAAACAAAGCCCAACAATACTTTAAGTTATACTCAGACAGCGGCGTAAAACTTACCTCATCCGACAATTTCTACTCAGGCATAATGTCTTATCAGCAAAAGATGTACAAAGAGGCGGTAGAGAGTTTTGAGAAGGTAACAGAGAACGCCGCATATTCCGGCTATTCAAAGAACCGTAACCATTTGGACTCATTAGTACAGAGCGCATACTATTTTTCCGGCAACAGCTATATACAGCTAAAGAACAAATATGCTGCAAAAGACGCATTTTACAAAGCATCACAGATGGACAGCGACCGTTCAATTAAAGAGGATGCCTACTTCAACTATGCCAAATTGTGCTTTGATATAAACAGAGCAGTCGAGCCTCTGTACAAGTACCTTAAAACCTTTACCTATACGCAGGCAAAGGCAGATGAGATATATAACTATATTGCAACAGCATTCCTTCTTGAAAGAAACTATGCAGACGCATTAACAGCTTTGGACAGAGTATCTAACAAGGATCAGAATATCATCAACAACATACAGAAAGCCTCCTTTTTAAGAGGTATACAATTGGTAGACAACAGCGGCTACAATGCAGCAATTCCGTTTTTCCTTACTGCAACAGACAAAGGAAACAACGAAGACTTAGCCAATTTGGCCGAGTTCTGGTTAGCTGAATGTCTTTACAGGACAGGCAAATACGCCGAGGCATCGGCGCAGCTTAACACACTTAGGGCCAACCCTCAGTTTAAAGAGAGCGGAGAGTACTCCATCTCTTTCTTCAACTCCGGCTACATCAATTTCAAACTTGGCAAATATCAGGAGGCAGAGAGAGATTTCAACCAATTTTTATATGTAGTTCCCGACGATGATCCACTTGCGGTTGAGGCTATGTCTCGCATAGGCGACTGCCGGTTTATGACAAAAGAGTACACCAAAGCCGCGGAGATTTACGAAAAAGCCGGAGTAATCAACAGCTATAAAGACCTTTATGCACCATATCAGGCAGCTATATGCTACGGATTGGTTGCAAAACAAGACAAAAAGATTGCGCTGCTAAGGGAGATCACAGACAACAAATACTCAGGCTCCGCATACTTCTCGCAATCGCTATACGAACTTGGCCGCACACTTGTACAATCCGTTAAGGATGAGGAGGCCGTAACTGTCTTTAACAGGTTGCTGCAAGAATCGGGAGACAGCACATATCACTATAAATCTATGCTTGAGTTGGGAATGATCTATTCCAATCTTCAGCTTCCCGACAAAGCCCTCTCCTACTACAAGGAGATTGTTGAAAAATCACCGTCGTCCGAGGAGGCGGAGAGCGCACTCGCAGGAATGGAGAGCATCTATCAGTCTCTTAACAGGCCACAGGAGTTTATAGACTACATAGATGAGATAGGCTTGTCAAGCCACAAAAGTGCAAGCGAAAGAGAGACAATCATATACAATGCAGCAGAGCAGACATACCTTAACAGCAACTACGCAAAAGCCTCTACACTGTTAAACGATTTTATAGAGAAATACCCGCAGAGCAAATATATTGCAAATGCAAATTTCTATCTTGGAGAATGTTACAGGAAGCAGGACAAACCTGAGGATGCAATAACAGCATACAGAAGAGTTATGGAGGAGGGAGAAGGGGCATTCTCGGAGCTTGCAACACTCAACTATTCAGAACTTTCATACAGATTGCAGAAATTCGAACAAGCGCTCATGGGCTATGAAACACTGCAGCAGATAGCAAAATTAGACAACAACAAGCTGTTGGCGGCAACAGGAATAATGAACGCCGCATTCAAGTTAAAGAACTATGATCTTGCTATAAAGAACTCGCAGGCTGTTACAAAAGAATTTCCGAAAGCGGCACAGACAGTAAAAGATGAAGCACAGCTTATTCTTGCCAAATGTTATATGCTTACCGGAGACACCAAACGCGGAGAGCAACAATTGGCATCTATTGCAAAAAAGCCTAAAACAGCTGTTGGAGCAGAGGCTAACTACCTGCTTATAAAGTCTGCATATGATGGAGGTGAGTTTGAAAAGGTAGAGAATCTTGTATTCAAATTTTCAGACTCCGGCTCGCTGCAGACATATTGGTTGGCAAAGAGTTTTATAATATTGGGCGATTCGTATTATGACCAAAATAACCTTGGACAAGCTGAAGCCACATACAAATCCATTAAAGACAATTACACCCCAAATGGGAAAGATGACGATGTACTTCAGCAGCTTGATGTACGTTTCAAAAAATTAGAAAGTAATAAATAGTTGGAAAAATGAGAAAGATTATAAATATAATTGGATTGCTTACAGCGTTTGCAGGAAGCAACATATATGCACAAAACATTAACCCAAATGTTGAGGTAAAGAGAGATTACGAAAACAGGCTGCCTGTTATACATAAATCCAAACTCAGCACAGATTTTAACGACAGCCTAAGTAATTTCTCTCTTAACTTCAATTATATGGTCTTTGACAAGTCATATAAGGATCTGTATGAGTTTGCACCAACTGCATCTGCCAAAATTCAAAGGCCCGATAATCCGCACAATTATACACTGTATGCGAGGGGCGGAGTTGCGTTTCCACTGTCACCGGATATTTTCGTAGCCTATTCACCCAAATTAGGGGGAATCAAGTCTGGCAGCAAAATCTTGTCATCATCTAATCTTATGATTTATGCCTCTCACAAATCATTTTGGGGAGATGCACCTCTCCAAGGAGTAAATTATGGGACCGAATATAAGACAAATGACAATGCCAATGGAAAATACTTCACGGAAAAACTTTCCCAAAAGGTTGGTGCTCACGATTCAAGGACAGAAGCAGGTGTGGTTTTAGGCCATTATTGGAATACAGGCAGACTTGGAGCTTCACTTGCATATACCAACGGATACAACTCGTTTTACGGCAAAAATGTCTATTTGGAAGCGGAGGGATACAAAGGAAGCTATTCAGATGTGAACTCCCACAACTTTAATAAGTTGGCAGCCAATTTCAATATCAATTCTTTGGAAGCACGCAAAGAGGTAAGGGGATTCAACTACAAAGCGAATGTAGATTATAACTATTTAGGAGACAATTCATTTGAAAAGCTTAAATCTCATTATATTGCAGCTGAGGCAGAGGTTGGTCCTACGGTTGGCAAATACTCAAAGTTTTTAGTAAAACTATCTCTGAAAAATGCCAATACTTCTGTATTAGATGAAACACACAACTATGGGTTGGTAGATGCAACTCCAACATATAATTTGAAAAATGGCAATTGGCAGCTGTCACTTGGAGGAACAGTAAGTCTTAAATATACAGACGGAGCTGCAGGGAAGCACCATACAATGATCATTGGTATGGCAAAGGCACAATACCAACTTATTAACAATGTGCTTACAGTATACGCAATTGCAGATGGTGGCAACATTCTTAACAACTACAGTTCGTTATTGGAACAGAATCCGTGGCTCTCTCCATTTGCAGACTGTATGATAAGTTCTGTTCCCGTTAGAGTTACAGGCGGTATGACAGGAAACATAAAAGGCATAATAGATTATGATCTAAGTACTGGCTATGCAAAGGAGAAGGGGCTGCCGCAATTCATTACATCATTTGATAACCCTGCTGCATTTGATATCCTCTACAGCAATACAGAGAAGATATTCTTTAAGGCTGCAATAGGTGTCTCTACAAAAGACTTTACCGGGAATCTTAAGATGCAGTACAACAGGTATAACGGTTACAAGCCTTACAATTATGCACCTTTTGAGGCAAAGTTCTATGGTGAATACAACTATATGCAGAAAATATTTATTGGCTTGAACATATATGGAAGAAACCGTGCATTAACGAATTTTGCAAAAGGATACAAAACTATAACAGAAAATGAGCGTGGGGGGGTAACCACAACAAGGACAGAATATCTGTACAATAATAACACATACTTAAAAGGTTTTGTAAATATTGGTATCACAGGAAGATATGTAATAAACGACATGCTGTCTGTCTATGCAGAGATAGATAATCTTCTTGGACAACGCCCAAGTTTCTTTCAGCAGTATTACCAAAAGGGAATAAGCATTGGCGGAGGTGTTATTGTAAAGCTGTAAAATCCAATCTTTGTCACTTTTGGTGGTAAAAAAAAATCGTCACTACTGCGGTCTGTAAGTGGCGATTTTTGATTTTTTAAAGCAGGCATTTTACAAAACTTAACAATACAAAATATTTCCTGACTTCGTCAATGCGTCACCCAAAATCAGGTAACTCAAAAAAAATACAAAATATCATTTATCAACAAGTTATAAAATATGTATTTTTTGAGTGACGAAGTCAGTAAAAAGCCAATGCTAACGCTAATGCCAACGCTGGAACTACGGCTTACAGAAAATTTTTGCTTTAGCGCAACTTTTTATTATCTTTGTAGTGAAGGTCTTGGAGAGACGTCTGCACCGTTCCGCCGGAAACCGTTTTCCACCTAACAGCAAGAAAAAGGCTTGCGCACATAGCGGAACAGCAGTAATCTCAACATTCACCACCTGCTCCACACGGGATATACCAAAAGTATATAGTTTTAAAGGACAAACTGCAGCAGTGCCAAGGAATGCACTGTGAGCCGGAGCAGAACAATGATGCTATTAATTTCATCTGATAGCAGTAATTAGCGCACTGTATACAACGTGTTAATCTGTGGCCTTTTTATTTATTATTAACACGTATAGGAATTATTTAGAGCTAAGGAACGTCTTTAGAAACGTTTGGCTGTTTTTGGTTTAACCTTTAAAAATTTATTAAGATTATGAAAAAAGATTTATTCTCGCTACACAGCATAGCAGTCTGTATGCTCATGCTCCTTATGCCTTTCATTTCCATTGCCGCCGATACCATAGGGGTGAATATCCCGCGTGTTACCGTTACAATGGCAAGAAACTACAACATTCTTAATCTGCCGGCCAAGGTGGTGGAGAAGACAGGTGCAGCAGCGGCTGACGGTGTGGTCAAGGCGGAATATCTCTACAGTGCGGACGGCATCAAGCAGAGGGTTGTAGACGCTACAGGCAGTAACGGTTATCTCTATCTTGGGACGTTGGTACTCTCAAAGAGCGGAGAGAGCTACGCACTCTCAAGCACCGGGTTTGGCGGAGGAAGGATAATAGGCGCTGCCAATAACAGTTGTTTGGCATATTACTACGGTACGGATCACTTGGGCAGTGTGAGGGTGATAACGGACGGCAGCGGAGGTGTGGTGGAGAGGAACGACTACTACCCTTTGGGTATGAGAACAGCCACAGGCAACAGTTACCCACAACTGACAACCAACCTCTACAAGTACAACGGCAAAGAGGTACAGACGGTGGGAGGCCTTGGCTTCACAGATTACGGTGCAAGGATGTACGACGACTTCACCGGACGGTGGTTTGTTCCGGATCCGTTGGCAGAAAAATACGCCTCAATGTCTCCTTACATGTACTGCAGCGGAAATCCGATAATGTATGTTGATACTGATGGTAGATTTCCGATAATACCTTTTATAGTGGCATATTATGGGGCTGCAAAATTTATGGAGCAAAATGGCTTGAATAGCAGATCCCGCGAAATAGATTATATCATGCAACACCCTATTAATGCATTAATTGTTGGTCCTGCTCGAGATGGAACAGATTGTGGAAATATCTCAACAATTGCATCCAATTTTGCAATTAACATTTCCAAGGAGGCTCAATTAAGAACAGAAAAGATAGGAGACCGCAGAAATGCGTTGAGGCATGTAATATGGCAGAGCATTATCACACGAAGGTTTGGAGAAAAACATGCTGCAAGAATAGCTAATGCACATGAAGATAATCCTTATGTAGATTTAAATGCAAGATGGTTTAATGATTTTGAGAAAGCGGATCAAACGGTAGATTTGCTTAACAATATTATTGGTAGAGAAATAGGGAAAAAGAATCCAAACGCAAGTAACAGGGATCTTGCAAGAAAAGTCATAGAAGAATTCTACCAAAATGGATTATGGATAACAACCGGCTCAAGTGAAACAAATATAACAATTAAGAAAGTTACAATCACGGAAGAACAGTATAAAACGGCACTGGAATCAATTGATAAAAAAAATGAGAAGGGTAAATCAATAAATTAATTAATTCATGAGAACATCTATAAGCATCATAGTACTAACAGTTGTAATGTTTTTTACGACTGTTAGTTGCATTGTAAATAATATTGGAGATAATATAGAAAAATATGTAGAAAAAACCTGCGATTTTGAGGAGATTGATGAATGTTATATAGATTTAAAAAAGGCTCTTAAAGTTGAATATGATACTTTATTTATTATTGAGGGTATGATGAATGAAGTCCTGTTCAAAAGCATTTCAGGATATACAATGAAAAAAAATTTTTTTCATTATTGGTTGGTTGATGAAGATGTGTATTTTTTCGTTTTCAAAAAAGATAATAAAGTAGTGTATTCTAATTTTAGCTCACTCTATTCAAAAAGGTTATCTATTGATTTAGATAGTTTTAATAAAATATATGCTACTAAAAACATTGGTAATTACGAAGATTATTATTTTGGATGGTTTACTGCAGACTCTTTATTCATGGTAAAACGCTATAAGTCTTATGATGAAAGTATTCGGTATAATCTTTTTTGCAGACCTATTGATGGCAAGAAAAAACAGTACATAAAGAAAAATGCAATCCCGATTTTTCAAAAGAAAACAGGTAAAAAAATTAACAAGGAGATTTGGACGATTATAGAATAAATGATTTTAAGTATCTTTATTACAGTAACTTATTAATAAAGACATGACTATGAAAGTATTATTGATAAATTCAATGAGGTAGGAATAGATATAAATAATCCAAATATGGAGTCTGGTTAGAAAAGAATTTCCACCTACAAAAAGCAAGTGAATACAATAAATCTTTGGATATCTTCTTTAAAGGTAATGCAAATCCTAATAAAGAAGAGATATTCAAACACATGGAGCAGGCCATGGACGAAATTTATAAACATAAAATGAGATAATGTTATGGAGCTATCAATGAAAGATTTCTATACTTTTAACAGCAAAGGGTATTTAACTACGGTATCTGTTTTTCCGGATTTATGCGAACCTCTGATGGGTGATGCTGCATTTAATTTTATGAACAATAAAATCATAAAAGGAGATTGGTTCGGATTGGACAAACTCTATGATGGCTTTGTTTCTTTTGATAGAAAATGTTACCTTTGTGAGTTATAAAACTTAGCATACAATGAGTGAAACAGAGAATGAAAAAGTAGCCGCAAACAACAGTTATTCGGCAGACAGTATTCAAGTGTTAGAGGGGTTGGAAGCAGTAAGGAAGCGTCCCTCCATGTATATTGGAGATGTAGGGAGCAGGGGTCTGCACCACCTTGTATATGAGGTTGTGGATAACTCTATTGATGAGGCGCTTGCAGGTTATTGTACAGATATTGAAGTTACCATAAATAAGGATAATTCAATTACGGTAAGGGATAACGGACGTGGTATTCCAACCGGAATGCATGAGAAGGAGGGAAAAAGCGCCCTTGAGGTTGTGCTTACCGTTCTCCATGCCGGCGGAAAGTTCAGCAAAGACAGCTATAAAGTTTCCGGAGGTTTGCACGGTGTTGGTGTATCCTGCGTGAATGCCTTGTCTACACATCTTACAGCAGAGATTCACAGAGAGGGCAAGATCTTTAAACAGGAGTATGAGAGAGGTGTTCCGCTCTACCCTGTAAAGGTTGTTGGAGAAGCATCTGACACAGGTACAATTATTACCTTTAAGCCGGATCCTGAAATCTTTACCCAAGGTACGGAGTATTCGTACGATATTCTCGCTACACGTTTGAGAGAACTTGCATACCTCAACAAGAATGTAAAGCTGATAATACGCGATACAAGAGAGGTGGAGACAGATGAGGAGGGTAAAACAGTAGAGGTTGTAAAGGAGGAGACCTTCCACTCCGAGCTTGGCCTAAGGGAGTTTGTGGAGTACTTGGACGGGACAAGGGAGAAACTTACAGAGAAACCTATCTATCTTGAGACAGACAAGGGTGGTATTCCTGTTGAGATTGCAATGCAGTACAACACAGGATTCAACGAGAACATACATTCGTATGTAAACAACATCAACACCGTTGAAGGAGGTACACATCTGAGCGGATTCAGAAGGGGACTTACAACAACCCTTAAGAACTATGCAGACAAGAACGGAATGCTTTCAAAACTTAAGTTTGATATTGATGCATCTGACTTTAGAGAGGGTCTTACAGCTGTTATCTCCGTAAAGGTTGCAGAGCCTCAGTTTGAGGGGCAGACCAAAACAAAACTTGGAAATAGTGAAGTGATGGCTGCGGTAAGCCAGGCCACATCCTCAGCTCTTGAAAACTACTTAGAGGAGAATCCAAAGGATGCCAAAGCCATCATTGATAAAGTTATACTTGCAGCGACAGCGCGTCATGCCGCAAGAAAGGCAAGGGAGTTGGTACAGAGAAAGACGGTTATGTCGGGAAGCGGATTACCGGGCAAACTTGCAGACTGCTCAGACAGAGACCCTGCCAAGTGCGAGATCTTCCTTGTTGAGGGAGACTCTGCAGGCGGAACAGCCAAAACAGGGCGAGACAGGACATTCCAGGCCATCCTTCCACTAAGGGGTAAAATCCTTAATGTGGAGAAGGCGATGGAGCACAAGATATTCGAGAGCGAACAGATAAGAAACATCTACACGGCTCTCGGCGTTACCGTTGGAACGGAAGAGGACAGCAAAGCTCTAAATCTTAGCAAATTAAGATACCACAAGGTTATCATTATGACAGATGCCGATGTGGACGGAAGCCATATTACAACGCTTATACTAACCTTCTTCTTCAGGCACATGGTAGACCTTATAAAGGAGGGACACGTCTACTGTGCGACTCCACCTTTGTACCTTATAAAGAAGGGCAAGAGCGAGCAGTACTGCTGGACAGACGAGGAGCGCAAGCAGATAGTCGAACAGCTTGGCGGCGGAAGCGACAAGGGGATACATATCCAGCGTTACAAAGGTCTTGGTGAGATGAATGCCGAGCAGCTTTGGGAAACGACCATGTCTCCGGAGCACAGGCTGTTAAGGCAGGTTACCATTGAGAATGCTGCAGAGGCAGACAGGATATTCTCCATGCTTATGGGCGACGATGTTCCGCCAAGAAGGGAGTTTATTGAGGCTCATGCAAAATATGCGAACATAGATGCATAATATGCTTCCCGACAAATTTTCTACATTTTTTCCAACAGACAGAAAAGAAACTAATTAAATACTATTATATATTATGGATATATTTGAAAGAATTAAATTGGACGAGGGCGGTCCGCTTGGACAATACAGAAAAAAAGCTCATGGCTATTTTATGTTTCCAAAACTTGAGGGGGAGATTGCTCCTTACATGACATTTCACGGACAGAAGGTTCTCGCCTGGACTTTCAACAACTATCTTGGACTTGCCAATGACCCGGAAGTTAGAAAGGTTGATGCCGAAGCTGCTGCAAAATGGGGTCTTGCATACCCTATGGGCGCACGTATGATGAGTGGTCATACTTCACTGCACGAGCAGTTGGAGAGAGAATTAGCAGAGTTTGAGAAAAAAGAGGATGCTTACCTGTTCAACTTTGGTTACCAAGGTATGATCTCCACCATAGATGCTCTTGTAACAAGACATGATGTTATTGTATACGATTCAGAGGCTCACGCCTGCATAATGGATGGTGTACGTCTGCATATGGGAAGAAGGATTGTTTATCCACACAATGATCTTGAGCGTTGTGAGAAGGCATTGCAGAGAGCAACCAAAATTACAGAGGAGACCGGTGGCGGTATTCTTCTTATTACAGAGGGCGTTTACGGTATGACAGGTGGTCTTGGACGTTTGGATCTTATTGTCAAACTTAAAGAGAAATACAACTTTAGAATACTTATTGATGATGCTCACGGTTTTGGCGTGATGGGTCCTAACGGAAGAGGAACATCTGAGCATTATGATGTAATGGATAAGGTAGACCTCTACTTTGGAGCTTTTGCAAAGTCCATGGCTGCCATAGGAGGTTTTGTTTCAGGTCCAAAAGAGATTATCAACTACTTAAGATATAACCTCAGGTCTCAGATATATGCCAAATCCCTTCCAATGGCTTTTGTTGAGGGTTGCCTTAAGAGGTTGGATATGATAAGAAAAGGAGATGACAGACGTAAGAAACTGTTTACCATTACAAGGGCTCTTCAGGATGGTCTTAGAAAGAGAGGATTTGATATTGGTGTTGCTGAAGCATGTATTACTCCTGTATTCCTGCAGGGTTCATTGGCAGAGGCAACAAATATTCTTGTAGATCTGAGAGAGACATATAAGATCTTCTGCTCTGTAGTTGTATATCCTGTTGTTCCTAAGGGTGTTATCATGTACAGGCTTATCCCTACAGCTATGCACGAGATGGAGCATGTTGAGTACACTCTCAATGCTTTTGAGGAGATAAGGAAGAAACTTGAGGCGGGGGTTTATGCGGGGTCTACTGAGATTCAGGATAAAGCAATATATTAATGAAGCTAAATAAAAAGGTAATTTCTGTGTTTTACTCAACTTTCAAATCCTCACGTACAAAAGTACGCTCCGGTGTTGAAAGTTTCGCAGGCCTTGAAATTCCTCTTTTTATTTAACTTCATATTCAAAAAAATTAGAAGAGGTGGAGCTACTTACAGCTACCACCTCTCTTTATCTTAGGTCTGTTACCTCTATATTGGGATAATCTTTCTTGTTGAAAACAAAGTCTGAACTCTTTAAGTTGGCTTTGTTGAATTTTTTAATCTTTATTAGAATCTCTTTTGGCTCACCTATCTTGAATCCTGAAATTCTAATCTCTGCCGGCACTTTTGGATTACCGCCCGGTGCCGTCCCCTTAAAGGAGAATCTTAGCTCTCCCTGCGGATTGGAAAGGAGCACAAACGGATTGGTAAAATCGTTTTGGACGTCAGAACTCTCATCCAATAATGATACAACAGCCTCTTTTGTGTCTAAATTTATTATCCAAAGCGATTTGCCGTCTGATATAAGTTTTAAGCCATCTTCTGTTAATATATTATAACTTTTTCCAAGTAATTTTGCCGTTCCGGTTGCCTCAAATGATAAGCTTTGGTTGTCATTTCCTGTAACAGAGCAGGAAAAGCTCACCTCCGAACCGGCCATAAACTCGTTTGCAACGGCTTTTACATCTTGAGCATTCATTCTGCAAACAGATGCCATTATAAATATGGTACAGAGAACAACAATCCGATTCATACTATTACCCTCCGTATATATCTCTTATAGATGAGAGTCTTAGATCCAATTCAGATAGATCTGCCACCAAGACCTGTCTTGCCTTGCTCCCCTCAAAAGGGCCTACAATACCGGCAACCTCAAGCTGATCCATAATACGCCCTGCCCTGTTGTAACCAAGATTCATCTTGCGCTGGATAAGAGATGTTGACCCCTGCTGATGCATTACAACCAACTTGGCCGCATCTTCAAATAGAGGATCTCTTCTGTTAAGGTCTACCTCTCCTACTCCTCCGCCCTCCTCTTTCTCCTCTCCGGTATACTCTGGAAGATAGAACGGTGATGAATAACCACGTTGAGACGCTATTGAATCTACTATTCTCTCAACCTCTTTTGTATCTATAAAGGCACACTGTACTCGTGTAAGATCTCCACCTGTTGATATAAGCATATCTCCACGTCCTATAAGCTGGTTGGCACCTGTCTCATCCAATATGGTTCTGGAATCGATACTTGAGCGTACCATAAATGCTATACGGGCAGGGAAGTTGGCTTTTATGTTACCTGTAATTACAGATGTTGTAGGTCTCTGTGTTGCAATGACCAAATGAATACCAATGGCACGCGCCAACTGTGCCAAACGTGCAATAGGCTCCTCTATCTCTTTACCTGCTGTCATAAGAAGATCTGCAAACTCATCTATGACAACCACTATGTATGGCATAAACTTATGCCCCTTAAGCGGGTTAAGCCTTCGCTGCAGGAACTTTTCGTTATACTCCTTAACATTACGTACATGTGCCATCTTAAGGAGATCGTAACGAGAATCCATCTCTATACAGAGAGACTTAAGAGTATAAATTACTTTCTGAGTATCTGTTATGACAGGTTCATCTGCGTCGGGAAGCTGAGCTAAAAAATGTTTCTCCAATTTTGAATATAGTGACAACTCCACCTTCTTTGGGTCAACAAGTACAAGTTTCAGTTCGCTCGGGTGCTTTCTGTAAAGCAGAGAGGCTAATATTGCATTAAGCCCCACAGATTTTCCCTGCCCTGTTGCTCCGGCAACAAGCAGATGAGGCATCTTTGCCAAATCGAAATGCATTACCTCGTTGGTGATAGTCTTGCCCAATGCAACAGGCAGATCATATTCGGCAGCCTTGAACTTGGAATCATCCAAAACGGAAAGCATAGAAACAGTACTTGGCCTTTCGTTGGCAACCTCTATTCCTATGGCATTTGTCCCTTTAAGTGTTACAACACGCACACCTTTAGCAGCAAGTGACAATTGGATATCCTCCTCCAATCTCTTGATCTGGGCAACCCTTACACCCGGAGCAGGAACTATCTCATAGAGTGTTACCGTAGGTCCTATCCGCGCGGAGATTTTAGAGACACCTATCTTGTAGTTTGAAAGTGTCTTTACTATTTGGCGATTGTTCTTCTCTAACTCCTCCGGCGATACCTCATACCATTTGTCTCTGTATGATTCCAAAAGTGAGAGCGATGGTGCCTGATAGTTAGGAAGTTCAAGCCTTGGGTCAAAGAGTGTTTGTAGCTGCTCAGGGGTATATGCATCCTCAAAGTTCTCCTCATCGTCATTGGTGTTCCGGCCATTCTCCTGTTCCTCTTTCAATTGGGAATCTGCCGGTTGTTCGTCTGTAATATCTTCTGTGGAGGTATTGTCTTCAGGTATAGGTTCCGGTGCAGAGAGTACCTCTAATTTAGGGATATTATCATTATCTCCTTCATCTTCGCCTACAGGCTCTCCCGGCTGTTCAAAGTCTGATACCTCATGATGTTCAAAATCATATCCCTCCTGCCCTGCAAATATATTCTCTTCCGGATTGTACAGAGAGGCTGATTCTGCTCCGGTTACATTTTCCATGACAGGTTCACCCGCAGCATGCTCTACACTCTCCGTCTGTGCAGATTCACCGAGTGCGAATTCATTGAGCGCAGGTTCTGTAATCTCTTGCTGCGTCTCTTTTTTCCTCTTCTCCTTTTTTGGTCTTGGAGCCGTTACACGCTCCATCCAATTGTTAAAGCGTGTTACTATCCTGTTATCCAAATATATAAGCCAAATTACAATAAGAAGCAGAAGAAGTCCCCCGGCACCAAACGCGCCGAACATTGAGTTTGCCCATTTGATAACATAATATCCGTACGACCCGCCTGCTCCGCCATAGAATAGGGTAAGCGGAATCAATGAAAAGATATACGAACATGTAAGCGACAGAATTATACAGCCGAAAAGTGACAAAAAGGTAAATCTTAGCAGTTTTATCTTTTTAATTTTCAGACAAAATGCAGAAAGTCCAAGAAAAAAGAACGGGATGATAAGTGCTCCAAGCCCAAATATCTTGTCAATTAAGAAATGGGCAAGGGCAAGACCAAGTTTTCCACCCTTGTTCGCAACCTCAGTATCCGTTGTAAGGTAGTCGGATGATATTACACTTTGATCCGATATCCAAGAATGAAGATACGATATAAGCGATATAGTGGTAACAGCAGCTATAACAAAAGAGAGAAGCCCGCAAACAAGATATATACTGTCTTTTCGCTTTGGTGCCGCAATCTCTGCTTTCTCTATCTGCCTTCTCTGTTTAGCATCCTCAATATTAGACTTTTTACCGGATTTATCCTTTTTAGCCATTGTTGTAAGGTTATAAACTATTTACTTATTTCTCTGTTTCCACTTCTTTTGGTTGCTATTGTTTCCCTTCCCTTTATTTGAGCGGAAGTTGCTGCTTCTCATCTGTGTACCTGTGCTTTGTGCAACATTTCTCTGATATGTGCTACCCTCGTTCATTCCCATTCCAATATGTATCTCTTCCGGCACGGTAATCCTTCCGTCCGACAGCTTGTAGATGTCGTTGAAAATGGTCTCCTCAGATACAGAGTCTTTGTTCCAGATTAGATATTGCTGCTTCATGTAAGAGGCCAAAGTCTTTATCATTGCTGTTTTAAGCTCATCATCCTCTCTCTCTGCAATAACATTTATCATATTCTGGATATTACGCCCGTAGCATACCATCTTTATAGGTTCCTTCTCAAGCGGAATAGGATTTGGCTTTGTGCTAAGCGTCTCTCTTGTAGGTGTTGGATAGGGCGAATCTATATCTATCTCGAAATCAGATATAATCTGAACATGATCCCATAACTTGTGCTTGAAATCGTTAAGATCTCTTAGCTGGGGGTTAAGTGTTCCCATAACCTGTACTACGGCTTGGATCTGTTCGTTACGTTTATCTTTGTCGGGAATATTCTTAACATAATTAATCATATCCTGAACATGTCTGCCATACTCTGGCATAAGCAATTTTTCTCTTTGTGTATTATAATCCATATTAAAAACTTTTTCGCTTTATTAAACTACAAAAATACAAAAACTATAGGAAATAGACCATGCAGATAGTAAAAAAGAGGATGACTTTCATTTTAGTCATCCTCTAAACGTGGAAATTATTTTCAGACAATTTTTAGTTGTTCAGCTTACGAAGTTCATCTATAGCAATCTCCTTTGACTCAACAGTAACATTCTCTTTAATGAATGCTATTGCCTTATCCTCTTCTGCCTTCTCTATAATTCTTCTGTTCTGGTTCTCATCTGCAAGAAGTTTCTCTGCATACTGAGCCAAATGCTCCTCGGGAACATTGTTTATGCCATACATTGCAAACTGGTATCTTGCAATATTGGTTGCAACTTTAAGGACATCCTCTTTAGTAACAGTAAGGTTGTTATCTTTTAGGATTGCGCCACGGATCATCTGCCATCTGAAGTCCTTAAGAAAAAGATCAAATTCCTTCTCTATCTCCTCCATTGTCACCTTACCCTCATTCACAACATGAAGCCATCTCTTCATGAAAGCCTCAGGTACAGGGATATTCAATTTATTAAGGAAATACTCTCTTGCATCAAGCATAAAGCGGTATTCGCTCTCTTGTGCATACTCCTCCTTAATTCTCTCAACAATCTTTGCCTTGAACTCATCTGCAGAGTTAACAACACCCTCTCCATACATCTTGTTGTAAAGCTCCTGATTCTCCTCTGCATCTACAAAGGTCTTGATCTCCTTGATGGTAACGGTCCAAAGCGGCTCTATGGTTGCAAGCTCCTCCTTCTTTACCTTTAACAAAGATGCTCTGTCTGCCTCATTGGTAAAGACCTCGTTTACATTTATCTCAAAAGAATCGCCGGCCATCTTGCCAAGGAAGATCTTCTTGCTATCTTCCGACATCTGTTTAAGGGTAATATATGTACCCTCAACCTTTGTCTCCCCTTGTACAAGGTCTGCAACTATAAAATCATCATCTTTTACAGCATCTGTATCCTCCAATTTGCCGTACTGTTTAAGGATATTGGATTTGGCAGCATCTATATCTGCATCTGCAACGGTTGGGTTGTAGTAAACAATCTTGTCTTCCTTTGAGATCTCAACTTTAACCTGTGGAGCAAGAGCTACATCAAATACAAACTCGTATACTGTATCGTTATCCCAATCAATCTTCTTCTGAAGCTCGTCATTAGGAAGAGGTTCACCTAAAACGTTAAGCTTATTCTCGCTGATATAATTGTTAAGTTGTTCTGCTATAAGGTCATTCACAGCATCTATCAAAGCAGACACTCCGTGCATCTTCTCTATTAGAGACATAGGTGCCATCCCCTTACGGAAACCCTTGATCTCTGCTGTCCTTCTATAATTGTTCAAAGCTTTTTTACGTTTTTCCAACGCATCTGCCTTCTCAATGGTAACGTTCAATCTAAAAGTCAAATCGTCAACCGGTAGTTTTTCAACTTTCATTATCTATAATTTTAAAATTTATTACTCATCTCAACTGCCAAAACCGCATAGCAGGCTTTAGCTGCAACAAAGCGTGCAAAGGTACACAAAATCCCCATTAAATCAAATAAGAAAGTTCTAAAAAGGCACCAAGCACTACTTGCAGACCATAATATCCAATATCATTCTGTCTGTCTTCTGCATACCTACAGAGCCAATCTCGCCAAGGTTTTTGATGGTCTTCTCTATGTCGTCCTCAATGATACCGTCGTGAGATGAGATGCAGATACCGTCCAATGCCAAAGTCGCAGACTGTATTGACGAGGAGACTCCCGATGCAACTTTAAGGGCACAACCAACCTTTGCGCCGTCACAAACCATTCCCGTTATGTTTCCAATCATATTCTTGATCGCAGAGCAGATCTGCTCATATCCGCCACCACTAAGGTAAACTATACCACATGAAGAGCCGGTGGAGGCTATAACGCATCCGCAAAGGGCTGAGAGCTTGCCAAGGTAACCCTTGATATGAATAGCTGTAAGGTGGCTTATGCACAATGCTCTTGCAAGTTTTTCGTCTGAAACCTCCTTGCCGTCTATCTTCATCTTTTCAGCCACTGCAATCACAGGCACTGTTACTGTTATTCCCTGATTACCGCTACCGGAATTACTCATTGCAGGAAGCGTACAACCGGCCATACGAGCATCAGATGCCGCTGCAGTATAGGCCATTGCATGATTAAGGAGTGAGTCTCCAAAGATATCCTTTTTGGTTTTGTCTGCGATTGTTCTTCCAACCCTCAGACCATAGTTTTTACTTAACCCCTCCATTGCAAGGGCTTTGTTCAGAGTTACGGAATCCAAAATAAATTTTATGTCGTTGTACGGAGCCTCTGTTGCAAACTGATATATCTCTTCAACGGTAAGATGGTAGTCTAATGTAGTCTTTTCGTGAGACCCTTCTCCCGTATCTGAATTTGTGCATACGCTTCCCGACAAAACAGGTTTTTCCACCCCGTCTACAATAACAGAGACAACGCTGTCGTGGTTATCCTTTATTGTAGTCGAAGCAGTGTGCTCTATGCCATTTTCATCTGTTCCCTTTACATTTGCCTTAATGTAAAGTTTAATTGGAGTGTCTGCCAAAAGTATCTTTACCACCTTCTTCTCTGTAAGCTCTTTTGCCGCAGCTATGCTTGCATCATTAAGATCCTTTAATACCTCAAGTCCATAACAGGATTTGCCGCATGTTGCACCAAGGGCAGATGCAATATGTAATCCTATCATACCTGTACCGGGAATACCTACTCCCATTCCGTTCTTTAATATGTTTGCACTCACTTCAACCTCTATTGAGGAAAATTTTGCTTTCAAAGCGGCAATCTCCTCACAAGAACGCGCCACAGCAAGGGCTACAGCTACCGGTTCTGTACACCCAAGCGCAGGCTTCACCTCCTTGTGGATAAGCTCAATGATCTCCGCAACTCTGTTTTTGTCCATTGTTCTATTTAATGTTTTTAGTAATCTTAAAAAAATAACTTGGTAATCTTTAATTGTCTTTTCGGTCTATATTTCTTTTCTCATCAGTCATGTGCCACCGGCACACTCCTTCTTCAAAAAGACATCTATCCTCAAAAAAACTGCTAAATCTTTACCAACTTATTTTTTAACGCTTACTTAATTAGTTTTCTGTCTGTACAAATACGCCGTCCCTCCAAGGCTCTACATAAATTAATAACACGCAAAGCCTTATTACCCTAACATTTTTTGTCAAAAGTAGCACTTTTTATTTAAATGAATATGTAAAATTACCATTTGGCGTTAAATGTACCATAATGATTCGATTTTTATCAAAAAAATAGGGTAGTAACCAAAACAGAAAGGGATGACCACATCACTGCAATCATCCCTAAAGTATGAAAAATTATTTGTCGGGAAGCAGAAACAGATTACTTTTCAAAGAATCTGAATACCTCCTTAAACATTGCCTCTATCTGCGAAGCGTTATCCAAAGATTCAACAGGGAAACCAAGCACAACCCCTTTGCTGTTGTTTGCCTCGTTCATAAAGGCAATACCTGCAGATATGTTGTTCTCTGCATAACGGAAAATGGTAAATGCACCTGCTCCAACCGGAACTATTGCATCTGCCGCCTCAACAGCATATTTTACAGGATTCATCTCTGTCTCAAATTTATATTTACCGGTAAATCCGTATGGATTGGCCACGCTCTTGACTCTTCCGTCTGTAGACGCGTAATGAGTCATAAATCTGTATTTAAGCACGTCTGTTGCAAATTTTTTATCCTGCTCCGTTACATCTACATTATCAAAGAGATCTCGGCCCACATTTGCTCCCGATATTATGACAGAACCACTCTTTACATTGTTAAGGTAGTCTGTTATTGCATTTTGCAAGGCTATAGGGAACACTGCATATTTGGCCGGCATTGCGCCTCGTCCCATCTTGGTCTTAGCCTGCTTGCCCATTATAAAGTCTACATATCCGTAATTGTTCAATGATGTTTTGCCTGCCATGACAGAACCGGCAGATGCAGATACAAAATCGTACCCCATTGCAAGAAGGGCTTTGCCATGAACAGCCGGATAATCAAAACTGTTGCCGGCAATCACCTTATCCTCATAGTTTGCAAATGAAGCACCGAAACCGGGAGCATCATCGTCCATCCACGGAATCTCTCTGCGGAACTCATGCTGAGCCCCAATGAAGGAGTAGTCGTTCAGATAAGGCACTCCGGCATCCAACATATTGTTGAACCCTGCAACCGTTTCATCTGCTGATTTGAATGATGCAGGTGCAGATACCCTGTCAAAGCCGTTTACAATCAATACCGTACCCTTTGGTGCAGTTGCCCTTCCAACAGAAAGGATCTCGCTTGGGAAACTTGCACCTCCATCATTAATTGCAACCACCTTATAGCTTGTAACAACACCTGTCTCTATTGCAGTTGTATAGGTTGAATCGTTTACTACAACACCGTTGTCGAAATCACCATCTGCAACCCTTGTATAGACAACATACCTCTTAGGTGTAGCTGTAGGTTCCAACGGATCGTTTACAGGTGACCATGTAAGGACAACCTTGCCATCTTTTAACTCTGCACCAAAGTTCTTTACAGGAAGCGGCTGGATTGTGTACTGTCTGTTGTTCTGCAGACTGAAGAATTTAACCATTCCCTTGTAGACTGCACGGCTTACAGTGAATCTGAACTCGGGATCCAAGCCATACCGCATATCTGCAAAATTCTGATGTGAAAGAAGTTCCAACAGCATAGAAGGGACCTCGGGGATTCTGGATTCCGCGTATGATCTGTCCCAAAGTCCTCTGCGGCTCCAGTTTGGTTCGTGCAATGCTCTAACATCACTAACTATCTGCGTTTGCACAAGATCTGCCAACTCTCTGTTTGCCATCCGGGACAATCCTGTAGAGAACTTATCGTTGTCATTTGAAAATCTTGTATAGATAGACAAGGTCCCGACAATGGAGTCGTTGTCAAATGTTCCTGCATCTGAATGGAAAGCAAACGACAGGTCTACAGGGATATTAAGTCCTGTATGACGGCTGTTTCTCGATGAGCCTCCCGATATTGCGTTAACCCATTTTCCACGGCTCATATAGTCATCGTTATAGTCATTAAGGTTCTTTGAGTATGAATATACAGTATCTGCAAAACCGGCCCATTGCAACCAATATCTTGCCCCCTCTCTTATTCTTGGATAGCCGCTTGTCTCCTCCTCTACAGTGTATGTTATCTTTGATTGCTGTTGCTCCTTAGATTCAGAACTCTTGACATTTTCTACATATCCTTCATCTGCGGGTTTGCGGGCCATATTGCCCATTCCTCCTCCAAACTTAACGGCATCTGCCGTAATTACAGTATTTGACGAGTTGGTAAGATTGGAAAGGTAAACACCCTCTGTATTGCTCTCTTTTGAAAACTTGAATGTACCAAGATAGATCCATGTTCCTCCGCCCATCTTTTGGTTTACCTTAAACTTGGTTTCACCACCTGCATGTTTTACAGTATAGTAAACATCCGATGCACTGTTGGGAAGTGTCTTATATGAAACATATACGGCATAGCTTCCGCCATCTTTGGTCATTGGCAACCACGAAGCTGTGCTCAAATCCTCATCTTTTGTTGTCTTGGACTTTTTAACTCCGCTAATCACCCTGTATGTGCCCATTCTAAATGGATTCTCTCCGTATGAATATGTTGCTTTGGCATTTGCAAATCCATCCAAAGTACCGTCTGCCCAATTCTGTCTGCCATTTGTTTCTGAATACCTGCCGCTTCCCTGCAACTCTCCGGCATTGTCAAAAGCGTTTGGATCGTTGTCTACTATTATCTCCTCCGGTCTGTAATCCCTCTCTCTTGGAAGCATTACAACAGCTCCGGCATTCTCCAACATTGGAACAAGGAAAGGCACTACATAGCTTTGTGTGTATATATCCTCAACTGTCTGGAAAATTCTGGCTCTCTGCCATTCCCATCTCTGCAAGGATTGTTCGTAGTACCATCCGTGGCTCTGCCACATTGCTATATGCTTGTCTTGCAATCCATCTGTTATCTTGTAAGGCTTAGAAATGTTCTCAACTAATTTTCCCTCTGCTGCAAGGCTTTTTACCTTATCTCTCATCCCTGCGTTCTTTCTTCCTCTCTGCAGATTCTTAAGTTCTGTGGATTTTACCTTTTTAAGATTCTTTGTACCAAAAAGAGCATTCTCTTTTAGGTCTGCATTGGAGTAGTATGCAGACTGTAACTCCTCTATCTTTGAGCCGTTGGTATAAAGCTGTAGCTTTTTACCACGATATTGCTCCGGAAGATTGTCATTCGCTATTTTATAGATCTCTGCAAGATTCTCCCTTCTGAACGAATAATCTGCAAGATTTCTTATAAAATAGACATTCACAACTTTTCCGTCTGTCTTTACGGAATCTACTGTAATTGGAACCGCTATTGCCGCAGTTGGACGAAGGTAACTTTTTATGGCCTCTGCCATCTTTTCAAAGTCTTCTGTTGCGACTTTTGAATACTTGTCGGGAAGCATATTAGCCGAAAAGGCATTAAAAGAAACTGCCATACCCAACATTAAGCCTATAAGCTTGGTATTAGTTTTCTTCATTATATTGGTTTTATAGTATTCTTCGGGGGCAAAGATACGGCTAAATGATGAATTTTTGCGTAAATTTGTTCCCTAATGTTTTAGACGACTTATAATTTATATACCTATGGAGAGAACTATTTTGGCAAACTTGCCAACCAAGATCGTTGAGCTTAAAAAGCTCTCTGCAATGGCAGGTGGCACAGCTCGCATTTTTTTGAAAAGAGACGACCAAACCGGCAGCGAGTTTGGCGGCAACAAGGTTAGAAAACTTGAGTATCTGCTCACAGATGCAATAAACAAGGGGTGCAACCTTCTTATCACATGCGGAGGTATCCAGTCTAACCACTGCAGGGCTACAGTGGCTGTTGCAACCCAACATGGAATGAAAAGTGCAGTACTGCTTAGAATATCCGAGCAGCCTCCGGTACGTGGCAATTATTTTTTGGACCTTCTTATGGGGGCAGATGTAAAATTCTGCAACAGAGACGAGTACAGAGACCACAGGGGTGAGATTATGCAAAAGATGGCAGATGAGTATGCTGCACAGGGATACAAACCATACGTAATTCCGGAAGGGGCTTCGAATGAGATTGGTACGCTTGGCTATTTTAATTGTATGAACGAGATTACAAAACAGGAGAAGGAGCTTGGAATTACCTTTGACACTGTTGTTGTAGCCACAGGTTCGGGCGGAACAGTTGCCGGGCTTCATTTGGCAAATATGGCCAACGGTCTTGGCAAACGTGTTATTGGAATGGCTGTATGCGATGATGTAGAGTACTTTACAAATATTGCAGACCATATTTCAAAAGGTGCTTTTAATCTGCTTCCAAACAAAAAATCTGTTGTCCCTGTAGAGGAGTGGCGCAGCAGGATTGAGATAAACGATGGTTACGTTGGAATAGGCTATGCCTTAAGCAGGCCCGAGGAGTTGGAGTTCATTAAGACAGTTGCACGTGCAGAGGGTGTTGTTTTAGACCCTGTATACACAGGAAAAGCGATGTACGGTGTCTGGAATGAGCTTAAGGAGGGCGGTAACTTGAGAGGTAAAGCCAAAAATATTCTGTTTATCCACACAGGCGGCATTTTTGGATTGTTCCCTGTAAGTGAGAAGTTTGAGTTCTAAGAGCGGAAAACGGCGGCTCCTACCATTAAAAAACGGCGGCTCCTATCATAAATGAATTGAATAAAAAGTGCAAAAACAAGGCTTGCGAAGCCGAATAAACCGGAGTTTACTTACGTAAATGAGGATTTATGAGACAAGCGTAACGCAGTAGTTGACTTTTTATTCAGTTCATTAATATTTTACGATTATAGTCTTAATACACTCAGATATATCCCGAGCCTTATCCGTAGCATCCTCAAGACTCTGAACAATATTCTTGTACTTGGTCAGCTCTATACCGTCCTTTTCTGTTTCAAAAAGATTGCTCATATAATACTCATACAACTCATCTACCTCATGCTCAATCTCCTTTATTCTCTCGCACTTTTGGGTAAGAGCCTTTGAATTCTTGTTTATGGAGTCTATATCGTTGATTATCTCATATACGATTTTTGCATCCTCCCTAATTGACTCAGCAATATCTATCCATATTTTATCTATGGTCCTCGGGTGGTATATGACAGTCTTACGTGCCGTATCGTTTATCATATCCAAGAAAGACTCCATTCGAGAGGTAAGTAGCTGCATATCCACCCTGTCAAACGGGGTAAAACTTGTTGCATAAAGCTCTTCAAAGATCCTCCCTGCAACCTTATCTCCCAAACTCTCCACCTCCTTAACGTCTCTTGCAAGATCCTTACGTTTATCTATAGACGCCTCCTGCATAATATCAACCAAAAGAGAGGCAGCCCTCTGAATATCTTGAGCCTGCTCCCTAAAAAGAGGGTAAAACTTATTGTTTTTGCATCCCAAAAGACGCAAGACAAATCCGAATTTCATACTGGACCAAATTTATAACCAATATCCGCCACCTTTTTAGCAACCCCAATTTGCCTCCCCACAATAAAAAGATGGACTTAGTAATCTTAAAAAATTTATTTGTATAAAGTTTCAAATATAAATCATTTACAGTTTCTTTTAAATAAAAACAGCTAAATATTACCAAACTCTTAACAAATTAGAAACTATCAAAACAATTCAATTATCCACTTACATATCCGTCATTACCTTTTTGTAACTTTTTTTTGCATTTTTTGAAAATAGTACTACCTTTGCATCCGCTTCCCCGCAGAACGGGATGCAGGATTGGTCCAGTAGCTCAGTTGGATAGAGCAACAGATTTCTAATCTGTGGGTCGGGGGTTCGAATCCCTCCTGGATCACAAAACGAGGGCACTGAAAAGTTGTCCTCGTTTTGCTTTATGTAGCCGCCAATGACCGCCTGCAAATCCATTCTGCAAACTATGAGAATAATTAAGTAATGGCCACCTGAATAGCCACCCAAAGTGCACTTACAATAACACCTGTAAAATAAAAAAAACAACGGGACAGTTGAAACGTATCAACCATCCCGTATAATAATGGGTTATAAGACAAGGAATTACTCCTCAACAACCTCTTCCTCGCCCTCTGCAGCCTCTTCCTGAGCCTGAGCAGCAGCCTGCTCTGCAGCAATAGCAGCCTCAAACTGAGGGAACATCTGCTCATACTGAGCAGCTATAGAAGCCATATCCAATTTTGCAACCTCATAGCATTTAGCAGCAACGCCCTCATCTGCAGCAACAGCTTTCTTGTAGCAGTCTACAACTTTCTGTGCATAATCGTAACGAGTTACGTTGTCCTGAGCCTGGTTAGCCAAATAGTTGAAAGCTATTGAAAGGTCTGCAAAATTACGAGCCTTGCTATCACCAGGATTGTTGTAAAGAGCATTTGTAAGGTTTGCAACCTCCTCTACATTACCTGCTACCAATGCATCAGCAATCTGTTTGCACTGTTTGTCACTCTCAGTTGCGCATGAAATCATGCCAAGAGACATAATGGCAACCGCCATCATTAGAAATAATTTTTTCATAATAATTAGAATTTAATATTAATAACTAAAGTGATTTAATCATATCTTCCAATTCATTTTGAGACGGAGCACCCACAGTAACACTCATTGAACCATTTGAACAGAAGAACAACGTAGGGATACTTTCAATGCCGTATGCCTGTGCTACCTGAGGTTCTTCATCTATGTCTACTTTGTAAATTGTAATTTTATCTGCATATTTTGCAGCCATCTTGTCCAATATAGGTGACAGTTGCTTACATGGGCCGCACCACTCGGCAAAAAAATCCACAATACAAGGTTTGCTACCTATATAACTTCCTTTATCTGTTTTATAATCTGCAACAAGCTGCCTGAACTGTTTGGACGTTATATGAATAACCTTTCCATCCGAGACATTAGAAGCATTGTCTGAACTTTCGCTACTTGGGGTATCACCCGCCGCATCTGTATCATCTGACGCAGACGAACTGTCTGAACCGCTACCATAAAATTCAGATGCCGGCGTCTGCGAAGCATCATAGTTTTCAGTCTGCTCCATATTGTCGCAACACTCATCGTCGTCAAAAACAATAACCACAGCCAAAATCAGTAATATTACGGCGCATATACCGCCTGCTAAAAATATAAGAACCTTCTTCATACTATCAAATTTTTTAATTTTCTATACTTTATAACTTCACAACCTGCATCTTTTTAAGGCCGTTCTGAGCTTCCGCATTATTTGAACTTCTCAACAGTGCAGATTTAAGAGTATTATCCACAACAGACTGCCAACTCACAGACGAATTGTTCATTGCACTTATCTCTTTTCTCAAAGATTGTATAAAGCTAAGGGTAAACATTCCTCCGGCTGTATCGCACCATGAATACTCTCCCGGACTTGCAGCCGTACTCAATATAGAGCCTTTTGCATTAAAGAAAAGCTCCGCCAAGCGCTTTCTTGAAAAATTATTGTTTCCTCGGCTGAACAAAGTATTACCCTGTAGCGGACGCCTCTCCCCTATTTGAGAATTACAGCAGTCGCTTAATACAATATTCAATCTGGCTCCTTTCTTACAAATGGCATCATATACATCACTAAGTGCAACATAATTGCCCTCCAAAGGCTGGTAATCATTGGTAGTCAACGCCATCATAGGAAATTCATCCTTCTGGTCATCAAATCTGAATCCATGGCCTGTATACAGAAAGAAGACAATGTCGTTTTCTGCAGGTTTCAAAGCAGACAGCTGTTTTACCAAATCAGACTTTGAATAGTTGTTGCCGGTAACATCATACTCCTTTACCCTAATACCCAACGACTGGGCAACACCTCTCATCTCATTTGTGATATTGTTAAAGTCAACCTTACATGCCTGGCCGATATCAGCGACCTGAGTATTTGCAACAAGGAAAAGATGCATTACAGGCTTATCGTTTACATTACAGACAGCACTGCTGTTCTGCAGATTAGTTTTACTTGGATTGGTATTCAAAGTATTGTTACCGCTGCCTTGAGAATCGTTTCTGTTGGTATTATCGTCTGTACCCTGCCCTGTTTGTCCGTAAAGTTCACTCCTCGTCTCTGCCATAACAGCATCTACATCTGTTTCAATCCCCTTAGCCTCTGTTACAGCTGTATACAGTACTCTAAAAATATCAATACCATCACCAAGCCCCCTTATTATCTCACGCTCACTCTCTATATTCTCCTCATGAGCAGCGCAGATGGCCTCAAAGAGTTCATCATCATCATCCCCAAAAAAATTCTCTAAGTAATCTCTCGTAAGTTCTCTTAAAGGAACCTCAAAGAACGATTCGGCCCTTACCCAATCTTCAGGTTCATCATCCTCATCAAAACAGATATACGGAACCAACTGCATAGCCTCCGTTTCACTCTCATCCCATAACCAAATCAATATAGGTGTATCATCGTCCTCACTTGCCATAACCATATATGAATCCTCCGCCCCTTCATCTGATTTCTCTGTAAGGTAATCATGCGACGAATAGTATGAGTCTCCATCTATCTCAAAACTGAGTCTGAGGTTACTCGCCTGCCCGTCTACATAATACATAAGGCCGGTAATACTATTGCCATCCAAATCTTTGTACTTAAGCTGATAAAATGTCTGGGCAGAGAGTTTCCCGCAAAACAGCAACAAGCCCAAAACAGACAGAAATAATAAACGCTTCATAGTAATTTTAATGGAATTAGGTTATTCATAATCGTCTGCGACTTTGGCAGAAAGGCTGTCCATAACCTCATCTGCTTTGGCATCCAATCCGTTCTTGTACTTTATAATTACGACAAAAGCCCACAACGTATTAAGCCTTACGTATGCGCCAACGGCAAGACTTTCATCAGTTCCTTTCATCTTTCCCCTTATATATGCACCGGACAGCGATTTCCCGGCTACGTAAGTCCCGGTTGATTTTGAAAGCTCAATGCCATTCTCTACGGCAAAATCAAGAATATCCCTGCCTAACTGTTCATCACTCTGATTACTTCTGTCCTCAACATATACGGTAACCATCATATCACTGCCGTTTGTAACCCTAACCATCCTCTCAGATTCCTCCTGTATTTCAGATTCGGCATCAAAATCAAATGAAAAACCATAGCGTTCAAAAGTCCACGTTTTTTTAGATTCATCCCCCCTCTCCCGGCAATCTGCCTTTAAAGAGATGGTATGAAAGAGCAGGCACGCGAGGAGCAGTGCTGCGGTTCTATATAAAACTTGCATACAGATTTTAATTAAGTTTAGTAGCACATATCTGCGCAAAAGTAACTTAAATTTGACAAAGTCCGCTATTTTTTTCAATAACATGCAATTATTTTCCAAAGACAAATCTTCATCAAATTGTCATTTACGTAAATTACCTCCGCACCGGAATATATTTTCCTTTTGAAAATTTTATTTATCCGTTTGATTTTGTTTTACATAGCTGCAGCTCTAAGTTTGCGGCTGTTAAACAATTAATAATTATGGTATGTCAAACAGAAAAAGCTCAACGGTTATAAAATCGTACTATCTACTAACTCTACTGTTGGTATTTGCTACAGGTATATTACCTTTAAAGGCACAGACAACATTCAGGGAACAGACTCTGGGTATTGCTACAAATATTATAGGTTATGCAAATTTTCTTACACTTAATGCAGAGGCAATATATAAGGTAAAAGATCAAATAAGCATACATGCCGGTGTAAAATATAATCCGTTTACCTTTAATAAAGGTGAAGAGAACCAGATGCAAAACAGGTCGTCCACTTTGCAGATTGGTGTGAGATACTGGACATGGCATACAAATTCGGGATGGTTCGCAGGCGGAGGAGCAGAGTTCGGTTACTTCAACTATGGCGGAATCGTATCAAAAGAGACGCATGAGGGGTGGAGAGCCGGTGTGAATATAACAGCCGGGTATTCACTCATGCTTTCACGCCACTTTAACTTTGAATTTGGAGCAGGGCTGTTTACAGGATATAGAAATTCAAAAAAATACGCCTGTCCAAGGTGCGGCGTTACCTTAGGCAATGACAAAAAAATTTATGTTGCACCAAACAATCTACTTGCACAGATGGTCTATCTTTTCTAAAATCAACAGTTATGGAAAAATTTATCGGGAAGAGTGGTATTATAATAGCTATGGCACTATTGGCAGGAGGATGCAGCTACTACAAAAAGGTATCTTACCTGCAACGCGGAGAGACCAAGGCAACGATAGTCTTGCCGAACAGCGAGGTTGTTGCAAAGATTACCGGTAAGCCGGCGGAGGGAAATAATGAACATGTTGAGAAGGACAAGATTGTTAAAACCGAGTTACAGGGTAATGCCGTAATAATGAACACCGTTTATGATGAGGAATCGGGGGAAACGGTAATTACAGATAATCTTAAGGAGGTTGTAGTTGAAGCGCCATACAGAAATGTTGCCGAGCGCAACGGAATTATAGAATTGGCTTTTGACCTCATTGTACCGGCTCAAATGCAAGATGCAAAATGGCAACTGAGGTTCACTCCGCAACTCTTCTATCTTGGAGATTCGCTTAACTTAAACAAAATCTTCATAACAGGTAATATGTACAGACAGAAACAGTTAAGGGGTTATGAACTATATAACAGATTTTTAGATTCTATTCTTCCCGACAGTTCATTTGTAAAATCGTTCTGTTATGTAAGGCTTATGGAGATTTTTCTAAAACGGAATTTTCCGCTTGTGCATAACCTTAAAAGCGATACCCTGTTACATGAGGCATCCTATATAGAGGAGCTTCTTGGCGATGATGGATTGCGTGTAATAGATCATTACACAAAAAACAGGTTGGTAAAACGAAACAACAGAAGAAAGCTCATGCGGGAGAAGATGTTCAGCAAATATGTAAAGGTGCCGTTAGATACCGCAGACTTAAGATTGGACACAATTATAACAAACGACAACAATACACTTACATATAGATATTTGCAATCTTTTAGGACACTTCCCAATTTGAAGAGAATAGACCTTCAATTAAGAGGAGATGTGTATGAATCCGACAAACAGATCTACTCTATGCCCCCTATACCACGGCTTGCATACTATGTAAGCAGTATGTCCTGGTTTGTACGGGACGAGACTCGATACATTGAAAAGATTATTGAGAGGAATGCATATATAAACACTGCGGCATATATAGATTTTCCTGCAGGAAAGTACAATTTGATAGACACCCTCTCAAACAACCTTTTTGAAGCGGGCAGGATTAAAGCCAATTTAAGGGATATTGCTCTAAACAGCGATTTTGTAATGGACTCTGTAATAATGACTGCCGGCTGTTCGCCCGAGGGAAGGTATGCCAACAACGTTACATTAGCAAAACGACGAGGGGAAAGTATAAAAAATTATTTCTTAGACTACTATAATCATATAGTGGACAGTATAAACGCACCTGTATGGCATATAGATTTCGACGGCAAAACGGAGAGATCCATTAAATTACCTGCAAAAAGTTACAGGGAGAGTGACGGCAGCAACGGTATTGCAGACAGATTTAAGGTGAAAACGATACCGGAGAATTGGGATAAACTTTACATACTTCTTGTCAATGACTCCATCTCAAAATCAAATTCCAACCTCCTCTCCCTGTTTGAAATTGAGGATGTGGACCTGCGTGAACGCGAACTTAGCAAGATGCCTAATTACAGATATATACGTTCTACTCTCTATCCTCTTTTGCGCACGGTTAAATTTGAATTTTACCTGCACAGGGAGGGTATGATTAAGGATACAGTGCATACAACGGTTGTGGACTCTCTGTATATGAAAGGTGTTGAGGCACTCAAAGAGAGGGACTACAAACTTGCAATTGATTGCCTTAAAGGATATAAGGACTACAATACCGCCGTTGCATATATATGCATGGACTACAACCACTCTGCACTTGATATTCTCAATTCGCTTCCCGACAATTCCCGGGTATTGTACATGCGGGCACTTGTAAACGCAAGATTGGGAAGAGAGAATAAAGCGGCAGAATTGCTTGTAAAGGCTGTTGGGAAGGAACCTTCGCTGAGGTTCAGGGTGAATTTGGACCCCGAGATGTCTGTATTAGCATCCAAATATAACCTGCTAAAAGATGATGAAGAGCCGGGGTAAGAAAGATAGCTAATCACTATCTTTCTCCAACGACAACGCTCTCTTTTTATCTGTGATATTAATCTTTTTATGTTTGGCGGCAAACATTGCATGCTCAATGAATATTTTCTGAATATCACGATTTTGCCCCAATCCTTGCATAAAAACAGATACATTGTAGCCTTTGCTATCCAACTCCTCCTTCATATCAACCGCAATATCATTGTTGGCATGATCGCCTGCAACAAACATAAACGGCATAAGCAGCACATTCTTTGCGGAATCTGCCTTGAGTTTTGCCAAAACATCATCAAAAGTTGGGTATCCCTCTATTGTAACCACATGATAGCTCTTGTATCCTTTAGCCTGCAGCATGTAATCCATCATAGCATACTGAGCCGTAGCCGGGGTATATGTTCCATGCCCTACAAGAACGGTTGAACCATTCTTTGAGCCGTTCTTGACAATTGCATTAATAACATCCTCATAATCCTTAGGAGAATAGAGCAAAGGAGTCCCTATACGTACATCTTTAAACTCTTTCTCAACAGATGCCACATCATTGCGCAAAGATTCCATCTCAACACCATCAATAATGTTTGTAGACTGAACAATAATATGGGTATACCCATCTGCCTTTAAACTCTGCAACGCCTCTACAGGATTCAATTTTTCTATTCCACGAGCCTTAAGCCGGCGAATTACAATCCTTGAGGTATACGCTTCACGTACCTCTATGCCTTTGAAGGTATCTTTTGCCATATTGTTTACTGCATCAATAGTAAGAGCACGAGTCTCGTTGTAAGTACTGCCAAAATGCACAATTAATACAGCAGCCTTATCGCAGGGCTGCATAGATGCCAAAAGATCACAAGCCATGAAGTTTTCCTCTTCATGAGCTTTACATACAAGCGAAAACAAACAGGTCATAATTAACAAAAAATAACGTTTCATAATAATCATAAAAGGTGAAAATATTCAAAAGTTGTTTTACAGACATCCTCTCACTTAAAGAGGCATACTGTGCCACAAAAATAGAAAAATCAATAATTACGGCAAAACCATATTTCAACCGTTAAAGAATTTTGGCAACTGAATAACAAAATAGCTTTGGCCTTGGCTTTCTCCACTCTCTCTACCTTCTTTACTCTCTGTACACTAAAAAAGCCAACGCTAACGCCAACGCTTTACTCTATAAACTCTAAACTATTAACTTTTATTTGGCTTACGGAAAATTTTTATTATCTTTGTAGCGAAGGTTTTGGAGAGATGTCTGCACCGTTCCGCCGGAAACCGTTTTCCACTTTACAGCAAGAAAAAGGCTTGCACACACAGCAGAACAGCAGTAATCTCAACATTCACCACCTGCTCCATATGGGATATACTAAAAGTATATAGTTTTAAAGAACAAACTGCAGCAGTGCCAAGGAATGCACTGTGAGCCGGAGCAGAACAATGACGCTATTGATATCTATCTCATAGCAGTAATTAATGCACTGTATACAACGTGTTAATCTGTGGCCTTTGTATTACTTAACACGTTTATGATTATTTAGAGCTAAGGAACGTCTTTGGAAACGTTTGGCTTACCTTTTTTAAACTTAAAATTTATTAGGATTATGAAAAGAGATCTATTTTTGCTACGCAGCATAGCGGTCTGTGTGCTCGTCAGAGACACCGGCCATCTATCAACATATTTACAAAAGAGATTAAGGCAGGCATTGTTGTTTGCAATGCTCATGTTTCTTATGCCACTCCTTTCCATTGCCGCTGAAACCATAAGGGTAAACATACCTCGTGTTACAGTGACAATGGCAAGAAGCTACAATTTCAGCAGTGCTGCCAACTCTGTATATGTTCCCGTGGAGTTCAACTCCACCATGAGCGCAGACAAAGTCGCAGACTACATTGAGGAGAGCAACGCATTCCTCTTTGACCATTTCGGAGACGATGTGGTGGAGATAAGCGGAGTGTCCGA
>CAKUYQ010000013.1 GCA_934717185.1 uncultured Bacteroidales bacterium | reverse complement strand
ATATCGCAATTGTCTACTTTGATAAATTATGTTTAACTAAAAATTTTTTTAGTGTCTACTTTTTCAAGCTGGTACACTTAAAATATTTCAAGGTACAAATTAAACTTCAATTTCTATCCGGTTCGCTTGAAAATTTGTATTCAATCTTGGTTTATTCACTCGAAAAAGTGTAATTTTGTCGCTGAAAGAATAAGATTGCACTATGCTTAAAAGGAAAATAGAAACATATTTAGCCAACTGGAAACAGACTGAGGGCAGAAAGCCTCTTGTGATAAAAGGTATCCGCCAGTGTGGAAAGACATATATTGTCCAGAAATTCGCAAGGGAAAATTATGAGAATATGGTCTATATGAACTTCATTCTTGAACCTGATAAGAAGTCTGCCTTTACCGGCAATATAGATGTTGACACCATCATTCTCAATCTCTCCGCTTTGATTCAAGGCAGTCGTTTCGTTGAAGGGAAAACCTGTATTATCCTTGACGAGATTCAAGAGTGCAAGGAAGCAAGGACAGCCTTGAAGTCATTTCATATAGACGGACGTTTCGATGTTATTGCAACAGGATCTCTTTTGGGAGTGAAAGGCTACGGTCAAAGTAAGAAAAAGCAAGAGGATGTCGGACAAGATTCTGTTCCTGTCGGATATGAAACTGTGATTGATATGTACCCATTGGATTTTGAAGAATTTCTATGGGCAAACGGAATCGGTGAGACGGTTATCGATTCTGTCAAATCATGTTTTGAGAACGAAAAGACTGTTCCTGATGGGATTCATAAGGCAATGATGGGGTTGTTGTACCGATATGTCATTGTAGGAGGTCTGCCGGAAGTGGTGAATTGCTTCCTTGAAACCAAAAATATCGAGCTCATATATAAGGTGCAGCGTAATCTTATTGCTGAATACGAAGAGGATATGGTTAAATATGCAGATGATGCGGACAAACCTAATATCCGTGAATGTTTTGAATCCATTCCTAAGCAATTAGCCAAGGAGAACAAGAAATTCCAGTATTCCATAGTCAAAAAGGGAGGAAGGTCTTCTCAATACATCGGTAGCATTCAATGGTTAGAGGATGCCGGAATAGTCCGTAGATGCTATAACACGCAGATTACAGAACTGCCGTTAGAGGGTAATTCCATCAAAGACTGTTTCAAGGTATATACTACCGATATAGGTATCCTTATGGCTATGCTCGACTATGGCACGCAAGCAGATATTTTGAAGGGCAATCTTCTTGGATACAAAGGAGCTATCTTTGAGAATCTGATGGCTGATTTCTTATGCAAGTCCGGACAAAAACTATATTATTTCCATAAGGATAGCGGTCTTGAACTGGACTTCTTGGTGAGGTTCAAAGGCGAATGCGTTATCCTTGAGGTCAAGGCAAAGTCAGGAAAGGCCAAAAGCATGACTACGGTTTTGAAAAACAAGGACGTGTATCATGTTAAAAATGCAATCAAGTTGGGAAAATATAATGTAGGGCGTGAGGGAGATATACTCACCATTCCGCTATACATGGGATTTCTTGTTAACGGCAAACTTGCTGACGTTATCATTCCCGATGTTGATATGAGTTTATTTAGTAAGCGTTAAAAAATAAGTTGGTAAAGATTTGCAGTATTTTTGAGAAAAGAAATATAGACCAAAAAGACAATTAAAGATTACCAAGTTATTTTTTTAAGATTACTTAACATAAATATGAACATGGGAATGAAGTTATGAATTATGGACATTGGAGATAAAATAAAGTTTTTGGACGACATAGGCGGCGGAACCGTAAAAGGCTTTGCACGCGGAGGCTATGCAATAATAGAGGACAAGGATGGTTTTGAGATCCCCTATCCCATAAAGCAATGTGTTGTGGTTGAAAAGTATGAGGCTCAGCCTAAAATTTCCCAAGAGGAGAAGCTGCGCCAAATGCAACAGCGTAGGGAGGAAGAGGCTAAAGAGGCCGAGCAGAAAAGAAAGTTGCTAGAGAAAGAGGAGAAGAAGAGGTTTGAGCAGGAGTTAAGGCAGGCATTAAAGGATAAGTATTCCACAGATGTATTGTCGGGAAGCGGAAAACGGCAGAAGATAAAGATAAAAGCAATGCAGCATGAGGAGGAAGATTCCCTTGTCCGCGAAACGGCTTTTGGGGTGTTGGAGGTGGATCTGCATGCCAACCAGCTTCTACTCACCACCAAAGGGATGGGCAATACAGACATTCTTCTGTACCAGTTATCTAAATTCAACGAAGTTATGCGGCAATACCGCCGCAAGAAAGGTACTCAGATAGTATTTATTCATGGGAAGGGTGAGGGGGTGCTGAGAAATGCGCTGTTGCACGAGCTTAGAACCAAATACCCGCAATGCTACTGGCAGGATGCTCCGTTTCACAAGTATGGGTTTGGGGCTACCAAAGTAACAATAAGGTAAGGAATTGTATAAAAAGGCAATTTCTACGTTATCCCTTTAATCTATTCGCTGCATCTCGCGGCGAAGGTCTTTCTCCTTAATAGACTGCCTCTTGTCATACTCACGCTTACCCTTTGCAAGAGAGATGTTTACCTTGGCATAACCGTTATCGGCAATAAAAAGGCGGGTAGCCACAATAGTAAGGCCTTTATCCTTTATAGCACGTTCCAACTTCCTGAGTTCACGCTTGTTAAGAAGGAGCTTGCGGTCTCTGTACGGGTCGTGCTTGTTAAATGAACCCCACCAATAGTCTGCAATATGCATCCCTTTTATGTACAATTCGCCCCTATTAAAATAGCAATAGGAATCTACTAACGATGCCTTGCCTGCGCGGATAGATTTAATCTCTGTTCCGCACAGTACAATACCTGCAGTATAATTCTCTAAAAAGGTATATTCAAAACCTGCCCTCTTGTTCCTTATCTCAACTCTCGCTTTCTTTTCCTTAGACATATCTCCTCCTTTGTAAGCATCTCTTAGAATATGCAAAAGTAATGAATTATTCCTGTTTGCCAATATCCGGTTAAGGCCTGCAGAATGTTTTAAGCGTTTATTGCCATAAACATATTTTAAATATTTTTGTTTATCCCGATAAACACTACTATATTTGTTAGGCGATAAATTGATGTTATAATGGATGCATTATTTGAAAGACATATTGAGTATCTGTCAGACGTACCAACCTCTTTTGTAAGAAATTTGATGAACGAAATAGACTGGGACTCCAGATTGGTGATAATACGCGGTCCAAAGGGGGTAGGCAAGTCTACACTGATGCAGCAATACATTCTAAGCCACTATGCAGTTGAAGACAGACATGCTCTGTATTGCTCTGCCGATACGGCATATTTTTCAAATCATACATTATTCGAAGTTGCCTCAGCTTTTGTTAAGCAAGGAGGTCAAATGCTGTTCATTGACGAGGTTCACAAGTATGACGGCTGGAGCAGGGAGGTCAAAGATATCAATGACTTATACAAAAAGCTAAAACTTGTATTAAGCGGCTCCTCTCTAATCCAATTGAATGACGGGCAGGCCGACCTGTCAAGAAGAGCGGACATATATGATATGCCGGGATTGTCATTCAGAGAGTATATATGGTTCCGCACCGGAATATTATTTGAGCCAATAACACTTAAAAATCTTCTTGCATCTCCTACTGAATTTTGCATTAAAATAAAAGCCCAATGCCATCCTTTAGAATTCTTTTCGGATTACCTTACTAATGGATATTACCCATTCTCTTTTGAGAAAAAGAAGACCTATCGCAAGCTGATAGAGAATGTCATAAATTATATAGTAGAGAACGATTTAGTGCGGTATCGCGGCATAAATATCAATAACACACGAAAGATTCTCGCTTTAATCCAGATAATTTCGTCAATGGTGCCATATCTTATTGATATAGCGAAACTATCAAGAAGTACATCAATAGACAGGGTAACATTACTAAAGTACCTAAAGTATATGGATGAGGCAAAGATCTTTAGGAATCTGTATGCTCAATTGGACACCATTTCCAACCTGCAGAAGCCAGATAAGATACTGTTAGACAACACCAATATCCTTTACACCTATACAGGCGAGGTACCGGAAGCAGGCACGGTTAGAGAGACATTTTTCTGTAACCAGCTTGCCTCTGCAGGACACAAAGTGGAATATGGAGGGATAAAGACAGGCGACTTCAGAATAGACAACAGCATAGTTATAGAGGTTGGCGGTGCAGGAAAGGATTTTTCCCAAATCAATGATGACGACATAAAAAATGCGGCTCTTGCTGTTGACAATATAGAGGTAGCCATAGGAAAAAAAATACCACTTTGGTGCTTCGGGTTCCTTTATTGAAGCAATTATTCCTAACTTTGGCCTTCGCAACCACCCATACCCAAAAGCGATGCTTAAAGAGTATTTAAATAGCAACTACGATGCAATCACAATCCTCGGCCCCACTGCAAGCGGAAAGACAAAAGCAGCAGTGGCATTGGCGCACAGGATAGAGAAACTTGCAGGCAAAAAGGCAGAGATACTATCTGCCGATTCAAGACAGGTTTACATTGGGATGGACATTGGCACAGGCAAGGATATGGGCGAATATGGAGATGTACCAGTTCATCTTACAGATATAGTACCGGCAGGCGAGAAGTACAATATCTTCCGCTACCAGAGGGATTTTTCTAAAGCGTACAGCCAAATTACCGAGAAAGGCAATATTCCTATAATATGCGGAGGTTCAGGCCTTTACATAGAGGCTGCCACATGCGGATACGAACTTAAAGATGTTGAACCGAACCTGCAATTGAGGGCGGAATTAGAACAGAAGACAATGGAGGAGCTTATAGCTATGTTCACAGACTTGAAGCTCAAAAACGGTACGCAACCGCACAACAACACAGATTTCGACACCAAAAAGAGGGTTATAAGAGCAATAGAGATAGAGATGGCTATTACCCAAAAAGAGCCTGCAAAAGAGTTTATTCCGCTTCCCGACAAAAACTGCATTCTCTTCCTTGGAGTAGATGTAGACAGAGAGACCCGCAACAGAAGAATAGACGCTCGGTTGCAGAGCAGGCTTGAAGAGGGGATGATTGATGAGGTAAAAAGACTGTTAGACAGCGGGATAAAGGCAGAAGACCTAATCTACTACGGATTGGAATATAAATACGTTACACTCTACCTTACAGGAGAGTTAGAGTACAGTACAATGGTGGAGAAACTGCAGACAGCTATTCATCAGTTTGCCAAAAGGCAGATGACCTGGTTTAGAGGGATGGAACGCAAAGGGATAGAGATTAAATGGCTGCCTCTTGAAGAATTTTTAGAAGAGTAACTATTACCTGTCACCAAGTTGATATTTAATACCGGCTTATATTAATAAACGCTATGATAAAGAATCTAATTGGAATTGCTATTGCCGCATTTCTTGCGCTGACCGCAGATTATGCAACAGCCCAAAAGGCAAAAGACCTTAAGTATTACAATGTTAAAGAGCTTGTAAAAGAGGGCAAAGCCCATATTGTAAACCAGGCAGATTACGGAACCGCCTTCTATACCCGGCTTCCGCAGCAGATGGAGGGAAAGGTAAGGAAGCCCGTCTGGGATTTAGGGCAGAACAGCGCAGGCATAGCAGTCCTTTTCTGCACAGACAGTAAGGCAATAGGGGCAAAATGGACCCTGCTCAACAATTTTAGTATGGCACATATGCCTGGAACAGGAATCAGAGGATTAGACCTGTACAGCAGAATAGACAACCAATGGTACTTTACCGGAACAGCCCAGCCAAATGGCAAGGAGAGCATAAATGTCTTTGCCCGCAAATTGCAAGGAAACAGAATAGATTATATAATGTATCTACCTCTTTACGACGGTATTACAGAGCTTAATATTGGAGTGGACAGCACCGCTGCTTTTTATGAATCACATAAAGAGAAATTAATAAACACCGCAAAAGCGCCCATCCTTTTTTACGGCACAAGCATAACACAGGGCGGTTGCGCTTCACGCCCCGGAATGGTCTACACCTCTATGGTACAGAGGAATTTAGGCATTGAGACCATAAATCTTGGATTCAGCGGCAACGGCAGAATGGACAGAATAATGGCAGATGCCATAGCAAAAGTGAAAACATCTGCTGTTATAATAGACTGTCTGCCAAACTGCACCTATCAGATAATCAAAGACAGTGCAGACTATTTTGTAAGGACAATTGCAGCTGCAGACCCCCAAAGGCCGGTGTTTTTAGTCTCAAATTTCAGATTCCCTGCATACTGGCTTACAGGTGATGATCAGGCAGAGACAGAGAGGGAGAATGCTCTTTGGAAAGAGACAGCAGACAAACTCAGGAAGGAGGGTTTTAAGAATATCCACTATATAGACATTGAGGGTAAGACTATGAAAGAGGCTGCCACCGGGCCGGATTACGAGTACACCGTAGATGGCATTCATCTTACAGACCTTGGCTTTATGCGAATGGGAGAATACTACACCAATATGCTCAAAAAATATATAAAGTAGCCACTTCCCTCACAAGACCCTCACAAGATAAATAATGAAGCTGACCAAGGAATTATCCTTTTAGTCAGCTTTACCATTTTAGCAAAGCTCCAATAAACGCTACACCTTAGCATAATTAAGTAATCTTAAACAAACAACTCCCTAATAATACCGTCCGCTACAAAAAGATACCCCTTTGCTATGGCATAATGCATATTTCCACTACCCACAGGCACCAATTTTCCACTCTCTATATAAACAGACAGCTGCTGCTCTATCTCCTTATAGAACTCCGGAAACTCCGCTCTTAGCGAACCAAAATCCACACCGCGGCATCTTCTTAACCCTAACATTATAGATTCATTGAACATATCCTCCTTGCTTAACACTTCGCTTTCAGAAATGGAGCCAAGCGGTAATCCGTCATTCAGACGGTTTTTATAATATTTTATATATCCCGACAGATTGTTCTTGTTCCAACTTCTCACCGTTCCGTTATACGAATGGGCACCTGGGCCCAATCCCAAATACGACACCCTTCTCCAATAAGAGCTGTTATGAATAGAACGGTATTCATCTGATATGGCAAAATTCGATATTTCATACTGAAGATAACCTTTATCCGAAAGATAATCCTGCAGGAAGCTGTATTGCCGCGCACACTGTTCATCAGATGGCGGGGTATACACCCCCTTCTCATACTGTTTTCCCAACGGACTACCGGGATCTATACTCATCTGATATGCAGATATATGATTAGGTTTTAAGTAGGTGATTGTTTGCAGATTATATTTCCACTGAGCATCTGTGAGCAGCGAATAGCCGAAAATCAGATCTAAACTTATATTGTTTATGCCCGCCTTGCGCAGTATCTCAACAGAGGAAATTGCCTCTGCCGCCGTATGACGTCTGTTCATCCATTTTAGGTGTTCATCCACGAAAGACTGTACACCCAAACTAACCCTGTTTACCCCAAGAGCTGCCAACGCCTCTGCATAATCTAAATTGATATCATTTGGATTGGCCTCTATGGTAAACTCTTTAAAATCTGCAGGAAAAACAGATTTTATTCCATCTATGAGCTCTATCAACTGAACAACTGTCAAACAAGAGGGGGTGCCCCCACCAATGTATAGTGTATGGCACCCCTCTTCTGTTTTATCTGCCGGCGTATCAAAAAAACGGCTTCTGCTTTCAGCCTCTTTGATTACAGCCTTAACATAATCATCTCTACTGCCCAATCCTTTTACGGAGTAAAAACTGCAATATCTGCAAAATGTTCTGCAAAACGGAATATGAACATAAATATGCATCTGCCTCCTATAACCTTTACTTAAGCAGAAGGTCTGCGCTACCCAATTTGCCCTGTGTTGTATAGGCGTCTACCGTGTAAACACCCTTTGCAAGTTTCTCCGCAGGGGTAAAATATACACACACTTCAACCTCCTCGCCTTGATAGTCAACCTCTCTCGATGCAGAGTATATCAACTCTTCACCGTTGAATTTGAATATATTCTGAGACCCGGATGTAAGCAATATTCCATCGGGGCCCTTTATCCTTATATAAACCTCCATAAGGCCGCTCTTTGCTATACTGTTTTCTACAAGATTCAAGCATGTTTTGAGTTTTACAACCCTGCCGGCCTTTGCAATGAGTTTACCATTATCTGAAATTCCTGTGAGCGTTACACCTCTACCCTTTATTACAGAGCCTTTCTCAACCTGTTTTGAAAGGTCCTCGGTTGTAGACTTAAGGTTATCGTATTTTCTTCTGCTCTCTTTTGCCTCCTTTCTTGCCTCCGCAGTCTCTTTTCTAAGATTATTGTTAAGGGTATTAAGCGAGTCTATCTGTTTGATATAGCCTCTCATTATGCTTCTGAGTGTACCCAACTCCTTTTCATATTTTCTAAGCTGATATTTATTGTTAGCCTCTGTTTTCTTAACCCTTTCTATAAGTTGAGCCACCTTCTCCCTCTCTTTTGCAAGTTCACTGCTTAATGTATCGTTAGTGGTAGACAAATTAGAATAATCCTCCTGCAACTGCTGCATCTCAACTGTAAGTGTCTCCTTATCAACCGTAAGATCATTGATTAAATTGTTTCTATCTACCCATACATAAATGAGAACGCCTACCAGCAGAATGGCAACTCCGCCCAATACATAAATAATAGTCTTAAAATTTTTTTCCATAATTTTAATGCTTTAAGTAATCTTAAAAAAATAACTTGGTAATCTTTAATTGTCTTTTCGGCCTATATTTCTTTTCTCATCAGTCATGTGCCACCGGCACACTCCATCTTCAAAAAGACATCTATCCTCAAAAATACTGCTAAATCTTGACCAACTTATTTTTTAACGCTTACTAAATAGAAAAAGAGAGTATTTAAAAGTAAACCTCTTCCTCCTTTTAACAAGTTGTACAAAATTCGCAAACCTATTGCCACAAAAATATAGCCAAACGAGATAAACTATACCTTATTTGACTTGGGAGACAAAAATAAGAAATAATATTTTTATATTTGCCAACAATAAGTTTTTTTTGTTTTATCACATACATAACGTAAATACATTATGAAGTACTTTATTAGGTCTGTCAAATATTTTGTCTACATTGTAGTAATATTTATTATTCTTGTAAACATCATATTCTACACATCTCAGAGACAACCGGGAATAGACAATTTTACAGATCTGTTCAAGGATGGTTCGTTATGGCAGATGCTTGCTCTGTTTGTTGCATTCTCTGCCGTATATCCTATCTTGGGCTATTACAACAAGAAGATCTATACCAACAACAATTTTGCAGCAAAAAAACAGTCTATTATAGATTATATGACTAATGGCGGAAGGTATATGTTAACCGATGACTCAAACGGACGCCTTACATTTAGAATAAGAAGCCCTTTCATAAGGTTCATGAGACTTTATGAGGATGCCATTGTCATAGACTACACAGGCAATCCTGTTGTTATGAGCGGCCTTAGGAAGGAGGTTGTAAGATACAGCAGAAATATTGAAACCATTATCCAGAGTGAAGAGTAGCTTTGGCTAAAGCTAACGCCAAGGCCAAAGTTTTCTTTACTATACACTTTCAACTAAATTATTGCCAAAGCCAAGGCCAAAGCTGGCAAACTATAAACTCTTAACTATAAACTATATATGAGGGTTGTAAAAAGATACGAAAACGGTTTTAGCGCAAACCTTGCAAAAGGTATGTTAGAGAGCAACGGCATAGATGCCTGGGTTCTCAATCCCAATCAGGCATTCTCTACCGGCTCTACTTTTGGTACACTTGGAATAGAATTAGCTGTTGCAGATGAAAACTATGATGAGGCCTGCAGACTTTTGGCAGCCTCTTCCAATGCAGAGTAAAATTCCTTTCCAAAATGGTTTGTTATAACTTCCCGTAAGAACTTATATACGGGAAGCCTCTCTTTTTTGCCCTTTTCAAATGCGCATTTGCATATATCCCATCTGTGAAGATTCAACGCTGTATACCCGTTTGAAAGTTGAGACAGCCTTATTGGATATAGGGAACATGATATTGGTTTTTTAAATCTGCTCCTCCCCTCACAATACGATTTTTCAATAGCGCAAAAGCAGTTTTCATTCTCATCAAAGAAGGTGTATGCACACTCCATTCTTCCAACAAGCGGTGTAACCAAATCTCCGTCTGTATCTATCTCGGCTACTCCGTTCTTCTCAATTACAGCTATTCCGCTTGATGTCATAAATGGTTTATAGAGGGGATAGTTATCCTCTAATTTTTCTATTTCGCCCTCCTCTACCGGCGCTCCACTGTCTCCTATGATACAACAACACCCCTTGCAGGTTTCATAATCACATGCAAAATATTCTGTAAGGATGTCGGAAGAGACTAAATATCTGTCTATTTCAAATATAAAACTTCTGTTTCTCATGGGTATAGTTATTTGTCGGGAATAAGATTAAAAAACACTTTAATAGTCAAAGAAATAACGTATAAATCAGCCTCAAGCCAAAGCCAACGCCAAAGCTAAAGCCTTTAATAACCAAAGAAATTACGTATAAACTCATCCTCCTTAAACAGTGTCCTTGTCTTTACATCATCTACCGTTCCCTCCATAAGGAGATCTATCTGATTGCCATCTCCTACAAGATTAGTCATAAAGAGATTAAAGTCTTTTGATGTTATTCCATCTAAGACAGAGAGATAATCTTTATTAAAGTTTATATTGTACAACATTCTGTTTTCTAACACATCAAGCCAATACATATTCATATTGCAGATCTGCTTAAAGTTCTCTTTGGCTTTGTTTACCGCTATATTGAACAGTGAATTGTCTACACCATTCTTAAGTATGTTATCCAATATTCCAAGGTATGCCCCCTTTACCACAAAAATATCTGAGCTGTCTGCCACAAAGTTTGTATTAAGTACAAATATCTGTTCCGGGTAATTGATAATCTTGGATGATGTTATAACATCTGTCGTAATCCTCCTTACAGGCGATTTTTCTATTGCAGCCTTTATATATGTTCTGCAAAGGTCTGCCATTACATAATTCTTTACGTTAAAGTCGCACCCTATTGAATTTGTGATGTTAAGATAACAGCGCGGCACAACCATCTCTGCAAAGAACTGTTTTGAGACTTTACCTTTTGTAAGGTAGTTTGGCACAACTACACCTGTCTCTCTTGCTTCCGGATCCCCTTTAAGGAGACTCAAGTATTTAACAGACATGTCTTTTATGATCATTGGGTCTATATTGCCGGTAAAAATAAATATAAAGTCTGCAGCATTGGCAAATCTACCGTTTATCTGGTTGTAGATTCTGTTATAATTAAGCCTCGCTATATCCTCCCGAGTCACCTTACCTACATATCTTTTGTTACTGTTGTTATAATATGCTATACTGTCTGCAAAAAGATGAGTCGGCGACAGCATGTCGTATTCAGATTCAAAGATTTTTGTCTTTTTATATAAATCAAAAGCTCTGTCATCCTTTCTTCTTTGAGCAAAAGAGAGGTACAAAGCGGTAAACAGCTCCTCTAATTTATTCATTGGAGCATATCCGTAAACGATCTCCTTGTCCTGTTTGATTACAGACTTCATATCCATATCGTTGTATCTGTAAAGCCTCTCTAACTCAGACTGTCCCACATTGGCAAGTCCTCCCATATTTACAAGGTCGTTCATATATTTTTCGTTGCTGAGAGTAATGCCATCCATCATGGAGAAACCGCCTTTGCTTACAGCTCTTACAGAGACAGTGTCTTTTGAATCTGTCGTCTGCTTGAAAACAACTGTAATGCCATTGGGCAGATAGAACTCTTTGGCTCCTGTGAGCGGATCTGTCCCCTCCTGAACATTAAGTACTGTCTCACGGTATGCTACATGGGGCCAACGTACCGTCTCTTTCTCTATCCTTTCCGGTGCTGCCGTAGCCAATGTCTCTTTAAAGGTGGAGTAGAGCCTATCCTTTGAGATATTGTCCAACGACGGTCTGTCGGGAACTTTACATACTATCCTAAAATTCTCCTTATTACCAAGCAGAGCCCTTGCATAATTGTTAAGTTGTGTTTGGGTAATGGCATAAACAATCTCCTTCATCATTTCAAACTTGAGCTCTATACTTGCTAAAGAGTATCCGTAAAGGTAGTTGTCCAACAGCCTTTTGGAGAAGATGGAATTGGGCTGGTTAAATCTGTTGTCGTACAGGCTCTCTATATCCCTGTAATATATATCTTTGGATTTAAGAAGCTCTTGTCCGTTGAATCCGAACTTTGCCATCCTGTCTATCTCGGAACTGAGGAAACTTAATGTCTGGTAGATATTGTCTGGCAATGTTTCGTACGAAACGGAGATAAAGTTTTCATCTGTGCTGTACGGCGTCTCCTTTACACGGCATTCCACATTCCACACCGGCAGATTGTTCTTTAGTATTCCGTCCGATATTCTAGAGGCCAATAGTCCTAATATTGAGTTTGTCATAAACTCCTGTATAAATGGAACAGACGTGTTCTTGTATTTTGCGGGCAGCTCCGTCTTTATAAAATCTATGCTTAAAGAGACTCTGTTATACTCTTTGTCTTTCTGCAGGCTTATGAAATTGGATCTGTCTACAGAGAGCTTCCTTGCGGTTGGTTTCTGAGACAACGGTTTTGGAATGGTAGAGAAGAGTGATGTTATTCTGGTTCTAACAGACGCTGTGTCTATGTCGCCGCATACTATTATAGCCTGCAGATCCGGGCGGAACCATTTGTAATAAAAGTTTCGTAACTCTTTTGAGGTAAAGCGAGGTATATGTGCCCATGGTTTCTGCTCTGCACTCTTGCTGTTGTCTTTAAGAAAATCCTGGTTACTCTTGAATGTTGTCCTGTTTTCGGCTGTCCAGAAATTTCTTATCCTATTATTATATAGTGTTTCTGCATTGTCTATATCCTCCTCGTCTATGTTTATGGATGACATCCAATTATACAGGATAAGCAGGGTTGAGTCTGTTACATTGGAGTTTTTAAGTGGCACATTGTTTATGGAGTATATTGTGTTATTGGCGCCTGTGTTGAATTGTATATCTTTTGGAGAGAGTCCCAAACCTGTAAGATATGTGGTGATTGTGGAATCCGGGAAGTTCCTTGTTCCTCTCAGCGAAAGCAGTTCTAACATCTTGAGCATGCCTCTCTGATTATAATCCTCTGCGTTCTCCCCTATTCTCTGTGCCAGTATAAAATCTGCATGCCCTTTAGCCCCTGTATTTTTAAACAGGTAGTATGTAAGCCCGTTTGCCAATTTTCCGGTCTTTACCCTTGGGTCTGCAGGCAGGGAGGCAACATCCTGCCCAAGGATACTGCATGGTCTAACCAATATAAACAACAATGAGAATAAGAGATATGGTCTCCACGTACAATATGATTTCATAAATAGTAATGTCTTTAGATTAGCTTATCCAATATTTGTTGCTAAAATAATAATTTTAATGTTATCTGTTTGTTATTATCTCTATTTTTTTCTATTTTTGGAATCATTTTCGCAGTAAGAGCTGTTGGCTCCTGTTGCATGGAATGTAACAAATGACCAGATTAATAACATTTAACGACTAAATACAATGAAACGTCTTTTTACTATTTTAGCGGTAGCATTTACTGCTGTACTTTTTTCGGTTAACGCGTACGCGCAAGATTTGGCTACAGCTGCAGAGAACTATAAGAATGCAGCAGAGGCATTTAACGCAGGTAACAAAGTTGAAGCTTTGGCAGGTTTCCAGAAAGCATTGGAGGAGGCAACAGCTCTTGGTGATGAGGGAGCAGAGCTTGCTACAGAGTGCAAAAAGCTTATTCCTACCGTACTATTGTCACTTGGTAAAGAGTGCGTGACAAACAAGGATATGGACAAGGCTGTAGAGTATCTTAACCAAGCTGTAACTTTTGGTAAAGAGTTTGAGCAGACAGAGGTTGAGAATGAGGCAAAAGAACTTATCCCTGTAGTTCTTATGGCAGACGGAGACTCCATGCTTAACGAGGGTAAATTTGCAGAGGCTGCTGCAAGATATAATGAGGTATTGGCTATTGACCCCGAGAACGCAACTGCATATATCAGAACAGGTATGTGCCAGGCAAAATTAGGGAATGAGGCTGCTGCTGTTGAGGCTTACACAAAGGCTGCAGAAAAAGGTGAGAAAGATGCAGCATACAAACAGCTCAACACAATGTATGCAAACAAGGCAATTACAGCTTTCAAGGCAAAAGATAATGCAGGTGCTCTTGACAATGCGTTAAAAGCAGGCGAGTACGGAGAGAATCTTAACGCTGCCAAAATTGGTGGTATTGCCGCTTTCAATCTTAAAAAGAATGATACTGCAATTAAACTTTTGGAGCAGGTTGCAAAAGCAAATCCTAATGCAACAGATGTAAAATATTACCTTGCAAGAGCATACGAGGCTAAAGGAAACAAGGCAAAAGCAGTTGAGAACTACAAGAAGATTGTAGGAGACGCTAAGTTCAAAGCTTTTGCAGAGCAGAAGATCAAAGCTCTTGGTGCATAATCCAATGATAAAAGAACTGGAACTTTTAGCTCCGGCAAAGAATAAGGAGATCGGCATTGCGGCTATAAACTGCGGTGCCGATGCCGTATATATTGCAGCCGAATCTTTTGGAGCACGTGAAGCTGCAGGCAATAGCATTGGAGATATTGAGGAGTTGTGCAGCTACGCACATAAATTTCATGCAAAGATTTTTGTGGTGGTAAACACCATCCTTTATGACAACGAAACGGGAGCCGCAGCCAAACTCATATGGGATCTTTACGAAGCAGGGGCTGATGCAATAATCGTACAGGATCTTGGATTGCTCAAACTCAATCTTCCTCCAATTCCCCTATATGCATCAACCCAGACAGATATAAGAGATACAGGGAAGGCCAAGTTGTTGGAAAAGTTGGGGTTCAGCAGGCTTATAGTTGCAAGGGAGTTGAGCCTTAGACAGATTGCAGAGATTGCTTCAAATACAGATGTTGATATTGAAACCTTTGTGCATGGTGCACTCTGTGTAAGCTACAGCGGACAATGTTACCTTAGTGCAAGATTAACAGGTAGAAGCGCAAACAGGGGAGCCTGCGCACAAGCATGCAGAAATAACTACGATCTTATTGATACCAACGGCAAAAGGCTTATCCGCAACAGCCATCTTCTCTCTCTAAAGGATTTTAATCTGAGCAGACGTATTGCAGATTTGGTAAAAGCCGGCGTTTCGTCGTTTAAGATTGAGGGCAGACTTAAGAATGAATCATTTGTAAAAACGGCTGTCTTGTTGTATAACAGCAGAATAAACGAGTTTCTATATTCAACAGACGGGGCAGGCTACAGCCGCAGTTCATTAGGCAATATTGAAACCACCGTACAGCCGGATGCAGAAGTTACATTCAATCGTGGGTTTACTGAATTTTTCATAGATGGCAGAAGGGGGGAATGGAGAAGTGAGGAGAGTGCTAAATATCTTGGCGAGTACATTGGGAGCGTTGTCTCAAGCAGAATAAACAGAGACGGATTCATGGAGTTTACATATAACTCCTCCAAACAGATAGTAAACGGAGACGGGTTATGCTTTACAGACAATAAGGGAAATATTACAGGCATAAGAGCCAACAGCTGTAACACAGCTACAAAACAGGTTATTACAACATCAAAGGAGATTGTAAAGGCCGGAAGCAGCATATTTAGGAATTACAATTTTATTTATGAGAAACAGCTTGACAAGGGTAACACAGAGCGGTATATTCCGTTGGAAGCCACATTTGTCCAAAAGGGGGAATGTTCCTCATTTAAGATTGAGTGTCATACGCAGGGGGCAAATAAACCGGTCATCTCATTTATTTATGATGTAAAGTATCCTTTCCAAAGGGCCAACAACCGTGAATCTGCAGAGAGGAACATAAAATTACAGTTCTCTAAAAAGAGTTCTCATTTTGTCTTTTCGCTAAAGGAATTTGATATAAATGGGGCTACTCTGCCGTTTTTTCCTATATCTGAGCTGAATGCAATGAGAAACGAAATAGCGGAAATTGCTCGCAAAAGGCTTGAGGATCTGCGTGTTGAAATGAAAAGGCAGGAAGAGAAGAGAGAGATTGAAAGAAGAGCCTGCAGAGACAGCTATATTAGGGCCATTCGCAATGGAGAAGAGAATCAAGTGTTTTATAACCAAAATGTCACAGACCAAAGGTGGCAGCCATATATGCTTAATGCCTCAAACAGGCTGTCAAAGGGACTGTACAGTGAGCTTGGGATATCTGATTCTGCATCCTCGTATGAACTGAGCCCCATAAGGGAGGCTGTGCTTATGCGCACCAAGTATTGCATAAAGTACCAGTTGGGAATCTGCAAGAGGAATTTGTCGGGAAGAAAAGGGGTCTTGTCAAATACAGATTTTAAGGAACCTCTCTTTCTCTGCAATAATGAAAAGAAATTCAGACTCGTTTTTGACTGTTCAAAATGCGAGATGATGGTAATTGGATAAAATTGTATAATTTTACGGTTTAAAATCTGTTACAGACAAATGCATGAAGAGATAAAAAGGAAGATGAGGCTAATGGTAGATGAGGCGCGTGTCCCTCATGCCATACTGTTTACAGAAAACTCCGGAAACGGGGCTATAGATATAGCTCTCGATTTTGTAAAGTATCTCTTCTGTACAGACAAAAAAGGTGGAGAGCCGTGCGGTAAGTGCAACAACTGCAGCATGGTTGAGCATTTGGCACACCCGGACCTGCATTTTGCTTTCCCAACCAATACGGCAGGAGGACAGAGCAAAAAGAAGAGTGTGGAGGAGTACTATCCCCAATGGAGAGAATTGGTAAAGTCCAACCGTTTTTTTGGGGAGAAAGAGTTGAACGCTGCGCTTGGAATAGACAATAAAAGCGGAACGATAAGTGTGGCAGATGCTGCCGAGATAATGCGCAAACTTAGTTTGTCTTCTTATGGAGGAGGGGCAAAAGTCATGCTGGTAATGTTTCCCGAAAAGATGAATACCGAGGCTGCCAACAAGCTCCTCAAATCTTTGGAGGAGCCAAGCCCGGATACCTGTTTCCTGCTTATCTCCCACTCACCGCAAAAAATTCTTAAGACGGTGCTATCGCGGTGCCTGAGAATAGAGGTTCCACCTATTGATACATTAGAGGTGACAGATATACTTGTAGATAATTTCAAGGCAGATAAAGAGGAGGCAGCTATAGCGGCAAAACGCTCGTGCGGAAGTGTTGGAAAGGCGTTGGAGATTCTTGGTGAGATGCATAATGAAGAGGCAAACGAGTGCATTTTTATGGACATAATGCGTTCTTGTTGCTACAACAGTTTGTATGATACGCTTTTAGAGGGTGAAAGATTAGCAGCGGCCGGCAGAGAAAATATTAAGGCGGAACTCATTAACGGCTTGGAAATTACAAGGAAGCTGCTTATGTTAGATTTGGGGTTAGATGAGATCTCTTTTGTATCTGCCACCGAATCTGCCGAATTGGCTAAATTTAAAGGAATATTAAATAAATCATCGCTCTACAGGTTACGTGATTATATTGAATCATCTATAAGATTGATAGAGAGAAATGTAAATGCAAAATTCGTAATAGCGGATTTATGCAATAGAATCTATTTTACCTGCAGAGAGAAATGAATTAACATATATTTATAGAAGGGATGGAAAATAACATTAAAGAATATGATTGTCAGAGAGGTTGTGAGAAGCTTCCCGACAATTTATGCGATAATATGGCATGTGGAGGGGGGAACTGCTTCCAATACAATAGAAGTTGCTGCAAATTAAGTGTTTTTGACTGGTTGAACGATGTTCCCATAGAAGATCTTAAAGATCTGTTTGAGGTAAGGTTCAAGAACACCCGCAAACTTATATTCAAAAATACTTCGGGACAGATGCTCCGCGCCGGAGACTTTGTTGTGGTAGAGGCTCAAACAGGTTATGACCTTGGTATTGTAACCATAGACAGCGCCATGATATTCAACCAGTTGAAAAGAGATCGCATAGATCCCAAAACATACGAATTCAGAAAAATATACCGCAAGGCAAGGCCTGCAGACATAGAAAAATGGCAGGATGCCATAGCTCGTGAACATTCAACAATGATACGCTCTCGGCAGATGGCTGCAGAACTTGGGCTTAACATGAAGATAGGAGATGTTGAGTTTCAGGGAGATGGTTCTAAAGCCATATTCTACTACATTGCAGACGAGAGAGTTGATTTTAGACAACTCATAAAGAATTTTGCAGAGGAGTTTAGGATTCGCATAGAGATGAAACAGATTGGAGCCAGACAGGAGGCCGGCTTGATTGGTGGTATTGGCGTATGCGGGCAAGCTCTGTGCTGTTCGAGATACATGAACAACTTTAAGTCTATAACAACACAGGCAGCAAGGAGTCAGGATCTGTCACTTAACCCGCAAAAACTTGCCGGGCAATGCGGAAAGCTCAAATGCTGTATAAACTATGAAGCATCTGTTTATGTTGATGCCTATGCCGACCTGCCTAAAGTTGTTGAGCCGCTTCACCTCGAAGATGGAGACGCCTACTTAATGAAAACAGATATTCTAAAAGGTATGATGTGGTTCTCATATACTCAGGGAAGCATGATTAATCTGCGTCCGTTAAAAGCAGGTGCGGTAAAGGAGATTATTTCGCTTAACAAACGTGGAATAAAAGCACCTTCTATCTTGGAAGAGCAGAAAGAGAAAGTAGGAGAGTTTCTTAGTGCTGTTGGAGAGGACAGCATTTCGCGCTTCGACAACAGTAAAGAGAGAAACAAAAAGAGAAAGAGGGCACAGAGAGAGCAGAGCTCAAGGGCCAATAGTAAGGAGGCAACAGGCAACAACACTACTGCAGAACCTAAAGAACCTAAAGAACCTAAAGCCACTAAAGAACCTAAAGGACCAAAGGGAACTGCAGAACCAAGAGAACAGAGAGCGTCAAAAGAGACTAAAGAGGCGAGAGATGGCAAGGAGATGAATAGCAACAGGCAGCAGAATCGCGGAGCAAACAACAGGCGGAGCGGTAATCGCAGCAGATCTCAAAGAGAGGGCAGGGAAAGCAAGGAGAATAGCGGAACGGGCAAAATAAACCAATAGCTATCTATAGGGCAAAACAGATAACATTTATACAATGGCAAAAAAGGCACTATCCATCATATACCTCATAGTATCTGCTGCATTGCTGTCTTGCAACGTACAGAAACCGGTGAACGGCTCTGCCTTTATTGCCTTCAGCCCTGCAGAAGGGTGGTACAAAAACAGCTCCTTAGTATTCAAATTAGACGCAGCGGAAGCAGATTCTCCGGGCCTTAGTCTTGTATTTACACTACAATTGGTTGAAACATACAACTACAAAGAGGATGACACACTATATTTTGCGCTCACGTTCCATAGTCCTGAGAACAATCTATATTCAGACACATTAAAAGTTCCCGCATTAATGGCAGACAAAAGCGTAAAACAGAGAAGAAACAATGGAATTATAGAGATGGAGATCCCCTATGCCACAAACATAAATAATATGGAGTGCGGAAGCTGGGAGATAAAGATAGACAAATGCAAGGCCATAAACAATAGAAATTTATACAAATACATAGCCGGCATAGGGGTGTACATAACAGAATATAGGATATGAGCAGCAAAGATAAATTAAGAAAATTTAGAGAAAACGAAGGATTCAAATGCCTTATACAGCCGTCAACAGACGATGTATTGTTTAAAGACTTTGAGCTAAAAGGCAGATGGAACAGCAGCTTCTTTAAAAACAGTAATCCAATAGTTCTTGAACTCGGATGCGGGAAAGGGGAGTACACTATAGAATTAGCAAAACTCTACCCTAAAAAGAACTTTATAGGTATAGATATAAAAGGGGCAAGGCTCTGGAAAGGGGCAAAATACGCAACCGAAAACAGCATGCCCAATGTTGCGTTCATTAGGACAAGAATAGATTTTATAGAGAGTCTGTTTGCACCGGAAGAGATAGACGAGATCTGGATAACATTCCCCGACCCTCAAATAAAGAAAGCCCGCAAAAGGCTTACAGGCAGCATGTTCCTTAATCACTACAACAATATTCTAAGCCATAGCGGATCAATTAACCTAAAGACAGACAGCAGATTTCTACACGAATACACAAAAGCCCTCTGCATGGCCAACAATTTTAAAGTTGAAGTTTGCGACAACAACATATACAAAAACTTGGTTACAGACGGCAATAACAGTATATTGTCCATAAAGACCTTCTACGAAGCGCATTACCTTAAAAACGGCCTTGCAATAACATACATAAGATTTGCAACCGGAGGAAAGGTGGCTGTAGAACCGCAATGGGATGAAGAATTTTGGGAGAGGGAGGAATCCAAAGGGCGTGAAAACGTTCTAAAAAACAAAGGTGCATAGCATGTCTGTCAATATTTCTATGCAAGTTTTTAACTTTTACGCTTCCCGACAAACACAGCTAACACCCTAAGCGCCTCCAACGCCTCAATCTGAGCAGCCCGGAGAGAGCCCAATCTCCGCTCCAATTCCGCCTGCAACGAATTGACAAGGCCTACAGCTTTTATAGAATGCCACGCCAATTTTTTTTCGGCGGAAGCAATGCCGTTATGTCTCTCCACAAATGAAAATACACTGTTTACAAGATTATCCTCTATCTCTTTATTACCGGAAGATGTTGAGAGTAACATATTTATAACTTTTAGCCTATCTTCTGCACCTGCAACATTAAACGCCTCTATAAGAGGCAATGTTATCTTACGCTCCCTTATATCCTCTCCATACGGTTTTCCCGTGTCCAAAGCCGGAGAGTAATCAAAAATATCATCCCTTATCTGAAATGCAACACCAAGCTCATAACCGTAATCCGTTATAAGTTTCAACTCATTATCTGTACCGTTAACAGAAAAAACAGCACTTTTAAGTGCCGCAATAAAAAGAGATGCTGTTTTCTTATAGATGATTTTATAGTAATCCTCCTCCGAAATATCTAAAGTATCTGTCTTTTGCATCTGGAAAAGCTCCCCGTCTGCAAGCTCTTCCAACGCAAAAGTAAAACAGTTTAAAATATTGCTCCCGGATTGGGTTAGCATATACAAAGCCCTCGAGAGCCAAAAATCACCCGTAAGGACAGATGCCGCCGGGCTAAAAAAAGCCTTCACGGTAAGCGCTCCCCTGCGCGTATCCGAGTTATCTACAACATCGTCATGCAGCAGAGTTGCCGTATGGATCATCTCAGAAACAGCCGCACATCTCCACGAAACTTCGTTAGGAGTTCCGCATGACTGTGCAGCCAAAAGGCAAAGAACAGGCCTCAGCTGTTTCCCCCCGTTATCATAGAGATATCTGTTTATCCTCTGTAAAAGAGGATTATCGTTCTCCAAACCCTTTAAAAAGCTTTTTCTGTAGTTTTCCCAGTTATCCTCTAAAATCCCAATGATATCCTGTAAGTTCACTGCTACACCTGTTAAGTTAACTCTTTAGAAAAGAAATCCTATAGAGAGCTCAAAGCCCCTGTTTTTCTCTCTTTTAACCTCTTTACGCAATTTAGGCCACTCAAAATTACTAACCTTTCCAAGGTCCCAGCTGTATCTTCCAGACAGCTGTACCTTCCACACCTCTATACCGGCGCCAAGACCAAAGCCATATTCAAATCGGTTAAGATCGTCCCAACTTACCTTATTGTAAATACCACCTTTAGAGATGGCATAGCCAATATATGGTGTAAACTGAAGATAAGGTCTGAACAGAACTAAATCAATCCCCCACTGAACACCAACAGGAAGCTGAAAATAATGAAGTCTGGCGTCTTGAGACAGATAGTCCTGTGAATTATGTTCACCAAATTCCATCCGACTATTCTTGTTAATATAGAGTAACTCGGGTTGGAGTGCAAAGCCTAACGGCAATTTAGCCTTATACATCACACCAAAATGATAACCGGTACGCGCCTTTACATTAATTAGTCCGCCATCTGTTGGTTTCATGTCTGACATAGTATTAAAATTCATTCCTCCTTTAATACCAAAACCAGACTGAGCACTTACCAACGGGATAAGCATAAACAGTGCTGCTACAAATGCCAACAATCTCTTCATGATAATCTATTCTAATGGTTAATATTTATTTGCCTGACAAAAGGTTAATATTAAAGCAACTTGTCAATCTTCTCTGCAATAGCAGCTTTAGTAGTTGCGCCAACCAATTTGTCCTTAAGCTCGCCCCCTTTGAAGAAAAGAAGAGTAGGGATATTCCTTATACGATATTCAACAGGAACATCAGTTGCATCGTCTACATTACATTTACAGACTACAACTTTACCCTCATACTCATTTGCAATCTCGTCTACAATAGGAGCAATCATTTTACATGGTCCACACCAGGTAGCCCAAAAATCAACAAGAACCGGTTTGTCCGCAGAAAGGACAACCTCTTTAAAATTAGCATCGTTTAGTTCAATAGCCATAACTTATATTATTATTTAATTAATAAAACCTGTATAAACCGGTCACAAAGCCAACTTATACCTTTCATATAAAACAACTATATCTGTTATTCCCCTAATTTCAAACAAATCTATTATAAGTTGGTTCTGTAATAATAAAACGGAGGTGCTAAATTAGCATAAATTTTTAATATAGTAAGCGTTAAAAAATAAGTTGGTAAAGATTTAGCAGTATTTTTGAGGATAGATGTCTTTTTGAAAAAGATTACCAAGTTATTTTTTTAAGATTACATAGACAATGCAGTATAAAATATGTCTTTATAACAAATAATACAATTAGTATTAAAATTTATAATCTATTTAAGGATATTAATGTAAATTTGCGTGCTGTGGATAATGTTTTCCACTCCTGTATTAGAAACTAATATTAAAATACAATAATTATGTATAAGAATTTTCAGTCTTATTTGGCAAATGAGTTGCAATCTATAAAAGATGCAGGTCTGTACAAGAACGAGAGGATTATAGTTACCCCTCAGAAAGCAGAGATAAAGGTTAGCAGCGGCAAAGAGGTACTTAACTTCTGCGCAAATAACTACCTTGGATTATCTGATAATAAAGATCTTATCAATGCTGCAAAAAAAGCATTGGATGAGAGAGGCTTTGGAATGTCGAGCGTAAGGTTCATCTGCGGAACCCAGGATCTTCACAAAGAGTTGGAAAAGAAAATTGCAGAATTTTTCGGCACAGAGGACACTATCTTGTATGCTGCCTGCTTTGACGCAAACGGCGGTGTATTTGAGCCGTTGTTTAACGAGGAGGACGCAATTATATCAGACGCTTTGAATCATGCCTCCATTATAGACGGAGTAAGACTTTGCAAAGCACAACGCTACCGTTATGCCAACGCAAATATGGAGGAGCTGGAGGAGTGCCTTAAGAAAGCTCAGGCACAAAGACACAGAATCATAGTAACAGACGGAGTTTTCTCTATGGACGGCAACGTTGCACCTCTTAACAAGATCTATGAGTTGGCTCAAAAGTACGATGCTCTTGTAATGGTAGACGAATCCCACTCTGCAGGTGTTGTCGGGAAGACAGGAAGAGGAACTACAGAGCAGTTTAACCTAAGAGGAAAGATTGAGATCCTTACAGGTACGCTTGGAAAAGCGTTTGGCGGTGCAATAGGCGGATTCACAACAGGCAAGAAGGAGATTATAGATATGCTCAGACAGCGTTCGCGTCCTTACCTTTTCTCCAACTCTATCCCACCAATGGTTGCAGCTGCAGGTATAGAGATGTTCAATATGATGTCTCGCACCAATGAACTGCAGGATAAACTTCATGCAAATACAGAGTACTTTGTTGCCAAGATGAAAGAGGCAGGTTTTGACATTAAGCCTACCCAGTCTGCAATATGCGCAGTTATGCTTTACGATGCAAAACTTTCACAAAAGATGGCAGAAAGGCTTTTGGAAGAGGGAATATACGTAGTAGGATTCTACTATCCTGTTGTACCAAAAGACCTTGCACGTATACGTGTACAGATTTCGGCAGGTCACGAAAAAGAGCACTTGGACAGAGCTATTGCCGCATTTACCAAAGTAGGCAAGGAGCTTGGTTTGTTAAAATAGTCTTGTCTTTAAGACAACGTTAAGGGGATGACCAAAAGCAGGCCATCCCCTTTCTTTAATCACTCAAAAATAATAACCTATAATCTAATCATCGTATTCGTAGCGCGAAATAAATTCAACCGTTTTAGGTTCCTGCATTATAACCACCGTATTACGCGGCACAGCAAGTTCAATCCACGCAAGTTTGCCGTCAAAAGGCTCATCTTTTGAGAGAACCTTAGGATAGACTGTTAAAAGTGAGTCCTTTATTGTACAAAGGTCATTTTCGCCCTTATCCCAAGCCATCTCTGCCAACGTGGCACCATAGAAGAATGTCTTCTCTGCCCCAACGTACGGCACACACGGTTCACCATTGTCAAGCCTGTAATTCCTGCCCCTTTTAATCCTAAAACGCGGGTAATAAGCAATCACACTACCATTTTCGCCCTTATCAACATAGTAGAGATCTACCTCTCCATATTTGCTGTCATTCATATACATTTTGGCGCTTCCCGACAATTTGGGTTTCTCAAAGTTAACGTATAAAGTATCATAATGTTTATCAAAACTTGTACATATTTTATTTTCGTAATGATTTATAAAAGGGGTAGCTTTAGATATGCCCCAAGAGATGGACGACACAATACAGACAATCCACAAAATGAACAGTATAAGCCCGGGACGCCATTTAGGAGACTTAAAATTGAAACATAACATACTTCCAACATACAGTAAGGCGATACAAGGAATAAACCATACACCCATTGCCATAATCTTAAAAAACAACATACCCGGACCAGGCATTATATAATCCGCCAATGAATAAGCAGATATTCCTGTAAATATGTCTATTCCAAACAGAAATACAATTCCACATATAAAGCCGCCTATACCTGAAAGGAGCATAACAGTTCCAACTATAAAGCAGATTGTCCTGCCCAACGCATTTAAAACTCTATTCCCTGAATGCTCCATATTATTCCCTTTTTTCCATTTATAATCTCTTATTCCGTCCAATCCGGGATCTATCCCATCCATTGAACATCTCTGCGCCACTGTCTTTGCAGGTGGCACTGCTATCCACAAGACTATATATCCTATTATCAGTATAGAGGCTAACGTATGCCCAAAGAATACGCTGCTTCCAAAAAGGACAGCCACAACCAACACTATTCTTATCCATATAGGTGATGTATTTGCATATTTTGCCAATCCTGCACATACTCCGCCCAAAACATTGTTCCCAAGATCTCTATAAAGCCTCTTCTTTATGTTTCCGTCCGAATCTGCCTTATCCTGCGCTCTATTTGCCTGCGTAGATTTACCACCATCAGCATCCTGCAGCTCCTCAGGTGTTCCAAGAATGGAAACAATACACTGTATATCTCCGCTATCTACCACTCTGTCTCTTGCACCTCTCTCTATGAGCAACTCTGCTATACGTTCCTCAACATCAGCAACAATCTCTTCATTCCCTGCAACATTCTTGTAATAGTTGTTCAATGACTCCAAATAGCTGTTCAACAGTTCCAAAGCATCTGTTTCAAGAGTAAATGCAATGCCGGATATGCTTATCTTCTCTATCTCTTTCATAGTTACAACAGTTTTTTTGTCTTAATAAGGTTTATAGAATCTTCAACATCTTTCCAGGCACTATCCATGGCTTCTAACGCAAGATCACCCTGTTCCGTTAGACTGTAATATTTTCTTGGAGGCCCCTGTTTACTCTCCTCCCACCTGTAGGTAAGATAGCCCTGATTCTTTAATCTTGTAAGCAGGGGATACAAGGTTCCCTCAACAACTATCATCTTTGCCTCTTTAAGTTCGGTTATGAGAGAGGAGGCATAAGTCTCCCCGTTTTTGAGAATAGAAAGAATACAATATTCAAGCATCCCCTTTCTCATCTGTGACTTTATATTTTCTAAATTTATATCCATAGCAACTCTCCTTGTATTATTTTTTAACGGCAAATTTGCTCAGATTCTCGGCATTAACAGGCAAACCGTACATTTGGCACTTTTCAAGAGGTGTAATGGCCTTTGGTACCACAATCCAGAAAATCAAGTAGATCCAAAATCCCGAAGAGCCCAAAATGAGCAGCACTAAAAATATAACCCTCAGTAAAGTAGTATCAACTCCAATATAAAGAGCCAATCCACTGCACACTCCGCCTATTTTGGTATCATCCGGATTTCTGTAAAGAACCTTTTTTGCAGTCCTATCTACATTCTGTCCAAAGCCATTGGGTTCCCGAGAATCGGTAGTACCTGCTTCACCATAGGATTCCTCCGCAGTGCTAAAGTTATATTCAGAGCCATCGGGAAGCCCCAATTGCATTATAACTTCATTTACCATGTTAATATTCACAACATCCTTATAGCCGTTCCCCAATTTCTCTGTAAACAACTCGGATATTCGTCTTTCAACATCATCCATAACCTCCTTCCACTGAAGCTCATTAGCTATTTTGTTTTTAAACACGCTCAGATAATTCTTTAGAGCAACATATGCATCCTCATCCACACTAAAGCCTCTGCCGGACAAACTGATATTCACTATCTTTTTCATCTTATTGAAATATTTAATCTTAACTTAAAAAAATAACCAAAATTTGTGAGAGTCTGATAGCCGTTCACTACCGTTCTCTCTCAACAATAATTCCTCCTACATTATTCTATTCTTACAAGGTACTGTTTCTCACCTTGTTTTTTGCATTGCAAATATATCTACTTTTTACAGTACTATGCAACACATAGTACTGTAAAATGACAAAAAAATTACAGGTCTCAACTCGTTGAGACCTGTAATTCCTTGTTTGTCAAACTAATGCTTAATTATTAAAGATGTTAAGAAAATGTTAAGCCATTTACTCTTGAGTAGCTGCAGATGCCTCTTCTGCAGGATTAGCACTCTGCTGTGCCTCTCCCTGTACCTGCTGCATAGCCTCCTCCTGATTAAACTGAGGCTGTCCTTGCACAGCTGTATTCAATACCCTGTCTGTAATATCTGTTCTGTTCTCAACAGCTCTGTTTGCAATAAACGCTGTAGCCAAGATGCAAAGAACAATAATTGTAATAGCTAAGGTCCAAGTTGATTTTTCAAGAAAATCTGCAGTCTGTCTCACTCCGAAAGTCTGATTTCCGGCAGCAAAGTTAGCTGCAAGTCCACCACCTTTTGAGTTCTGAAGCAACACTATTATAGTAAGCAAGACGCTTGCAATAACAATAAGAATAGAAATTGCGGTATACATATTTATAAATTTTTAATATTATTTTCTCTACTCGATGACATCTTTAATTTTATGTCATTCACAAGACTTGCAAAGTAAACACTTTTTTCCGGATATAGCAAAATAAGTTTTGAATAAACATCCAAAGCCTCCCTCCAGCACTCCTGCTGTGTATAAATCTGCGCAAGTGTCTCAGTGTAAAAAATTAACGGATCCACCCCGCTATTTGCACCATCTCTTTTTACGGCTCTCTCCCTCTCCAATGACCTTGCCGCTTCAATAGGGATAGCAGGAGAATCTTCTCTTGCCTCATTGTCATTGTTTACACTCTCCAACTCCTCCCTGCTGAAATAATCTCCGCCAACCACAAATATCTTCTTGGCCTGCTGGATCTGAGATTGAATGACCTTATCATTTTCGGAGCGTTTCTTTGCACTCTCAATACCCTCTATTTTAGTTGCAATCCATTCCGGAAACGGCACAAACGAAAACGACTCCCTTAATTTTTCCCGGGCTGTCTCCTTACTTATCTCCGCCAATTTAAGAATCAGCTCCACTCTGGCACCCTGATACCACGGATAGATGGAGATCAACTGCTCTATAGAACTCAAATCCTCTGTCATACTCTTGTAAAATTACCAGTTAGCAACCGTTGCATTAAAAATATCCTCTACCAAAGTCTCTACAATCTGGTCTACCAATTGCGCCTCTGCAGATTCAAAGGTCATATTAGAGTCATAATCCTGAAAGGCCGCAAAAGACTTTGATTCAAAACTTTGGCTCTCATCTTTATTATTAGTGAATGATATGTTTACAGTTACCGTAAGCCTGTTTTTGGAAGCCACCTCATCAGATGTAACCGCCGTAGGGGTAATGTCGTAGCTCATTATGAACCCCGATATCTCCAAATCTCCGCCATCGGTTACGGCATCCAATTTTGTGAGCTTTCTAAACTTATCCTGCAACGCCTCCGTAATCTGGTTGCTCAGAGACGGATTCACCTTCATCGCCCTGTTCTCTATTGTATATATAGAGATTGTCTTAACATCCGGTGATATGGAGGTTGCATTAAACTTGTATATTCCGCACCCCGCCAAAAGAGAAAACAGCAGAACTGTTATAAGATATATTTTTCCTTTATACATAGCTTCCCAACAAATTATATTATGCCAAATTAAGTTCTTTTATCTTTCTGTAAAGTGTCCTTTCAGATATTCCAAGCTCTTGCGCCGCTGCTTTCCGTTTGCCATTGTGCTTTTCGAGGCACTTTTTGATTAAATCTGCATTCACTGAAGGGATAGACATAACCGTCTCCTGCTCTCCACCTTGCTCCTCCGTAAACTGTTCGTATGCAGGCTCCTCCTCTGCTCTTTCGCCCGAATGGATAAGCATAACATCGTGAGACAATGTATGGTGAGCCGGTATAACATCTGTCCCCGGCTGCTGACAAGCCACCGCCGTTCTTCTAAGCAGCCCACCGCCACCTTGCTGTGAGCCCGCTTTAAGACTGTTCACCTCTATCTTAAGGTCGTCTATCTCATTCCTTAACTGAGACAATATCTTGTAGATGATCTCTCTGTCGGGAAGAATATCCTCATTCCCTCTGCCACCCCCAACGACAGGCAGCTGATCCGGAGTATCCGGCGGCAGATATTTCATTAGAATCTCCGGGGTTATGGTCCTCTCCTTCTCCAAGACAGACATCTGCTCTGCCACATTCTTGAGCTGCCTTATATTTCCGGGCCAGCGGTAATTTTCCAAAAGATGCACAGCATCCGGGGTAAGCCTTACAGATGGCATCTGATACTTGTCTGCAAAATCCAATGCAAACTTTCTGAACAGGTTATGGATATCAGCTTTTCTCTCCCTTAAGGCAGGCAGTGTTATTGGAACGGTATTTAACCTGTAGTAGAGGTCCTCCCTAAATTTCCCTTGGCGTATTGCATGCGGCACATTAACATTTGTAGCCCCCACAACGCGCACATTGGTCTTTTGCACCTTTGATGAGCCAACCTTATAGAACTCACCGCTCTGAAGCACCCTAAGTAACCTCACTTGCGTTGAAAGCGGCAACTCTGCAACCTCATCCAAAAAGATTGTTCCACCGTCTGCAACCTCAAAATAGCCCTTCCTTGTCTCCTGGGCACCGGTGAATGAGCCTTTCTCATGCCCGAAAAGTTCTGAATCTATTGTCCCCTCCGGGATTGCGCCGCAGTTTACGGCTATATATGCATTATGTTTTCTCGAACTGTTCTGGTGGATGATCTGAGGTATTACCTCCTTGCCTACTCCGCTCTCTCCGGTAACCAATACAGACAGATCCGTTGGCGCCACCTGAACGGCAATCTCAATGGCTCTGTTAAGAACAGGGTCATCTCCAACTATCTCGTATCTCTGTTTAATATATTGTAAGTCCATATCTGCAAAGTTAAATTATTTTCAGTAAAAGATTACCAAGTTATTTTTTTAAGATTACTTAAACCGCCTATATGGTAATATGTTCGCTTTGACTTTAACAACTAAGCAACTATATAGTTACAATCAGCTTTAGCCTTGGCATTTGCCTTAGTTGATTAAGTTTATTGTTTATAGTTTAAAGTCAGTTAATCAGTTGATAGATTTAAAGATATTAGTTTTTTACTTTAAGCTTTGCTGCTATTAACTTAAAAACTGTCTATACACTATAAACCATACACTTTCAACTAAATTAAGGCTAACGCCAATGCCAACGCTTCTTACTTTCTTTACTCTCTTTACCTTCTATACACTATAAACTCTCAACTATAAACTAAATTAAGGTCAACAGCAAACAGATTTACAGAAAATTTTCGCTTTCGCGCAACTTTTATTATCTTTGTAGCGAAGGTTTTGGAGAGATGTCTGCACCGTTCCGCCGGAAACCGTTTTCCACTTAACAGCAAGAAAAAGGCTTGCGCACACAGCAGAACAGCAGTAATCTCAACATTCACCACCTGCTCCATATGGAATATACTAAAAGTATATAGTTTTAAAGGACAAACTGCAGCAGTGCCAAGGAATGCACTGTGAGCCGGAGCAGAACAATGACGCTATTGATATCGGATAGCAGCAAGTATCACACTGTATACAACGTGTTAATCCGTGGCCATTTGTATTATTTAACACGTTTGGAAGTTATGGAGCAAAAACGTCTCCTTAAACGTTTGGTTATTTTTGATTTAACCTTTAAAAAATTATTAAGATTATGAAAAAAATTCAATTCTTGCTACGCAGCATAGCAGTCTGTATGCTCGTCAGCACCTTTGCAATCACATTGCAAGCCCAATCGGGCTTTGTACAGGACGGAGAAAAACAACGCCCTTCAACCGATTCATGGAACATGGTCAAATACGGTGATGTTGGAGCAAGCCTCTATACCGGAACAATACAGCTCAACATACCATTCTATGAATACAAAGACAATGACTTTACCATCCCCGTATCATTGGCCTACAGCAGTAACGGCCTTCAGCCCAACAAGAGAGGCGGAGTATTAGGGCCGGACTGGACACTAATGGCAGGCGGCAATATACCCATTGATACACAAGGATTACCCGATTTTGATGATGTTGACAATGAATGCAACAGCTATTATAATCTGTACCGAAACGTATCACAGATACCGGCCACCTCAAAGATATGGAGGTTGGGAGCATCACGAACAAACATAGTGTCCGTTGGTGCTTACCCTACATCTTTGATATACTGCTTTAATGGCAGCCCAAATGCCGCAGGCAACATCATGTACGATGCCATGCCGGATTTCTTTCACTTCAATTTTCTTGGTCATACGGGCAGCTTCCATTTGGGTGTCAATAAAAAGGTTTATGTATACAATACCGGAGGCAACAACAAAGATTACAGGATAAGTTTCAAGGAGGGAAGCACAGAGGATGTATTGGGTATAATCATAGAGACGGCAGACGGCTACAAATATGAATTTTCAGAAGAGGAGACCTCACAACCGCAAGACAGTGAAACAGGCAAACCTCTCACGGTTGCATATCATCTCAGTACCATAACAGCTCCCAATGGTAGAAAGGTTGAATATATCTACCGCAATTATGATATCAGCGTAAGGGTACCGGCAGGAATAGCCATAAGCGGTACGCAATATATGGTCATCTGGGACGGAAGCATCCAAGAGGTAGAGTTTCATGGCAAGAACTTGGAACACCAAATAGTCACAATAGACCAGAACATACCTGTTTTAAGCCAAATAAAGATAGACGGCGGCACTGTTATCTCTTTCAACTATACACAACAGCCTGTCGAAGAGAGTGATGAGTACGGAGAGATGAGCCTGGCTGCATCCTCTGCCATACGCCATAAACAGAGCATCCGCATGACCGGTATCACCGTAAAGGCAAACAACAAGACAGTGAGGCAGTGCGGTCTTTCTTACAAAAAGATGGCAAACGGCAAAAGGGTTAGTTATTTGGAAGAGGTCAATATATCGGGAGAGGGTACTTATAAGATGACCTACAACACGGCTAACAGCTTTCCCGGCAACGGTACACTCAGTGTAGATCATTGGGGCTACTACAACGGCAAGAACGATGGCAACTCAACCAATATACCTTTCCTTAAGGTTTGCAAGAATGGCGAAAGCAGTGAAACCATAAATCAATCGACCAGAGATGCCGTAAGCTCCAAGGCAATGACAGGTATGCTTACAAAGATTACCTACCCAAGCGGAGGTTACAGTAGTTTTGAGTATGAAGGCAATGACTATTCACGAGTTTTCATGAGAGATTCCCTCAATCACTATGAAGGAAGTTACAGAACACAATCGGGACTGTGCGGAGGAGTAAGGATAAAGCGGATAACCCACTATGACAAAGCCGGTGTATCATTAGGCGGCAGTAGTTACAGCTACAAGACAGGCAACACAAGCAACGGTACACTGCTCAATTACCCAAGATACCATATCAAGTACACTGCACAGGCACGGGTCACCCCTATGTTAACGGAGAACATAGATTATTACTCCTCCTCGCTCACTAACTATAACGGTTCACATATAGAGTATTCCACTGTCTACGAGACTAAAAGTGATGGCAGTATCGTCAAGTACACATTCTCATCGTCAGATTCCGCCGATTATGCGGATTTTCTTGAAAGACAAAATACATACGATGAGCCATACGCGTTTGAAACTGTTGGTGCTTGGCGAAGAGATAATGCAGATATAACCTCAATAGTACAGCCTGCTGTATCAAGACACGGAGACAGAGGCAAGCTCCTGCAAAAGAGCATATACAAGAACTCATCAGAGAGTACTCCGGCATTGACGGAACAGTATACCTACAATACGGCAAGAGAACTGTCCAAGAACTACTGCCCTGCATACCTTATAAGGAAAATCTCTACCGTTCCAACCTTTGTGGACAACTACGAACTTAAAGGAAGAAAATTAAAGGAAAAGAGAGGAGGCTCAAATGTAGAGAAAGAGGTGGCCTATTGCTATAACAGCCACGGTCAGGTAATAACAGCAACAAGCACAGGCAGTGAAGAACTCATATACATAGACAAGAACACCTTCGTTACAGACCTTACAGACTCTGAGGTAAACGCATCGGAGGCTTACCGCTTTATGAAAAGACGGTTTGATATAAACAGACCACTTGCTATTGAGCATTACATAGGTACAGGTTTTGGAGATTCAACATTGGTAGGGGGAGAGCGAACCGTTTACGGATTGAAGACAACCCCATCGGACACCCTGTTGGTAAAAAACAGAGTTGAGAAGTATGATATGGTGAGTGGTAAGTGGCATGTTAAAGAGACATATCTGAAATATGACAACAGAGGCAGACTGTTGGAGATGGAGGATATCAACGGTATAAAGACAAGCTTTGTGTGGGGATATGGAGGACTCTATCCTGTTTTGCAGGGAAGAAACATAAGCATCAGCTCACTGAAAAGCATAAGCGGATTACAAGGAATAGAGACTACTCCGTTAGAAGGATGCCTGAGCGAGCAACAGCGCACGGCAATCAAGACACTTTGCGCAAACAACAATGCCGATGTTGAGATGTACGAGTATATTCCGTTGATTGGCATAAGCAAGTTGATTGATGCCACAGGGAAGGTATACACATACGAATACAACAACGGCGGCAAGTTGAAGAGGGTTGTGGACAACGAGGGTAAGAGTGTGGAGGGAGGTTATTATTCTCCCGACAATAAACTACCTAATTTATAGCTTTGGCGTTAGCATTGGCGTTGGCCGTTTTGAAGAGTAGAGAGAGTAGAGAGGGTAAAGAGGGTAAAGAGGGTAAAGAGAGTAAAAAAGCTAAAGCAAATGCCAAGTAAAAATTAATAGTTGAGAGTTTATAGTGTATAGAGAGTATAGAGAGTATAGAGGGTAAAGAAAGCTAAAGCCAAAGCAAATTAATTGGCTATAAACTTTAAACCATACACTATAAACTGATTACGGCTATGCCATATATAGAAAAATCAACATAATTAAATATCATAATCACAATATGTACAATGTTAGAAACAGTTTCGCTCTCCGTGTCAATCAACTGCTTATGCCATCAAGCAGCTTGAAACGGCTGAGTTGTCCCTTTTAGTATGCCTTGCATCCTAACGGTCCTTCAACAGACGCCGTTTCCTATAAGCTGCTTTCGGCAACCGCTTTTCCGCTGATTGACAGGTCGGTTGCAACTGTTTCTAAAAAGTACCTAAAAGATATAACCTATAAGGAAAAATATTATGAGAACTAATACAATACAACATAGATATAACAGAGGCTGTAGCTGCCGCGGCAGAGACACCGGCCATCTATCAACATATTTACAAAAGAGATTAAGGCAGGCATCATTGTTTGCAATGTTCACGCTCCTTATGCCACTCCTTTCCATTGCTACCGATACCATAAGGGTGAACATCCCGCGTGTTACCGTTACTATGGCAAGAAGCTATAACTTCAGCAGTGCTGCCAACTCTGTATATGTTCCAGTGGAGTTCAACTCCACTATGAGCGCAGACAAGGTGGCAGATTACATTGAGGAGAGCAACGCATTCCTCTTTGACCATTACGGAGAGGATGTGGTGGAGATAAGCGGAGTATCAGATGATTTTGGCACAATCTACTTGGACATCAAACCAAACACAGGGATAAAACGTGTCCTCCTCATCACAAGCGTCAGCAGTGACAGCAAGGTCATAACGGTGATACAGGCAGGTGACACCCCGGAGCCCGAGCCGGAACCCGAACCGGAGCCTGACGAAAAGTTCAATATCCCGGGCAACTGGAAGATGGTGCGCCACTACACAGACGAGACAGGAGAAAACTATGTAACGGACATCACCTTCTATGACGGCTTGGGATATCCCTCACAGATAGTAAATGTAGGGGCATCCCCTACAGGGAACAGGAACATAGTTACACCTATAGTCTATGACAGGATGAGAAGAAGCGACTCAGTCCTCTTCCTGCCGTATGCCTCGGCTACTGTCAATACCATCAAGGAGGAGAGTGCGCCTCTGCAGGGACAAAGCTCTTTCTACGGCTCTATGTTCGGCACAAGCGAGAGCGGCCATGCCAAGACAAGAAAGGTATATGAGCCATCCGAGCTGAACAGGGTATCCCGGGAGCACAAGCCCGGAAGTGCATACACAAGCAAGCATGTCTCCTACAGCTATGAGACTAACAGTGCAAACGAGGTAGTTAATATGTCGGCAGGCAGCTTTAATGGTGCATTGTTTGTAAACAACGCTTATCCGTTCTATGATGCAGGCAAGCTCTTTAAGGATGTGGCAACAGACGAGGACGGGAACACATTAACCACCTATACAGATGTCACAGGAAAAGTGATAATGGAGAAGAGAGGAACGGATAACATGACCTATTATGCCTATGATGAAAGAGGATTTCTATCTTGGGTGATAACACCTAAGGGAAGTGCTGTGTTGTCATCTTGCGCCAAAGATATACCAGGCACAAATAATTATACATTCGCTAGAGGTATAACAAGCTCATTTGCGGCAGAGCACTGCTATGTATATATTCGCGACTATATGGGCAATATAATAGAGAAAAACATTCCCGGAGCCGGAATCAGTGAATATGTCTATGACAAAGGTGGAAGGCTTGTACTTGAGAGAGATGCCAACCTTAAAGGGAAGAACAGATGGATCTATCATGTCTATGATAACATAGGACGGGAGATAGAGTGTAATCTTGTGCAGGGTACGGCATCGGTGACAAGAGTCTCGGCACAGTCAAACTATAACAATCTTTCCATCAATAATAGTTATCCTCAGCTCGGGGGCGGAACACCGGATACTCCACCGTCTGTTATTGGGAACTTTACCTTTATATGCAAGCTCTCACAGACAAGGTTCGGAGGAGGGGTGTACCGCACAGCATCCTCTACTCAGACCTCATCATTTACCGTTCCGGCATATCTTGCCTTTTCTCCCGTGAGCGGTGTGGCAGAGAGTGCAAACCTTGATGATGTGAAGGTGATCGGTTACAAACTCTATGAGAAGATTGCACTGCTTGACGGAAGTGAAAACGGCAATGCAGGCAGCAACAACACAAGCTACATAGAGAGGGCATTCCATTATGACAGGAAGGGCAGGGTGATGCAGGTGGTGGAGAGGAACTCTACAGGCGGTATAAGCAGGACAAGCACAAAGTATGACTTCAGGGGAAACATCCTTGCCGTGAACGAGAATCACTCGGCAGGCAGTCTTACAATAACAAAAGGAACGGTATACAGCTATGACCAAAGGGGAAGGATGCTCAGTGAGAGGGTATCTGTAAACGGAGTGGAGAAGGCTACGGTAAACTACAGCTATGATGCCCTCGGCAATCTTACAGGAAAGAGCTACGGTAACGGGGTGACAGACAATCTGCAGTACAACATTCAGGGATGGGGAACGGTGTCGCAGACTATGAAGGGAAGCGAGACGCTGTACAGCCAGAGGCTGAGCTACTATGATGCGGAGAAAGGTAGCGGACTGTATAACGGCAATATCTCCGAGTGGAGAATGCAGCAGGGGACAAACGCTGCAAGCACATACAGGTACGGTTATGACGGATTGGGAAGGCTTACAACAAGTAGCAGATATGCCGGAAGCGGTACAAGTGCTACAAACAGCTGGTGCGAGAGGGGGATAGATTATGATCTTAACGGAAATATTGTTACCTTGCAGAGGTTTGGCAGTAGTGCGAGCACGGCAGAGGATAATCTGTTCTACGACTACAGCGGCAACAGGCTCACAGCCCTTACAGGCAGCAGCCGGGGAGCTGAGCTGAATGCTTCATACAGCTATGATGCAGGTGGCAACATGCTCTATGACGGCAGAAGAGGATTGGGAATAAGCTACAACATTCTCAATCTGCCGGCCAAGGTGGTGGAGAAGGCAGGTGCAACGGCGGCAGACGGTGCGGTAAAGGCGGAGTATCTCTACAGTGCAGATGGAACTAAACAAAGAGTTGTAGACGCTACAGGCAGTAACGGTTATCTCTATCTTGGGACGTTGGTACTCTCAAAGAGCGGAGAGAGCTACTCATTGGCAAGCACAGGGTTTGGTGGAGGACGGATAATAGGCGCTGCCAATAACAGTTGTTTGGCATACTACTACGGTACAGATCACTTGGGCAGTGTGAGGGTGATAACGGACAGCAGCGGCAGTGTGGTGGAGAGGAACGACTACTACCCTCTTGGTATGAGAACAGCCACAGGCAACAGTTACCCACAATTGACAACCAACCTCTACAAGTACAACGGAAAGGAGGTACAGACGGTGGGAGGCCTCAGCTTCACAGACTACGGAGCAAGGATGTATGATGATTTCACCGGCAGATGGTTCGTCCCGGATCCGTTGGCAGAAAAATACGCCTCAATGTCTCCTTATATGTACTGCGGTGGAAATCCTATTGCGATTCTTGATATTGACGGAAGGGATGTATGGAATGTTAATAAAAAAGGCCAAATAGTTAATAAGTTTGAGAATAAAGACTATGACGCATTTTACATGGTTAATTCTAATGGCGAAAGAACATTCATAGAAGATGAGTATGGCAATAGACATTATAATTCCATCTTTTTTAAATCAGGAACAATAACAAACTTCAGTAGCCAGATGATTAATGGTAAAACCGAAACAGCATTTTCTATAGCGGAAGAATCCGCTGCCGGTGAACTATTTAAATTTTTATCAGATAATACATCTGTTGAATTTGCTTTAATTAACTCTGATAAAGGATCTATAATTATGACTAATCATACGGAAAATAAAGCATCTCCAATGCCATATTTTAAGAAAATGTCATATAATAATATATTAATAACATCATTTATTCATAATCATCCTGGTAATAGCGGCCCTTCCGGATTCAGAAAAGAATTCATGGGAGATAGAAAATTTTTAATGAATGTAAAGTTAAAATATGGCTATATACCGGATAGCTATATTTATCAACCTAAATATAACAAACTTGTAAAATATGATATTAATAATGTTAGCAATGGAACACCATGGAATAGTATTTTTAAATCATCTTTATTAAGAATTATACCAAATAAAACTATGCATAATAAGTTTAAACCAATTAATAGTTACCTTTAAAAAGAGAACCATTATATGCCAAAAAAAATAGTAATTATCATAACTTTAAGTATAGGCCTATTTGCTTATTGTATAAGTTCTACTAAAGAGATAGATAATATAGAACTTACCCCTTTTGCAAAGGAGCTAATAAATCTGTACATTACAGAATATAGCCAAACACATGAAATAGGAAGTATTGTTTTGGAAATGTCTAACGATTATAACAAATACTACCTATACATTTTTGAATGCGAAGATTGGTATAATAATTATACAGAAAATGTTTTCTTAGGTGAGACTGTATATCTTGGACACAAAATAATGTGCTTTGGAAAGAAATTAGATTTTATTTTTAAAATGAAATATAATATTAAATACAAGAAAAAAAATACAATTGAACCGATGTTATTTGATCCTATAGAGTGGGAAATATGCTTTAGAGTTAAAGATACTACTCTGATTAAAGAAAGCACATATAGTTTTGATAGCATTGGACTATCAAAAATTAATAATGTCGTTGAAAAATACTTTAAGGGATACTAATGAACTATTTTGGGAGTGCTGTTATGTCTCTTTTTTATAGATTACTATTATACTTATAAACCCAAAGGCAATATTATTCATCTTATTAAATTATGGCATGATGTTGAAAGAACGGATGTGTACAAACTTTTGGATATAACTAAGGATAGCACTAAGAATGTAGAGTTAAAAGAATTATAGACCGAAAAGACAATTTAAGATTACCAAGTTATTTTTTTTAGATTACTTAAATAAAATTAGATATGAGAACATTGTTATTATTATTTATTGCAAGTATGTTTATTGGGTGTTCTGTTATGAATAACAGTTCACTTTGCAGAGAAGGTGAATCAAATAGGATGACTCTGTTTAAAATCAAAGCCATAAAGGATAAGGGGAAGTTTTATATTATCTATGCAAAAAGAAATGATTCCCTGTTTAAGATTCTTACTGACCCTAAAGTGAAAGCTAATGGTGAAAAAATTAAAGTTAATCATTATTATAAACTTGAGTTGAAGAAAATTTTTCCACGTGATTCTATATTTGGTATAGCAATAGCTCCTAATGCGGGGATAGTAGGTTTTGATTATGGAGGAAAAACAATTTATAAAGAAAAAAGATCACACGACATAGTATATAGAGCTAAAAACTTAAATGGATTGTATCTTGACAATGATCTAAATAGGTAAAAATAGCTAAAGCTAACGCTAACGCCAAAGCTATAAACAATACACTTTCAACTATTAATTTTGCTATATTTGTTCGGTTTTAGAAATTTTGAAAGAATGAAAATACTAGTTTTAATACCGGCCAGATACGCTTCATCCAGATTTCCCGGTAAGCCATTAGCAATAATCAAAGGTAAACCTATGATACAGAGGGTTTACGAACAATCACAAAAAGCATACGATGATGTATGCGTTGCCACAGACGACGAGCGGATATACAACAGGGTAAAGGAGTTTGGCGGAAAGGCCGTTATGACATCAACCAAGCATCAAAGCGGCACAGACAGATGTCTTGAGGCTTTGGAGAGATTCTCAGCGGAGACAGGGGTACACTATGATGCCGTGATAAATGTTCAGGGGGATGAACCATATATACAGCCGGAGCAGATAAGGCTCGTGGGAGAACTTCTTTCAAAAGACAATGCAGATATAGCAACTCTTGTAATGCGTGTAGACAGCTTAGAGGAGTACAATAACTGCAACTCTCCAAAAGTTGTAACAGACAAAGAGGGTTATGCGCTCTACTTCAGCAGATCACCAATTCCATTTTCCAGAGGTGTAGAGGTAACAGACGAGGTGTTGAAAAACGGAAGATTTTACAGACATGTAGGGATGTACGGATACAGATCCTATGTCCTTAAAGAGATTTGCGCACTTCCTCAAAGTTTCCTCGAAAAAACAGAGAAACTTGAGCAGTTGAGGTGGCTTGAAAACGGTTACAGAATAAAAACTGCAATTACAGAGTACAAGACACATGCGGTTGACACCCCGGAGGATTTAAAATATCTGAATGAGACAGATTTGTAAACATAATGCAGAATTTAACTTTTCAGACAATTTTCTTTTGAAAAAATAACTATCTTTGCCAATGTTTGAAGGACTGTTTTGTTTTTACAGAAGATGTGGAGGCAGAATAGTGTTTTTATGTAGTAATCACATTTTAATTATATACAAAATGAAAAAATTATCTTTCAGATTTCTAAGTCTCATGGTTTTGAGCTTAGCACTCGTTGCTTGTAGCAATCCATCAAAGATGGCCAAGTATGCAAGCATGGTTACAACCAATTGTGAACCTCAGGTTCTAGAGGCTGTTGCAGGTAAGATTGATGCAACATATTCAGTAACTTTCCCAGGTAAATATTTCCTTAAAAAGGCTATTTTGGAGATCACCCCTGTAATGGTTTACCAAGGTGGTGAGGTAGCCGGCGAGACTTTCACTCTACAGGGTGAGAAAGTTCTTGAAAACTACACAACTGTTCCTTTTGAGCAGGGTGGTACATACAAGAGAAATGTATCTTTCAACTATGTTCCGGGAATGGAGAAAGCTGTTTTGGAACTTAGAGCTACCGTTTACAACAAAACCAAAACCAAAAAGTTTGTTTACCCTGCACCATTCAAGATTGCAGACGGAACAAATACAACCTATATGTTAGTTTGCACAGAGGGTACACCTACTTTCGAGACAGATAACTATCAGAAGATTATCAAAGAGCAGAAAGAGAGCCAGATCCTTTATGTAATCAATCAGGCAGAGGTTAGAAACAGCCAGCTTACAAAGAAAGAGATCAAAGAGTTTGAGGAGTTCCTTAAATCTGTTGCAAACGATGAGAGAAGAACCCTTACCTCTAACGACATTATAGCTTACGCTTCACCGGACGGTAAAGAGGCATTGAACGCATCTTTGTCTGAGAAGAGAATGAACACTGCAACCAAAGCTTTCCAGAAGAAGATTGCAAAGAAGAACAAAACTGCTTTGGACGCAGATCTTAACGCATCTCATGTAAATGAGGACTGGGAAGGTTTCCAGGAGTTGGTTTCTGCATCTAACATAGAGGATAAAGAGCTTATTCTAAGAGTTCTTTCTATGTACTCAGATCCGGCTGTAAGAGAGCAGGAGATTAAGAATATGTCATCTGTATTCCAAATTTTGGCAGACAAGATCCTTCCTCAACTTAGAAGAGCAAGAATCATTGCCAATGTTGACTACCAGAACTGGACAGATGACGAGATCAACGATATGATAGAGAACAACATAGACGAGTTGGACGAAGAGGCATTGCTTTATGCAGCTGCAACTCTTAAGAAAAATCCGGCTGACAAGATGAAACTATATGAGCAGGCAGCTAAGAAATACAACAGCAGCCGCGCATACAACAATATGGCAGCTCTTTATCTTATACAGGGTAAAGCTGCAGATGCCAAGAGCGCTCTTGACAAGATGTCTGAGAAGACTCCAAGCTACTATAACAACATGGGTGTTGTAGCTATGCAACAGGAGAACTACAAAGCTGCTGCAGATTATCTTTCAAAATCTAACCTACCTGAAGCTAAGTACAATCAGGCTGCTTTGGATATCTTAGACGGTAAATACCAGCAGGCAGTTGCTGCTCTCGCAGGAACAGGTGCCGAGAATGAGGCTCTTGCATATTTGTTAGTAGGCGAGAATGCAAAAGCAGGTGCAGCTATCCACTGCAAATGCCCTAAATCTAACTACCTTAGAGCTATTGTAGCTGCTCGTCAGGGCAACTCTGCAGCTGCTAAAGAGTTTATTGAGAAGGCTTCTAAAGATGAGAAGTTGGCAGCAAGGGCTAAGAATGATATTGAGTTTGCAAAACTATAAAGATTGTCTAATAAGGCAATTTTAAAGTATCAAGAGGGTGGTCTCACAGGCCACCCTTATTTTGTTGCATTAGTAAGCGCTAAAAAATAAGTTGGTAAAGATTTAGCAGTATTTTTGAGAAAAGAAATTTAGACCGAAAAGACAATTAAAGATTACCAAGTTATTTTTTTAAGATTACTTAACTACCAATAGTTTAATTAAATTTGCAATAAATCTGTAACAACATGAGCAAATTATTATTATTTACCAACAGCTATCCTTTTGGCAATGGCGAGACATTTTTGGATGATGAAATTCCATATCTTGCCGGCAGGTTCAGCGAGATCTATATACATCCCCTCTATATCCCGGCAGATGCCGCCACGCTCTCCATAAATAATAAGAATTGCTTTAAGTTTAAGAATATAAAGATTTGCGAAGCTCTTATACCCTTTGATCACAAAGACAAAAAAGGACTTATAAGGAAGGGGCTTAAAATTATCCCCCCACTATGGCAGATTACAGAGTTTTTTTCAAAGGGTTGTTTCCTGCATGCAAAAAGATTAAGACTGTTTTTAAATTATGCACTAATATACAACTCCATTGTTGCAGACAAATCTATTGTCAACAAGATTTTATGCGAACTAAACGAGTGCAGTGTTGCCTATTTCTATTGGGGAGACAAATCTGCCCTTCTTGTGCCGGAATTAAAAAAGCTGATAGCACACAAGTTTAAAAAGTCTGCAGACAAGATGCCTGCATTCGTTGTGCGATTCCATGGATCGGACCTTTACGAGGAGGTAAAAGGATACCTGCCATTTAGAAAGCACCTCCTTCCACAAATAGACTACGCGGTTACTATTTCAAAAAACGGAAAGGAATATATCAAAAACAGATATCCGGGCATTCAACCCAAGAATGTATGCACATACAGGTTAGGCAGTTGCGGTGACATTATTCCAAAGAGGATAGGGCCGGAGTTCGAAGGCTCGCTGTTTCACATTATAAGCTGTTCCAACATTATTCCTCTAAAACGCGTAGGGCTTATTGCAGACGCCCTAAAGATTGTCCAAAACGACGTGGCATTTTTAGAAAGGATGTGGGAAAACGGCTATGACGGAATAAAATGGACTCACATTGGAAATGGTCTGCTTTTAGACGATATTAAAACAAAAGTTACATTGGAGGAGGATGGAGAGGTTGTATATGACCTTAAGGGAGAGATGGAACATAACAATGTGTTAAACTACTACAGACAAGAGGATTGCGATCTTTTCGTTCAGGTAAGCAGCAGCGAAGGCGTTCCGGTTTCCATTATGGAGGCTCTCTCGTTTGGTATTCCGGTACTTGCCACAAACGTAGGCGGAGTTGGTGAAATTGTCTATAACAGAGATTCAGCCCCTTTTGGGAAGTTGGTCAATGCAGATATTACCGCCACCAATCTTGCAACAGAGATAGAGAATTTTATCCTTTTGCCTCCCGACAAATTACTCAATATGAAACGTGCTGCCCGTACCGAGTGGGAACTTGGCTGGGACAGCACTAAGAACTATTCTGCCTTTGCAGATTTTTTAGAAACTCTGTAAAAAGGGATATCTACTCATTTATATAGAACACCTTATCTACAGGTTTATCAAACTCCTCACACGGAATCTCCTTAACCATCTGGAAGGGGAAAGCAACGCCCCATACAGGACAGGTGAGTTTTGGCAGGAACCTATCATAAAACCCTTTTCCGCGCCCCATTCTGTTACCTTTATAGTCAAAAGCGACACCGGGAATAATTGCAAGGTCTATTTCAGACGGTTCAACCGTAACAGAATCCTCCGTAGGCTCATAAATCCCTTTATACCCCTCCTGCAGCTTCTTGGGATCATACTCCTTAAGAACAAGATCATCCCCAACCACCAAAGGGAGCACTACCCTCTTACCAAGTGAATGCCACTTATCTATAAAAGCCTCTGTCTGAACCTCGTCGGGAAGCGAAAAATAGATTAAAAAGGTGCGGGCATATTTGAACTCCGGCTCTGCCTCCAATTTGGCAAGGGTAACCATAGAGATGGCATTCCTTTCAGGCAGACTCATCTCCTCCTTAAGCGTCTTTATCTTTTTTCTGAGCAATTTCTTCTCATTGAAGATTACATCCTGCGGAGATAGCGGTTTTTGTGAAAAAATCTTTTTCGCCATATCAAATTTTTTCATGTTCGGCTTCATGTTTGATCTCATTCTAAACCTAAACTAATTTCTCTGCCACACCTTTAAAGGCATTGTAGACAGGTTCATATTTAAGCGCGGCAGGCTCACCCTCATCTCCGCTCTCTCTAATGCTCTGTACCAATGGAATTTGCCCAAGAAGTTCAACACCATATTTCTCTGCCATTCTCTTTCCCCCATCCTTGCCAAAAATATAATATCTGTTGTTTGGCAACTCTGCAGGTGTAAACCAAGACATATTCTCAACAAGCCCAAGGATAGGTTTGTTCACATCTTTGTTACGGTACATGTTTATACCCTTCTCTACATCTGCAAGCGCAACATCCTGTGGTGTGGTAACTATAACAGCACCTGTAAGTGGAATATCGTGTACTAATGTAATATGGATATCACCTGTTCCGGGCGGCAGATCTATAAGCAGAAAGTCCAGCTCTCCCCATTTAACCTGCAAGATCATCTGTTTTAAAGCATTGCATGCCATTGGGCCTCTCCAGATAAGAGCCTGCTCCGGTGCGGCAAAGTAACCTATACTCATCCATTTTACCCCATATTTTTCAATTGGAACAATGAGTTGTTTTACACATTTGCCATGACGATTTGCAACACCCTGTTGGGTAAGGCTTTCCGCTGTACCATCATCTGTGTAGCCATCTTCGTAGATGAACTCAACATTGGGAATCTCCCCCTCTGTATGAGTCATCTTTGGGATGGACGGGCCGTAAACATCTGCATCTGCAAGACCAACCTTATAACCCATCTTTGCGAGAGTTATGGCAAGATTCACAGATACCGTAGATTTTCCAACACCCCCCTTGCCGGAGGCAACAGCTATAATTTTGCCAATCCCGCCAAGATCATCCTTGGTAAGGTCGTTTATATTGGTACCATTCTTTGCAGCCTTTTCGCGCACAAGTTCCATTATGCTTATTTTGGCTCCCGTGTAAACCTTTTGCAATGCCGCCTCACAAGCCCTCTTAATCTCTCCACTAAGGGCATCGGGAGCTTTAAACACAAGTTTGAGCTTTACCTTTTCAACCTTTCCGTCTGAAGAGGTCTCGATTTTGGCATCCTCTATAAGCCCAAGATCCACCACGCTCTTGTCGTAAGCGGGGTGGATCACAGTTTTAAGAATATCTAAAATATCTTTCATTATTCAGCTAACTTCATCTCATCAAGCAGATAACCGGCTCCGCCAAACTTATCTATAATGAACAGTACATATCTTACATCAACGTTTATACATCTCTGAAGTTCAGGTTCAAAGATAACGTCGCCGCTCATTGCCTCCCAGTTGCCGTCGAATGCAAGTCCAAGAAGCTCCCCTTTGTCATTAAGGACAGGGCTTCCGGAATTACCGCCGGTAATATCGTTGTTAGAGAGGAATGCAACAGGGAGTTTGCCGTTTGGCATCGCATACCTTCCAAAATCTTTGTTTTTCCAAAGCTCCTTTAACTTTGCAGGAACCACAAATTCAAAGTTGGTTGGATCCTCCTTCTCCATAACACCATCTAAAGTGGTGTAGTAGTTATATACAACGGCATCTTTAGGCGAATATGGCAATACGCTGCCGTATGTTAATCTTAAAGTAAAGTTTGCATCGGGGTACATAGGCTTGTCTCCGCCCATCTCCATAACTCCTGCAACGTATGCTTTTCTTGCCTCCTCAAACTCCTTCTCGCCTGCCTCAATGAATGGAACAAGTTTAGATTGCAGGTTAAGAATATCCTTTCTCAAAAGATTTGCCGGGTCTTTGGAAAGATCTACGTTATCTTTTTCGGCCTGTGTGAGCTTCTCTGCACTTGTGTACACAGATGTGCTGTATAGCCAATCTACATATTTGTCTATGCTACCGCCAAACCGGGTATCTATGGTTGAATATACATCCAACAGATATTCCGGAGCTACATTTTCTTTGAATACTTTAAGCATTGCTGCCGCCAATTTCTTGTCTGTGCCAACAGAGTAATCTTTGTAGAAAGCATCCTTTCTGTCTCCGGCATAGCGGGCAGAGGTAGCTCTTACCAATTCAATTGAGTATGGAGCCTCATACATATAACGATGTGTATAAGTAGCCTCCTTTCTTTTTGCAATAACCTCCTTTATGGTCTCTAACGCTTTGCCGTATTTCTCTACCCTCTTTGGATCTTTGTTAACCCACTCCATAAATTTAGTCTCCTCTGCAGCCCTTCTCTCTATAACCTTAAGTTTGTTAAAGGTCTCGTCCATACCCATCCATTTCTTCCATCCGTTGGAAGAGCCAGAAAACTTACTGGCATACTGAATATTAACCTTAGGATCATCCAACATATCCTCTCTCCATATCTGCTGCTTTATGGTTCTTACTTTAATCGCAACAGGGTTGATTGTGTGCTGAGTTTCATCTGCCTCGTAAGATGTCATAAAACGGGTTGTTCTGCCAGGGAAGCCCATAATCATGGCATAATCATTCTCTTTAACACCCTTTAAAGATATTGTAAGAGACCTCTTAGGTGTATATGGAACATTATCCTTTGAATAGGTAGCAGGATTGTTGTTCTTGTCTGCGTAAACCCTGAATACAGAGAAATCACCTGTGTGCCTTGGCCACATCCAGTTATCTGTATCACCTCCAAACTTTCCTATAGATGAAGGCGGTGCACCAACAAATCTTATATCCTTAAATGTCCTTGATGTTATAAGGTAGTACTGGTTACCGGCATAAAAGCTTGTAACGATAGCGTTAAGTGTAGGATCTGCGGCAACAGCCTCCTTCTCCAACTTATTCTTAAGAGCCATAAACGCCTTCTCCTTGTCGGCATCTGTCTTGGCCTTTGCCAAAGCCTTCTCAACTTGAGCAGTAACATCTGTAAATCTATCTATGAATGTAACAGAAAGCCCATTTACAGGAAGCTCCTCAGACAGGTTCATTGCCCAATAACCATCGTTAAGGTAGTCATGCTCAACAGAGCTTAGCGCCTGAATAGAGCTGTATCCGCAGTGGTGATTTGTAAACAACAGACCTTTGTCTGAAACAATCTCTCCGGTACAACCGCCGCCAAACTGCACAATGGCATCTTTAAGAGATGAGTTGTTAAAATTATAAATATCCTCGGCCGACAACTTTAACCCAAGATCCTGCATCTTGTTTATGTTAAGTTTCTGAAGCAGCGGCAACAGCCACATACCCTCGTCAGCCTTTAAAGGCACCTGCGCAAACATGAGCGCACCAGCCAGAAATAGAGCTAATTTCTTCATGTAGTATATGTTTTAAAAAGTTTATCGGTAAATTTGACCTCAAAAGTACAAATATAATGAATATCTTAATTGCACCAGATAAATTTAAAGGCAGTCTCACTGCGTATGAAGCTGCCACGGCAATGGCAGAAGGAATTAGAGAGACGTATAATAATATGTATACGCTTCCCGACAAATCCCCTTTAAATATAGAGTTACTGCCTATGGCAGACGGCGGAGACGGCAGCTTGGATGTAGTTGAACAACAATTTGGCGGAAAAAGAACACAGTGCAGAGTACACGACCCGTTGGGGAGAGTGATAGTTGCAGAATATCTGTTGAACGGTACCAAAGCATTTATTGAGATGGCTACAATAAGCGGCCTCGAACTACTTAAAACAGAGGAGCGTAACCCACTTTATACCTCAACATACGGATTAGGCGAGGCAATAAAGGATGCATGCAGGCACGGAGCGACAAATATATGGTTATCGATAGGAGGTAGCGCCACCAACGATTGCGGTGCAGGTATGTTGCAGGCTCTTGGCATGACAACTATATACAAAAAAAACATAGATACAGAGCGAGATGCAGAGCATGAATCACACCTTATAGCCGGAGCAGATTTGCAAGATATAGAATCTGTTAATCTGTCTGCCATACATGAGTTCTTAGACAAAACGCAGGTTAAGTTTAAAGTAATCTGCGATGTAGACAATCCGCTGCTTGGCCATAGCGGAGCCACATATATATACTCTCCACAGAAAGGGGCAGACAAAACTGCCCAAGAAGCGTTGGAACAGGGGATGGAGAACTTTGCCAAGCTCACAGCATCATACCATGATTGCGGATGTTCATTTGCCGGAGCCGGAGCGGCCGGCGGGGTAGGCTATGCCCTGCATGCACTGCTTGGGGCGGAGCTTGTTAAGGGAAGTATCTTTTTTGCCGAGCTTAATCATTTGGATGAGATGGTCAGACAGGCGGATATTGTACTTACCGGCGAGGGCTGTTTAGACAGGCAGAGCTTTAACGGCAAGGTTGTTGGTACCGTATTTGATGTATGCAGAAAATACAATAAGCTGTTATATCTGTTTTGCGGCATTTCAAAATTGACCCCACCTTACAATACCAAGATCTATTCTTTGGAATCTGTGTCAAAAGACAGACAAGACTCGGTTGCTAATGCGCATAAATATATAAAGAGTCTGGCATATAACATCTTTTGGGATGAAAATAGCAACTTAAAGGTGTAATAATACAATATATAAGTTGGCTATAAACAAGATTGTTATCCATTTACTTTGTAATTGATAAAACTGTTGCAGCCAACTATGGGAAAAGATGCCAAAATAAAGGAGAGAATATCTTACTTGCGGAGAGGTAAAAAGCTTTCGCAAGAGAAGATGGCACAGTCCCTTAAAATATCGCTCAACTCTTACAGGAAATTGGAAACCGGTCCAACAAGGCTTGTCAACCAGCATGTTGAACAGATTGCATCTCTGTTGGATGTCTCTCCGGATTATCTTTTGTCAGACAGTGGCGAAGAGCAGTTGTACGATATTAAATCGAGGATGGATGCTCTTGTCAGCGAGAACATAAGGCTGAGGGCATTGGTAGATGATCTTACCGCAAAGATTAACATTCAAACAGAACTTCTTAACCAGTACACCAAGTCAGGCAAGTAGCGTTGGCCTTAATTAAGATTATAGTTGAGAGTTTATAGTGTATAGAAAATAAGGTAAATTTGCGGTCATGAAACAGGTTACAAGTTTACTTGATTATATGCTTCCTCACAAAACAGAGGCGGGATGTGACGAGGCCGGAAGAGGGTGCCTTGCAGGCCCTGTTGTTGCTGCTGCCGTAATCTTGCCACAAGGGTTTTATCATCCTCTTTTAAACGATTCAAAACAACTATCTGAGCATAACAGAGAGCTGCTGAGACCTTATATAGAGGAGAATGCACTTGCATGGGCTGTCTGTTTTGTTGATGCGCAGGAGATAGACAAGATAAATATCCTGCAGGCATCCATAACGGCAATGCAGCGTGCTTTGGACAAACTTGCGGTTGAGCCTGAGCATATAATTGTAGATGGCAACAAATTCAGGGAATATAGATCTTTGTCGGGAAGAAGAATACCATATCATTGTATAGTAAAGGGGGATTCTAAATACACCTCCATTGCCGCAGCCTCTGTATTAGCCAAAACCCATAGAGATGAATATATGACAAAGCTGGCAGAGGAGTACCCAAACTACAACTGGGAAAAGAACAAAGGGTATCCTACCAAGGCTCACAGGAAAGCCATAGCCGAGTTTGGAATAAGCCCGTATCACAGGGTCTCATTTACTTTGTTAAAAAAGAGCTATTTAGAGCCGGAACTGTTTTAGTCTGCAAAATTGTTTTTCACAATAACGCAATTTATACTGGTAAAAATATTGATTTTCCAAATATTTTTGCTTAATTTTGAAAATCTGCCCGTTTGCCTAAAACAGAGGCGGAGTATAGCAGAAATTAAAATTTTATTACAGTATATAAACTAAATAACAGTAAAAAAGATATGAAAACTTACAACACCCAGAATGTGAGGAATATAGTCCTCTTGGGAAGCTCTAAATCCGGAAAAACCACTCTTGCCGAAACAATGATGTTTGAAGGAAAAATCATAGACAGAAGAGGTTCTGTTGAGGCAAAGAATACAATAAGTGATAATACAGAGATTGAGCAGATATATCAGCGCTCTATTTTTTCTACTTTATTATATACAGAATTTAAGGATACAAAATTCAATATTATAGATACTCCGGGGTCTGACGATTTTGTGGGGGGTGTCTATTCTGCTTTTTCTGTGGCTGAGAACGGTGTCCTTATAGTTAACGCAACTCAGGGCGTTGAGGTTGGAACAGAGATATTTGCAAGACATGCACAAAAACACAACAAGCCGCTTATAATTGGTGTAAACCAGTTGGATTCGGAGAAGGCGGATTGGCATGCAACAATAGATTCGCTCAGGCAGTCATTTGGCAACAAGATAGTTCTTGTTCAGTTCCCTGTTAATGCCGGCGCAAACTTCAACCAATTTGTGGATGTGCTTAAGATGAAACTGTATACATTTACAGATGAGAATGGTACACGATTGGAGGCAGATATTCCGGCTGAGTATGCAGATGAGGCGGCAGAGTTGCACCAGCAGTTGGTAGAGATGTCTGCAGAGAATGACGAGACCCTTATGGAGGCATTTTTTGACAAGGGAAAACTTACAGAGGATGAGATTAGGGCAGGTCTTAAGATAGGAATGAGAAAGGGGGATATAATGCCTGTATTCTGTCTCTCTGCAAAGAAAGATATTGGTGTAAAGAGGCTGATGGAGTTTACAATCAATACATGCCCAAGCCCGGATCTTTGTCCTAACAAACTTGTGGACGGTACGGAGGTAAAGGTGGATTCAAATGGTCCTACTTCGTTGTTTGTTTACAAGACAGGAATGGAGCAGCACCTTGGTGAGGTAACATACTTTAAGGTTATGTCCGGCAAACTCACAGAGGGAATGGATCTTGTGAACCCTGTTAACGGCAACAAGGAGCGTATCTCAATTATATATGCTTCTGCAGGTAAGAAGAGGGAGAAGATCTCAGAGGTTTGTGCAGGCGATATAGCATGTACCGTAAAACTAAAGAGCGTTAAGACAAACCAGACACTTGATGCTGCCGGTTGTGACTGGGAGTTTGCCCCTACACAGTTCCCTGCTCCCAAATTCCGTACGGCTATCAAGGCTAAGGAGGAGAAGGATGACGAAAAACTTGGCGAAATTCTTAACAGGGCAAGCGCAGAGGATCCTACAATTATTGTGGAGTATTCAAAAGAGCTTAAACAGACAATCTTGAGCGGACAGGGAGAGCATCATATAAATATTCTTAAGTGGCAGATAAACAATATACATAAATTGGATATAGATCTGTTTGCTCCAAGAATCCCATATCGTGAGACCATCACAAAGGTTGCAAGAGCAGATTACAGACACAAGAAACAGTCCGGCGGAGCAGGTCAGTTTGGTGAAGTTCATATTATCATTGAGCCATACACAGATGGAGCACCTCAGAACAACAAGTTTAAAGCAGACGGACAGGATTATGTTCTTAATATAAAAGGAAAAGAGGAGTACCCTCTGGAGTGGGGCGGAAAACTTGAATACTACAACTGTATAGTTGGCGGTGCGATCGACGCCAGGTTCATGCCTGCAATCCTTAAAGGTATTATGGAGAAGATGAATGAGGGACCTCTTACAGGATCTTACGCACGAGACATTAGAGTATATGTGTATGATGGTAAGATGCACCCGGTTGATTCAAACGAAATGGCATTTAAGCTTGCTGCCAGAAATGCGTTTAAAGAGGCATTCAAAAAGGCCGGTCCAAAGATTATGGAACCTATCTATAATGTTGAGATCCTTGTACCGTCGGACTGCATGGGTGATGTTATGTCTGACCTTCAGAACCGCAGGGCTATCATAGAGGGAATGAACAGTGAGAAGGGATTCGAGGTGCTTAAAGCAAGAGTTCCATTGGCAGAATTGTATAAATATTCTACAACCCTAAGTTCACTTACAAGCGGAAGAGCAACATTTACAATGAGTTTTGCAGATTACCAGCAGGTACCTGCAGATGTTCAGGAGAAGCTGCTTAAGGCTTACGAGGCAAGTGAGAAGGAGGAGTAACCTAAACGGGGGGATCGGTTTGACGGTCCCCCTCTTTTTGCTTACCTTTGCGAAATAAACAAAGTGCAAAGTGATAATCTGCAATAATATAAATAAATCATTCGGACAGCTGCATGTCCTTAAAGATATTAATCTTAAAATCAACAAAGGGGAGGTTGTCTCTATTGTAGGTGCAAGTGGCGCCGGAAAGTCTACCCTTTTGCAGATTATGGGTTCGCTTCTTCCCCCCACAAGCGGAGAGGTGATAATAGACGGAACCGATATATCTAAATTAAAGGGAGATGGTCTGGCATTGTTCAGAAACAGCAAGATAGGTTTTGTATTCCAGTTTCATCACCTCTTGCCGGAATTTACAGCTTTGGAAAATGTAATGTTACCTGCCCGGATATACAATTGCAACAACAAGGAGAAGAAAAGGGAGGCCGATATAAGGGAGAGGGCTGTAATGCTGTTATCCGATTTGGGATTGGGCAAAAGGCTTGAACATAAACCAAAGGAGCTTAGCGGCGGAGAGCAGCAGAGGGTTGCCATTGCGAGAGCACTGATAAACAGCCCGGCAGTACTGTTTGCCGATGAACCGTCGGGAAACTTAGACAGCAAAAATAAAGCGGAGCTGCACGATCTCTTCTTTAAATTAAGGGACAAACTTGGGCAGACCATTGTAATAGTTACTCACGAGCGCGAGTTGTCCCAAATGAGTGACAGAATATTTGAGATGAAGGATGGCCGGCTTTAGATTCAAGAGGTTTGGTATAACACAGCAGCGTACCGCAATGAAGGTGAATACAGACGGGGTGCTACTTGGCGCCTGGATGAATATTTTGCCTTCAGACACCAATTTTCTTGATATAGGAACCGGAACCGGGGTTATTGCCCTTATATGCGCCCAACGGTTGGATGAGCTGCATGACTGCGTGGCAACGGATGGCGCCTGCAGGCACGATTGCAGTATCACCGGCATAGAGATAGAGGATAATGCGTATGCAGATGCTTTGGAGAATGTATCCGCCTCACCGTGGCCATGGGTTAATCTACAGCATGTAGCCTTACAAGATTATGTTCCGCTTCCCGACAAAAAATATGATCTCATCTTTACCAACCCTCCATATTTTATAAATTCGCTCAAAAGTTCGGGCAGCGGGATGGCCAATGCCAAGCACACAGATTCACTTTCGCAGATGGATCTGCTTAACAATACGTTAAGACTTCTTAAAACGGGCGGAAGGTTGGCAATGATTCTTCCCGTAACGGAGGGGAGGGAGTTTATACGGAAAACGGTGTTTGTGGGGAAGCATGGGGTAGAGACATTGAACCTTATACGTATGTGCGAAGTCTATACTGTTACGCATAAGCCGGCCAAACGTCTGCTTATGGAGTTTGAAAAGGGTGTAGAACCATCTGAAGTTTGCATGAAAAAAGAAAAACTCGTCATCTGCGGGGCAGACAACGAGCCTTTTAAAAGACTTATGTTTAACTTTTACCTATAAAAGTTCTAATCCTTTTTCTCCTTGAGCTGTCTTATGAGCTGCTCTCTGAATTTTTCCTCTGCGCTAATAAGTTTGGCGGTCTTCTTTATAGGTAATATGCTGTTCATCTTGCCAAACATATCGTCCATTATCTCAAACTCCTTTTTACTTAATGAGATATATTTCTCCATAAGAGACTTTATTGTTGCATCCGGAGTCTCTTCTGCAGAGTTTACCGCTTTATTAAGGTTTTTGAGGGCTATCTTTGCGTTTTTGTGAGCATCCATCCTCTGTTTCCAAAAACTATTATAGAGTGGCCAGAATTTTTCTGCCTCACTTGGCGTAAGATCCAAATATTCCGTAAAGAAGGCTATCTTTTTTGCCTGAATCATCTCTCTCATCTCTTGATGGTTCCTCTTCTGCTCTTCATTCTTTTGCTTGTTGTCTGTTGTCTGTTCGGACTGTTCGCAACAAGGCTCGTTATCATCTCTATTCTGAGCAAAGAGACTGCCGGATATTAATATTAAGAAAATTGCTAATGAAATGATGTATCTCATATATGTCTATGTATATTGGTTCTTAGTTACTCAATGGACGCTAAAGCTGTTACAGTAAAACCGGTCTCTATAAGATAATCCTCTATGGCCTCCTCCTCTGAACTCAAACGATTATCGGGAATAGTATCAAACAGCTCATTACCGTAATCTTCATTTGCGGCAACTGCGGTGTTCTCCGTTTTACCTGCAACGCCTGTATAGTCTTTGGGGGTAACCCAGTTCATTATGCCGTAGCCTATTCCAAGGATAGCGACGAATGTTAGAAGGAGTGCAAAGTTAGGCTTGAGCAGAGCCATATTGCCTGTCTCCTCTTTTTCTATCTTTTTGCGAACATTCTCCTCAACCTTGTTGGCATATCCTACCGGTAATTTGAAAGGGCATCTGTTAAGGGAATCCATAATGTTGTCATTCTTGTTCATATCCTCTAAATATTCTTCTGTAAATTAGACTATCTTTTATCTCAAAAGATTAATCGCATTAGTTAATTATCCCACTCATCCTGTAAAATAGTCTTTATCTTGTTATAGGCATGATGGTATGAGGCTTTTAGCGCACCTACAGATATTCCCATTATTTCCGATATCTCATCGTATTTCATCTCCTGAAAATATCTTAGACTGAAAACCGCCCGCTGACGTGGAGGAAGGGTTATTATGGCCTTGTTCAAAAGGAGTTGCAATTTGTCTCCGTCAAAGTACGGCTCATCCTCCATCTTCTCCTGCAGGTATGTACTGTAATTCTGTAAGGAGAGAAAGGAGATAATCTTTTTTCTCCTTAAGAATGTAAGGGTTTCGTTAGTGGCTATACGCCATATCCATGTGTAGAGCTTGCAGTCGTTCCTAAAGGTGGGAAGTGCATTCCATACCTTTATGAAGGTTGTCTGCAAAAGATCATCGGCATCATCATGGGAGCCGCAAAGCTCCCTGATGTGCCAATACAATCGTTCTGAATATTTTCGTACAATATGATTGAATGCCTCATCCTTTGAGTCTTTGTTGTATAGTTCAAGAATTTCGGAATCTTCAATCATGATAGATTATTTTCTTGTTATAACATTCTTTGCAGCTTCTACAATATGCTCTGCATCCAATCCGTATGCCTTCATCAGCTGAGACGGTGTGCCGCTTTGGCCAAACTTGTCGTCTATTGCAACAAATTCAACAGGTACAGCCTTTCCGTTTGCACATAGAGTACCGCAGATAGCCTCTCCAAGGCCGCCTGCAATAAAATGCTCCTCTGCCACAACTGCCGCTTTTGTCTTTGCCACAGATTCCAAGACTGCTGCAACATCCAAAGGTTTAATGGTATGGATATTTATAACTTCTGCCTTTATGCCTGCAGATTCAAGTGCGTCTGCAGCCTGTATCGCCTCCCATACAAGATGCCCGGTTGCAAAGATTGTAACATCGCTTCCATCAATCAATTTAAGGGCTTTGCCAATCTCAAACTGCTGATCGCATGGGGTAAAATTAGGGACAGAAGGGCGTCCGAACCTTAGATAGACAGGTCCGTTGTATGTTGCTGCCGCTATTGTAGCTGCTTTGGTCTGGTTGTAGTCACATGGATTAATGACAACCATATTAGGCAACATTCTCATAAGCCCTATATCCTCCAATATCTGGTGGGTTGCGCCATCCTCTCCAAGTGTAATACCTGCGTGAGAAGCTGCAATCTTGACGTTTGTATTTGAGTAGCATACTGCCTGCCTTATCTGGTCATAAACTCTTCCTGTTGCAAATGCGGCGAATGTCCCAACAAAAGCAACCTTACCGCTTAAGGCAAGGCCCGCGCCAACACCTATCATATTGGCCTCGGCTATACCTGTCTGGAAGAATCTGTTTGGGAACTCTTTTGCAAAATCCCCCATCTTTACAGAGCCTACAAGGTCTGCACATAGGGCAACCACATTTTCATTCTGCTTTCCGGCTTCGAGCAATCCGGCTCCGAAACCGCTTCTTGTGTCTTTGCTGCCGCTGTTTACGAATTTTTCTTTTATCATAAATTTAATGTTATCTGATTATTACTGCCACCAGGATTTTAGTAATCTCCAAGTGTCTCTTTTAGTTGTGCAAGAGCCTTTTGGGCCTGCTCCGGTTTTGGTGCCTTGCCATGCCATTCGTTGGTACCGCGCATAAAGTCTACACCCTCTCCCATCTCTGTCTTTAGCAGTACCATTACAGGGGAGTTGTTCTCTTTTGAGATTTTCTTGGCCTCTTCGAGGGCAGAGATGATCTTCTCCATATTATGGCCGTCTGTAACAATCACTCTCCAGCCGAATGCTTCCCATTTTTTGTCTAACTTGCCAACTCCTGCAACATCATCTATATTGCCGTCTATCTGTTGGTGGTTCCAGTCTGTGATAGCTATGAGATTGTCAACTTTGTGGTGTGCGCCAAACATAGCTGCTTCCCATACCTGACCCTCCTCCTGCTCTCCGTCTCCAAGCAGAACGTAAACATAATTTGGATCGTTGTCTATCTTCTTGCTCAAAGCAGCGCCTATTGCAACAGACAATCCCTGTCCGAGCGAACCGGCAGCTTCGTATACTCCCGGAAGATTGTGATCTGTAGACGGGTGCCCCTGCAACCTTGTGCCAAATTTTCTGAATGTGGCAAGCTCCTTAACAGGAAAATAACCGCTTCTTGCCAATACACTGTAAAATACAGGGGAGATATGTCCGGCAGAGAGGAAAAACATGTCGTTTCCTTTACCTGTTCTGCTCCAGTTGGCAGGGTCGTGCTTTAATACTTTAAAGAAGAGCGCGGTCATTACATCGGCACTGCTGAGACTGCCGCCAGGATGTCCCGACTGCGCATCTGTAACCATTCTGATAATGTCTCTCCTTACCTGAGAGGCTATATCATTTAATTGTTCAATGTTATACATGTAAGAATTTCTATGTTTTAAGTGTTATTTAGTAATCTTAAACGCTTACTTAGTGTCTAATTCAGGAGGCCCGAATGCTGTTTAAGTTGTAAACAGCATCATAAAAGCAAGATGCCAAAGCCGCAGTGCGAAGATAATACAAAATTGAATTATCTTTGCAAACATAATTACCGCTTTTAGATTAAATGTAGATGAAGAATATAAGGAACTTTTGCATTATAGCACATATAGACCATGGAAAGAGTACTTTGGCCGACAGATTATTAGAGGCCACTCACACGCTGTCGGACAGGGAGATGGAGAATCAGGTTCTCGATTCAATGGATTTGGAAAAGGAGAAAGGTATTACCATAAAGAGCCATGCTATTCAGATGGAGTATGCTCGTGGAGGTGAAAAATATATTCTTAATCTCATTGACACTCCGGGGCATGTGGATTTCTCGTATGAGGTGTCGAGGGCTATTGCCTCTTGCGAAGGCGCTCTGCTTGTTGTGGATGCCACACAGGGAATCCAGGCACAGACGATATCCAATCTATATCTTGCACTTAACCACGATTTAGAGATTATACCTGTCATTAACAAGATAGATATGGACAGTGCCATGGTGGAGGTTGTAAAGGATCAGATAGTTGATCTTTTGGGGTGTAAAAGTGAGGAGATTCTTCTTGCCAGCGGCAAGACAGGTATGGGTGTACCTGAAATCTTAGATGCTATTGTAGAGAGGGTTCCTGCTCCGCAAGGTGACCCCGCCGCTCCTCTCCAGGCTTTGATATTTGACTCTGTATTCAACTCATTCAGAGGTGTTATAGCATATTTTAAGGTTGAGAACGGAACTATTAAGAAAGGAGATAAGGTTAAATTCTTTAATACCGGAAAGGAGTATGTTGCAGATGAAGTTGGTGTTTTAAGAATGAAACTGTGTCCCAAAGATGAGATTAAGACAGGAGATGTAGGCTATATAATAAGCGGTATAAAGAGTGCTGTTGAGGTTAAGGTTGGTGATACCATTACAAGAATAGACAACCCTTGCAGCAGTGCAATCGCAGGTTTTGAGGAGGTGAAACCTATGGTCTTTGCGGGTGTGTATCCGGTTGAAACAGACCAATATGAGGATTTAAGATCCTCTTTGGAAAAATTGCAGCTTAACGATGCTTCACTTGTATTTGACCCCGAGAGCTCGCTTGCCCTTGGCTTTGGGTTCAGGTGCGGATTCCTTGGGCTTCTGCATCTTGAGATTGTCCAGGAGAGACTTTACAGGGAGTTTAACATGGACTGTATTACCACAGTTCCAAACGTTTCTTACAAAGTATATACAACACAGGGAGAGGTGGTTGATGTTCACAATCCATCGGGGCTTCCTGCACCTACACTTATAGATTATATAGAGGAGCCATACATTAGGGCGCAGATAATCTCACGTGCAGATTTCTTTGGGCCTGTAATGAAGCTGTGCTTGGATAAAAGGGGTACGCTTATAAACCAGCATTTCCTTACTGCAGACAGGGTTGAACTTAGCTTTGATATTCCTCTTGCAGAGATAGTTTTTGATTTTTATGACAAACTCAAGTCTATCTCAAAGGGGTATGCTTCATTTGATTATCATATCATAGATTACAGGCAGGCAGATCTTGTAAAATTGGACATACTTCTCAACGGTGAGCAGGTGGATGCGTTGTCGAGTCTTATACATAGAGACCACGCCTATGACTTTGGACGTAAAATGTGTGAAAAACTTAAAGAACTTATCCCAAGGCAGCAGTTTGATATTGCGATTCAGGCGGCAATAGGTGCAAAGATTATTGCTCGTGAGACAGTTAAGGCTGTAAGAAAGGATGTTACCGCCAAATGTTACGGAGGTGATATTTCCCGTAAGCGCAAGTTGTTGGAGAAGCAGAAGAAGGGTAAACGCCGTATGCGTCAGGTTGGTAATGTAGAGGTACCGCAGAGTGCGTTTATGGCGGTTCTTAAATTAGATTAGATGTTGTATGGATTATACTAAAATAAATTGGGTGGCTGATATCGGCCACCCAAATTTATTTAGCAAGATCCCTGTAACAGCTGTTATTCGGCATCTCTTACACAACGTAGTTGAACACCAAAGTTTACGCTGGCATTTGCCAATGTAACTCTGCCCTCGGGATATTTGGCTGTAGTATATGTAGTCATCAAACCAAACATAGAGACAGCAGTCAGATTGCCCTCTTTCTCTGTATGAGTTGCATACGTAGATGTAAGATAATATGTTACTGCTGCTTGACCAAATAGGTCTGTTAGAGTAGTGTTCCCACTCCAAAGCTGGCTATTCATATATTGACCTGCTGCAGCAAAATTAGCTTTCTGTCTTGCACCTGTTCTCACAAAGTTCCATCCTGCAGCATCAAAAGAGGCAACCTTAGCACCCTCGTACACTGCATCATAGAACAAGGCATCCTCTTTCTTTACAGGAGCAGATTCATCCTTACCTTTATTAGAGTAGCCGCATAGAGCCAAATAGTCTGCACGGGTTGGGATATGCCAGCCTTTAGGGCAGATACCCTGTACACCCTCAAAAGATTTCATATTATCTGTATTCACCTCCTTAACATTTGCAGCAGCATAGAAGTCATACAGGTAACCATATTTCTCAACAGACGCATCATCTGTAAGAGCTTTAACATCATTTGCTTTAATTGCAGCAGGGGTACCTTCATTAACAAATGTGTATGGATACCAGATATGAGACTCCTCTTTAGGGTCTGCACTTGGAGTATATCCCTTTGGAGCATATCTCATTGGCTGAGCCATCCAGATCTGACCGTTAGACAACTTAACAGTGTTGTATTTAACGCCATCATACATAAAGTAGTTTTCATTCAAATGCTCCTCAAATGCTACCTCTTCACCGCCTTCGTCACCGGGAATATCGCCTTTATCATCCCAATCCTCTATCTCTCCGCTTAGTTTAATATCAAGGCCGCTTTTGGTCACAAGTGCATTGATATTGTATCTTCCACCTGCGACAAGCTCTGTTGAAGCAAGTTTTTGAACTAATTCAAGACCTGATTTAGTAGTTACCACCAACTCCATCGCTACTGTCTGAGGTACTATGATTGCCTGATATGCGCTGTTCGCTGTAACCTCCATTGCTGTAATACTGGAAGCTGCAGTTGAGCTTGCAGATACAGACATGTTTGCAAGGTCTACATTTGCTGTAGGGACAAGACCTTTTAAGACAACAGATGAGATATCCGAACCGGATTCGTTCTTAATCTTAAACACAACCTTTGTAAGCAGATGTTTGAAAACCATTGTAACAGCATTTTCTGATGGCTTAATATTTTCTAGCACCGCACCCATAAGGTCCGACGCGGTAAAGCCATTTGCAGAGTTCTGGTTTGCCGCAACAGTAAATGTTGTTGGCGCCCCTGTAGAACTATATGGATAATATGCAACAAACTTAGATGCAGCTTCGCTGTCTGAATACCATACAACATCGCCTGTAAACAGGTTATTGGCAAAAGTCATCTCTGCATTTGTTACATAATTTTCGGTACCTTTGATTATAGAGAGACCTACTTTGTCTCCATTTTCAAAGTTTACATCTGTAGCCTTAGTGATAATAGGGTCTATAGATACCTTTTGATTAGAATAGTCCGGGGCATCATTGTTTTTTTCACAAGCTGCCAATGCAGCAAGCGCCACCATGGAAAGTAAAAATTTTTTCATTTGTGTATATGTTAATTGTGTTTTTAAATTCTATATGATTTGTTGTTTTGAAGACAGTAAAAGGCAGACCACTACCCTTTACAGGCTTTTGCTACAAAGTTAAAATAAAAAACAATCTATTGTGTAATAAGATGGTAAATACCGCTTATTTGGTACGCAATGTTGTCAAATGAAAGAAAATGCAAATTGTCGGGAAGAGAAAAGCTCAAATATAGAACTACTTTATTACAAGCCTGTAGCCTACCCCTCTTATGTTAAGTATGGAGACGTTTTTATCTTTCTGCAGTTTATGCCTGAGTTTTGTTATATAGACATTTAAGGAGCGACTGTTAAAATAACTGTCATCGCCCCAGATCTGTGTAAGCATATCGGAGGTTGAAGCTGTTTCGTTTACACGCCTTGCAATGTATGCCAGCACCTCGCACTCCCTGTATGGTAATTCTGTCTGCTCATATTCGTTTGTGCCGGCAACGCCATAGCTCAATATCCTTTCCCTAACATCCAAAGTGTATTTTCCAATCTTTATTACCTCCTGCAGCTCTCCTCTCTGTTTTTGCTCCCAACGTCCTGCCAATGAACGTATCCTTGCTATGAGTTCTGCAATGGCAAACGGTTTTTTAAGGTAATCGCTTCCACCTAATTCAAACCCTTTTACAACATCGTTTGTGTCTGAACGTGCTGTAAGGAAAAGTACAGGGATCTTTATTCCATGTCTGCCCAACTCCTTCATAAAGGTGAACCCGTCCATTTTGGGCATCATTATATCGGATACAATCACATCTGCATCAAGCCCTTTCAAAATGGCCTGTAACGCATCTTCGCCATTAAATTCAAGTGTAACTTCAAAGCCGTTTAAATCCAATGTATCTTTGATTATCTCGGCTAATGTCTGCTCATCCTCAACCAAAAGTACTTTAATTAGAGTATTCATCGGGAAGAAAATTTAAATTATTGGAATTTTGATTGTAAAGGTTGTTCCCTTTTTATAGCGGCTCTCCACATTTATGGTTCCTTCATGCGCCGTAACAACCATCTTTACGTAATAGAGGCCAAGGCCTACACCTTTTACATTGTAAAGGTCGCCATTGCTTTCGCGGTAATATTTATCGAATATGTATTTTATTGACCCTTGGGATATTCCGTTACCGTTGTCAGCCACGACAATCTTTAGTTTTTCGTTATCTTTGCTGCAGTCTATCTCTATCTTTACACTGCTGCCGGAATATTTTACAGAGTTTTCCACCAAGTTGAGCAGCATGTTTTTCAGATGGAAACGATCTGCAGTGATGTTGCCGCAATTATCTGTGTTGACAGATATCTCTACCCTCTTGTCTGTATTTTCGCTGTGGCAGAGCATCTCATCCTTCACCTCCTCTACGAGTTCCGGCAGGTTGAATTGCTCTTTATTCAGTTGCATTCCCCGTTCTTTCTCCTTTGTAAGCATTAGGATACGCTCTATCATGGCTTCCAACGATTTAAGCTGCGTTGATATAACAGCAAGATACCGTTTTCTCTTCTGCGGGTCTTCATCTGCATTGTAGTTAAGGAGGGCATCATTTGCTGCATACGCCACAGCCACGGGGGTTTTGAGTTCGTGGGTTATGTTGTGGGTAAAGTCATCCTTCATCTCCTCCAATCTTTTCTGTCTTATAATGGTTTTTAGCAGATAGAGAAACATAAGACCAATTACAACTATAATGAGCACAGATGAGATTATTATTCCGGCAATATCTTTTATTGTATCGTTAAACGGATTCTCTATCTCTACTTTGTAGTAATAACTCTCTTTGCTTGCGGTGGCTGCTGAAGCAGGCTCACCGTTTACAGTGGCTGCTGCTAAGGTGTCCGGCATTGCTCTGCTGCGTATTATCTTTATGCCACTTTGTGCGGTGTCTTTTTTTCCGTCAATCATAATCACCCTGGTATCTATACGGTTAGATATCCTCTTATTGACAGTTTGCCGTTTGTCTACTCTAACATAGTCTGTAACAAATTCCAATAAATTGGATGATAATAATTTAGTTGAGTCCGGCACAAAATCTTTTGTGAACAAGACTTTGTTGTCCTCTTTATTGAGCAACGATGAGCGGAATGAGGCAAAAATCCCCTGTTCCCTTAACTTTGTCAAAAGGGCTTGATTGAATTTGTTAAAATTATTCTTGTCGGGAGTCTCCAAAAAGGTTACAGTAATATTTGTCTTCTTTGTTGAATTTGAGTTAGGTACACTTTTTTCAACGGAGATAATCATCTTGCCTTCGTCGTCATTGTTAAAAACCTCTATAGATTTTATATTATCCGTATCTTCGTTAAAGATTGTCTCTTGTATCTGTTTTCTTAAGGTTTCATCCTGCTTGCCAAATCCTCTCTCCACATAGTTCTCGTATGCAGCATCTGTTATGGCAGATTTTACTATGTAGTTGAAATCTGCCAACTTTGCGCTATACATCTCCTTGAGCCACAGTATCTGTACTGCCGCTAAAAGTATCAAAACCACAATTACTGATGCACTTATGTATTTGAATTGTTTCATGTTAGGTTTCATAACGCAAAGCTACTAAAACTTATATTTAATACCTACCGTAATCTCCCTACCCCTCAACCTGTAAATAGTTGAGTAGAACGAGAGTGAACCTATTGAGGAGTTTGAAAAGCTCTTTTTATTAAAGATATTATTTACAGAGGCATTCAGTTCTATTTTTTTTGCCACTATATATTGCAGATAGAGGTTAGACAACACTATGTTCTTGTCTGTGTCTGTTGCTGAGTTGTAGTAATGATCTGCAGAAAGATCCAACGACAGACGTTTTAGAGGTGTAGCGGAAAAGGTCATGCTCTGTTTTATGTAATCTGCAGATGACTCTCCAACATAGGAGCCCGGCTGTTTCATCTTAAGGTTTGTATAACTGCAGCTATAATCCAATGAGCCCCACATGCCTATAGCAGCATTCATACTCCCTGTTACGGTTGTACTGTAAGATTTATAGTTGAACAGATTGTTGTTCTGAACCATATTTCCACTGTTTACGGCATAATTTGCAGTAAAGCCAACCTTGCCGCCTATTGCCCTAACATCTTTTGAAATCTCCGCACTTGCATTATAGCTCTCGCTCTTTGTATCCCCCTTTCTAAATCCTGTTGCAATTATCTTTCCGTCAAAGTCTCTTACACTTATAAGGCCGTTTGAATAATGGATATATGAGGCAGAGAGGTTTACATAGAACAGCGCAAGCGGGTCTCTATAAGAAAATCTTGCATCAACAAGCCTGTTTTTGTTTGAGGCTTCTACCTTACTGCCCTTAATTATATTTCTATAATTTGTATAGATATACCCCTCAAAAGCATACTTATCAGATACAGGACTCTCTCCAAAAGAGGCATTCAGCTGCAATTCTGTCTTTTGGTTTATATCCCATCTTAAATAGTAAAGGAAAGGGGAGATATATGTATCGTTATACCATGTCTTGTAATACTTTACAGGCACCTTTACACTCATTAACAAAGCATCGCTCCTATATTGCACATACGGAGTGGCAGTTATTGCGAACTTGTTAAAATTACCATACTCTTTCATATTTCTCCACACTCCCTCTCCAGAACCAGAAATAGCAAAATTCCATCTGCGTACAGCTATTTTATACTCAATCTCCTCGTATGTTGCAAAAGCGTTTAAATTCAGTCTCTGATAAAAAGAGGCCTCAACAGAGCCATCCTCATCTACTACATTAACTGCCCCAAGCCTTTCAATTGCAGACACATATTTATTTACGCTCTTAAAACTCAGCGATTTTCCCTGTTCAAACACACTTAACAGATTAAAATTGTTCTCCACATGATATTCAGAGCTTTGAGTATGCTGCATTGCAGAATACGAACCGGTAAAAACATCATTTTGACTGCTGTTTTCAAGATAAGCGCTTAGCCTGTTTTTCAAAAACCGTTTGCTTCCGTTTGCAGACAAAGTAATATCCCCTGTCAATTTATGGACACCTCCATTCATATCTATGTCATTATAGTTATGAATAGTACTATCCATAAGGTAATAATCGCTTACCGAGCTTTTCCATGCCTTTAGTTTATCGTATGAGTAACACAGATTGCTCTTTACCTCATAATCATTTTTAAGTCTTTTAAGATTGTTCGCAGATGCAAGGATACTCTTGTTGAAGGTTGTATACATGCTCCCCAAATTTGGAATAGCCATACTCTCTCCACCGGTATAGTTTGGCAGCTCATAACTGTAATTGTTAGAAGAGGATATACTCTCCAAGTCAAATTTAGATGCAGCCTCATCCCTTAACACCACTCCTGTATTGTTTGTCTTGATATTGTTCATGCTCTGTACACCTCTGCCTATGCTCATTGCAAAAATGCGCCCGTTCCACAATTCATAATTGCCGCTTAAACTAATATCTCCAAGCCATTTGGCCTTTGCCGTCTCCTTAAGTTTTATATTAAGAGCAGCCCTGTCACTGAACCTCACATCCCTTAAAGCCTTTACAGGCTGATGATTCTCCAATACCTCAACTTTGGCTATATCTTTTGGATTAAGATTATTGGTGGCCAATCCATACCTTCCGCCAAGAAGATCCGCCCCCTCTATGTAGAATTTGTTTATAGGCTCTCCGTTGTACTTTACGTTACCCCCGCCATCTACCTCAATACCGGGAATACGTTTAAGCACATCTGCCAATGCTCTGTCTGTAGATTTGGCAAAACTCTCTACATTAAATACAATGGTATCACCCCTCATCTGCACCTTTGGCGCCCTCACAACCACCTCCTTAAGTTTGAACGACGCCTCTTTGAGCACAACATTAGCAGCCTCCTTAACCCCCTGTTCATCAAGTGCAATTCTCTTCTCCTCATACCCCATGTAAGAAAACACCAACACTGCACGGCCCTCTGCTGCATTGATTTTTGCCACAATCTCCTGCTTAATTGAAAACGCTCCGTTTCCGTCTGTTGTAGCATAGCCCAACATCTCCTCCTTTTTTATCTCTTTGCTTCCCGACAAATCCTCTTTTCCCCCTTTTACCACCTTTATTACTACACCTGCCAAAGTCTCTCCGCCGGGATTCTTTACAACCCCTTTCAGCTCCTTAATGCTGCCAACCGAATAGCCAAAAACCGGCACAAGTAGAATTGCAACAGCAACGAACAGCACCGCCCGTACAACAATACACTCACGTTTCATAAAATTTTCTACTTTGAATATCTGTATAAATAAAAGAAGTCCTCTATCAATTCTCTGAATGAATCTATGTTATTTAAGGTCAAATGCAAGGCTTACTAAATTCTCACATTATTCTTTCTATCGGATCGTACCCGTGACTACTACTAACCGAAGCATCATTCACATTCACGGTTATCTTAGCCTTTTTAATCTCAGCCGGAGTAAGTTCCCTGCCTGTACTTGCATCTATCACCTTGACTGTTGCACCTCCGGAAGCAGTGATATAACCAACAGGATCCTCAATGTAGCGCTTATATGTTTTGATAAATTTTTCAAATGAGGTCTTTACATACTTTTTATTTGTAAACTCTATAGGTTTGCTACACTCTTGGATACCGTCCAATTCCCATGAATAATGTCCCTGCGTATCCGCAACTTTGAATATCAGCCCGGGAAGTCCTCTGAATTTCCATGGCCCGGCATTCACAGGAATATCCGGTGCAAACCATGCAATGTAATCCCTGCCTCTAAAGCTGCAGGTTGCCATATTGCAGTCATATCCGGCAATATTCTTTACGGAATCCTGCACAATAATCCAATTAAAATCCTGAATTTTCTCTATGTAAGATATATTGTCTACACCCACTTTGGTTACCTCACAAAGGTTATCTTCCTGTGTGTACATATAAGATTGCGTACCAACCTTGTATTTGGAAATAGCTGCAACTTTGGCATTTACATCCATATTAGATTTAGAGAGAGCTTTAAAGACAGAATCCCTTACCATCTCCAATTTACTTACATAGCTTGTTGCATTACGGCCTATAAGTAGCAACATCTCATCGTCGGTGACTTTGTCTTTGTCTAATGTATCTTTTAAATACCAATATTTATATGAACACTCCAAAAAAGCATTGTCCATTATACCTGTGGCAAACTCTTTGCTATTGTTGTTCTGTGCTCCTAAAACATTGCTTAAAGCAATGGCAGATAATTGCAATACAACTATCCGCAAAATCTTTTTAAATGCAGTCATAATCATTCTTTTAATAATCAGTATCCTGTTTGATTGCTGCAAAGTAACCCACAAAAAGAGTGTCCATATATTATTTGGCGGTTAAGAAGTGTTAATAAATGTTAATACTGTAGAATTAAATTTTTTTTCAGTTTTCCATGCAAGATTTTAAGAAAAGAGGATTTAAGGATATAGGAATGTTGTTAGTTACTCAATTATAAATTTAAAATTAATGTAAAATGAAAAAAATCAATTTGCTAAAATGCGCAGTTGCAACTTTATGTTGTGTAACTGCTCTAACTTTTGCCTCTTGCAAAAAAGGCAAAATGAAATTCAGCCCCGCAAAAGTAGAGGTTAGTGTTGGGGCAACATCCACTGTTAACATAAAGAAAGGAACAGCTCCGTTTACCGCAACTTCGAGCGACAATAGTATTGCCTCTGTGAAAGCGAATAATAGAGTCATCAGCGTTAAAGGAGAGAAAGCCGGAAGCGTTACCATTACTGTTGTAGACAAGAAAAAGAAAAGTGGCAAATTCAATGTAACTGTTAAGGACACAGGTAAAAAGGGTGCTGTATCTGCCACAGAAACAGCATACGACAACTCTGTAACCTTATCAGTAGAAGAAGGGGAATATGGAGAACTTGTCTTTGTTAAAGAATAGATTTATTGATTATTGCCCTGTGCCGTAAAGAATCTCAAAAAGAAGTTGGCTAAAAAAAGCAAATACTTTTGCTCGTAGTTTATACACTTCTTTTTTTCTAAATGAGGAATGGCCAATACTCTTTTGGCCTTCCTCATGTCTCCCTAACATTTTTATAAGGGCGAAAAAAGATTACAAATGGCCTATCGCAAATCAGATGAAGATGTGCTGTTGACTCTTGTCCGTACAAAGGATGAACAGGCTGTACGAACCCTATACCATAGATATATAAGATATTTGTCTGCAATATGTTCCCGTTATATATGCACTAACGAAGACGTAAAGGATATTCTACAGGAATCGTTCATTAAGATATTTACATCCATCGATTCATTTGAATATCGTGGTTCCGGGTCTCTTAAAGGTTGGATGGCAAGAATAGTCCTTAACGAAACACTAAAATTCATAAAGCGGAACAGCAGAATAGATTTTGTTGAATTAAAGCAAGATACCGTAATAAATGCATCTGCTGTAGACACTTCAATGATAACAGATATATCGCTTTCGGTAATACATCAAATGATAAACGAATTACCTTCCGGTTACAAAGTTATCTTCAATCTATATGTCATGGAGGGGAAAAGCCACAAAGAGATAGCCGGGCTGCTCTCAATAAAGGAGAGTACATCCGCCTCCCAACTTCACAGGGCAAAAGTCATATTAGCAAAAAAAATAAAAAATTACTTAGCTGTTAAAAGCCATAACAGCTTATAGTAGCGAAAACAGATTTGTAAGATATACAAACTCCTGTACCGAAAGCTGTTCGGGGCGTTTGTCCAATATTGAATCCTGTATCTCTTTGCCCAATTTGGCAGCTATTGGTTTTATTGAATTTCTTATGGTTTTCCTGCGTTGGTTAAAACAGGATTTTATTATCTGCTTAAACAGTTGAGGATCACAACCTAAATCTTTTTTATCATTTCTAATAAGCCTTATTACGCCGGATTTCACCTTAGGCGGAGGAAGAAAGACATGCTCCGGCACAGTAAACAGGTATTCCATATTGTACCACGCCTGCAAAAGCACAGATAATATTCCGTATGATTTGTTCCCCGGAGGGCTTACCAAACGCTCCGCCACCTCTTTCTGAAGCATACATACAACCTGAGGTACTAAATTAGGATCTTCCAATATCTTAAAGAAAATCTGAGACGATATATTGTACGGAAAATTTCCTATTATGCTAAACGGCTCACCGCTAAAAGCATCACGCAGATTCATCTGCAAAAAATCCCTTTGCACCAAAGACGACAACGAATATGGGTATGTTGCCTTTAGGTATTCTATGGATTCCGTATCTATCTCCGCAAGCTCCAACCTTATCCTCTCATCCTCTATAAGATACTTGGTAAGTACCCCTGTCCCGGGACCTATCTCCAATACATTATTGGATGACTTTGCCTCATCCTTTATCTTTAGTGCATCTACAATCCCCCTTGCAATTCCTTCATCCTTAAGAAAATGCTGGCCCAATGCCTTCTTTGCCTTAACTATCATAATATGTACCGTTCTCTTCCCGACAAAATTAGCACTTTTTATCAACAGTACATAATGCAGGTTATTTGTCGGGACATAAGGGGACATAATAATTGCTACTGCAACCGTTTATTTATCTCTGTTTGTTTATCATTTATTTGTTTAACCTTCTGCTTCCCGAATGAATATCTAATATTTATATAATAGGTTTTAAAGTATTTTTTGTACTTACGAAATGAGAACTCCGCCTTATCCTCGTTAAGTTTTACATTAGATCTGGCCAGATCGTATGCACCAATTGCAATATACCAATTCTTATAGACTTTGCTCAATGAGGCTGTTAATGAGTGGAGATTGTCCATTTTCCCCAATATACTTCTGTTATTACCATTGTAGTCATAATTTAAAGACAAAATGCAATCCTGTTTTTTATTTAGAAAAATATTATTTTTTACCCTGAACTTATAGCTCGAACTGTTATAACCAAGGTCTATATGATTATAGTTCCCTTTCTCTTTGCTATAATTATACTCCGCAGAAGCTGAAACATGCCATCTATCATTCATAATAGCACTTGAATACATCAGACTAAAATAATAAGAATCATTTTTACCGTAATTATCTGTTATATTTTGGATTATGCCATTTTTACCTATTACATCAAAATTATTGAACAGATTTTTATCATGGGAATATTCAAAATCAAAGCTAAAATCATGGAAGAATGTATAGTTGAAACAGATTTCAACACTATATGTTGGCTTCAAATATGGATTACCGGCTTTTATGACCGTTGGTGATGTGTAACTTACAAATGGTGTAATACGTTCGTATTGAGGTCTTGTTATGGAAGAACCCATATCCAATGAAAACTCATGGTTATCATGTGGCGTATAAAGAATTGAGAATGTTGGGAATACATTAACATCTATCAATTTGTCGGGACTTCCGTTACCATTCATATTACCTTTAGATTCAAATTGTTCAAATCTTAATCCTATTTTCCCTTTCAATTCATCATTTACAGCTTTTTCATAAGAGGCATACAACGCCAACGTATAATCTGTATATTTATACCTATCCTTTTGCTTTGGGACATGAGTATTACTATTTGCTCTTAATGTTTCACTATAATAATTGTTATGGAGGTTACTATTAGTATATGATATACCTGTTTTCACAGCAGTCTCATTGTCGAAGGTCTTTATATAATCTATTCTTGCATCAATGACTTTAGTGTGAATATTGGGGTTTTGAAAAAATTGAATCTTTTCATTGTTAAATAGCAGAAAGTAATTATATCTTTTTCTATTGTTTTTGCTATGGTAATAATTTATATCTACGTCTAATCTACTTCCATTATCCGTGGTTAAATTATAATTAGCGTTAAAAAACAATGCTCGATTATTAGGACATCTCTCCTGTATATATGATCTATTTGTTGAGTCTTTGCGGGTTTGAGATAATGCGTAATAATCATTCTCTGTTCTTGTCTTGTTACTATTCTCTATAAATCTTGAATTCAGTTGTACCCCAATGGATTGCCTTTTATTTATCTTATAATTAACATTTATAAAAGGCGTATAATATCTGTTAATTGTTACCACCCTCGTATTCAAATATGTACTTCGGCCGTTAACATAATCTCTGTAAGTACTCTCTGTTTCTGATCTGTATTTACCGTTATTAAAGCGTAACCCGGATGTTATGATCCATCTTCCTTTTGAGTGTGACAAAAAAATATCGGCATGTTGATTACTGTAGAATGACTGGAGATAGTTTATGGATACCGTTCCTTTAAGCCCCTCATTCTCTTTGCTTTTAACAATAACGTTTATGATACCGTTTCTATTAGAGGCGCTATATTTACTATCCGGAGATTTAATAACCTCTATCTTTTTTATCTCCTCTGCAGGGATTGACTGCAACATGCTCATCGCAACATCATTTCCTCCTACTTTTTTGCCGTTGATAAGTATAGTCGCATCTCCTCTATTTCTAATCTTTAAGGCATCGCCATTAGGTGCTGACTCTATCATTGGAACTGTTGTAAGAAATTCCAATGTAGACCTGTTTTTTGCAAATTTAGAAAGTGAAATATTATCCAAAACATACTTTCCGGCCTCCTTTTTTAAAGTGGGTTTTGCCGTTACTACGGTCTCATTAAGAGTAATACCGCAATCAACAGAAATTATGTTTAAATCAATATTACTATTTATTATAATATTTTGAGAATATAATTCTTGTGAGAAATATGATATACTTAGTTTATATTTACCTTTATGAATATCACATAACTGGAAGTTGCCATTACTATCTGTGAAAGTATTTACCACATTTACCGAATCTAGCATTTTCAGTGATACATTGGCAAACTCAACAGCCATATTACTTACATCCATAATCCTGCCGCTTATTACAAACGTACTACTATTCTGTGCAATGCTTCTGTAAACGCTACACAACAACATAATAAAAATACAACCTTTGATAATTGCCTTCATAATTAACAATACTCCGGTAAATTTTCACTTTTATCTAAAAACATAGGGGCTCTACTCTATTATTGACTTTTCGGATTCCGTCACGCTTATAACAATCTCAGAAAACACGAATATGTCTATTCTTTTTGACAAAGGTGCAATTAATATCAAATTTCTGTATTATCCACTTATTATCAATAAATTATCAATAAGTTATCAAATTACACTACGACAATAAGGAGCAGCTCGGCGTGCTTCTTCCTGTCTTTGACCAATTTGGGATATAATTTTGCACATGATTAAAATCAAGTGGATGTAATTTTTGAGACGCTGTTTTTGGCAGTAGAACAAGCGTTCAGCATTCTGAGACTTGGATGACTCATGAAGTAAGGCGACAAAATTAGCACTTTTTGTCAACAGTACATAATGCAGGTTATTTGTCGGGACAAAAATCGTTACCGCTTTTTAGTAGTCTTAAAAAAATGACTTGGTAATCTTTAATTGTCTTTTCGGTCTATATTTCTTTTCTTAAAAATACTGCTAAATCTTTACCAACTTATTTTTTAACGCTTACTTAATGTTTTAAACAGCTGATGGGAACCACATAAATTCCATCCTTACGTTTGAACGCCATGCTTCCTACGGCTGTGAGGATCATTTTGAAAGCCGGAGCATTCATTTTGTTAAAATCAATATTCGAAGCTAATTTATTCAAAGACTCAACTCCTTCATCAATTAACTTCTCACCTCCAAGTTTAATTTCTATAAGTCCGTACTGCCCATTACGTAAATGAACAACTGAATCACATTCCAGGCCATTACTATCTCTGTAATGAAAAACATCTCCGTCAAGACTTTGCGCATATATACGCAAATCACGTACAGCCATAGTCTCAAAGAAAAGGCCCATGGTATTAAGATCTTTAACAAGGTCTGCAGGACCGATACCCAACGCTGCTGTCGCTATTGACGGATCAACATAATAGCGAGTGTCACTTGTGCGGATAGCAGCTTTGGAACGAAGATTAGGATTCCACGCCTCCATGTCTTCTATGACATAAATTTTTTTAAGTGCCTCAATATAAGAAGACACAGTGTCAACATCGAGGCTATCGGTATCATTTGCTTGCATATCTGCCTTTATCCCCGCAATTGTAACCTGCGACCCTTGATGACGCGCAAGCGACCTCATAAGGCGGCGGGTACGTGTTGAACTACGCTTAATGCCGTCTACACGTGCAATATCCATCTCTGTAACAGCTTTATAATATGAAAATGCCGTTTCAAGTGCATATTCGGGTTCAAGGTTGGTTGCTATTGGCCATCCACCTCTACAGATAAGGAACGCAACATCATCTATTTGTAAATTTGTTTCACCATAGACAGCCATTCCTTGATTCTTGAATAACTCTTCAAGGCTGACAGCGCCGGTGCTATCTCCTGATTCCCACAAAGACATTGGACGCATTCTGAGTGTTGTGATGCGCCCTGTTCCTGTATGATGAATTTTTTCCTGTTGATCTTTGGTAGGAGGGACAGCAGAGCCAGTTAGAATAAACTGTCCTATTCCCTTGCTATGATCAATAGCAAAACGAACCGCATCCCAAAGTTGCGGGATAACCTGCCATTCGTCCAACAGTTTTGGTTTTTCGCCATCAAGAAGAGAATTAATGTCCATCTCAGCCATAATAAGATTTCTGTTTAAATTGGCCGGATCTGACACATAATTTATACTCTTTGCATGCTGTTCTGATGTTGTCGTCTTACCGCACCATTTTGGTCCTTCAACCAAAACAGCTCCGGAGGATTTCAGCTTCTTCTGTAAAACAGCATCTGCTATACGAGCTTTATATTTAAAATCATCCATATATTCACATCTTTTGTAATCAACGCAAATATGATTATATTTATCTGAAATACAAAGAAAAACAATAAAAATTCCGTAAAATATGGATTATTTTTCCGTAAAATGTGGATTATTTTTCCGTAAAATATAGATTATTTTTCCGTAAAATGTGGATTTATACAGACACTTGCTTCAGCCTATTCTATTATTTTAGTAAAACTACAATAAACGCTGCACTTTGACATAATTTGCAAACAAGTTTGCAATTATGCGCTCGGTTTGCAGTTTATTTTAATCTGTCTAATATATTTGAATTTGATTCATTGCGTTGGAACACATTCCTATAGTTATTGAACTTATACGAGATTCCAAACCTGAATTGTCTATCAAACATCCTGTTAAAATTGTAAGTGGAGATATTCATATACTGTTCCGTACTGCGTTCATTGTTATAAAACACATTATAACAGGCAATGGTAAAATTAAGCTTATTCTTAAGCAATGCAGATGTAAGCACAACATCCATATTGTATGTTTCATTTGTCCACGTGTTCATATAGTTATAAGATGAGGAATAATTAAAAACAACTCTCAATTCCGTATGCTTTAAAATCTTTGCTTTTTGCTGTACCCTAACCCCTAATTTAGGTTTGTGTTTTTCTACAAAACTATCTCCAAAAGGTATCCGAGACCAGCACTGGTCATACGTTGCGTCAAGTGCCAGTGAATAAAGCCCTATCCTGCCGTTCCAGCCAAGATTGGCAATAAAATTCTTCCTTTTTGGGAAATTATGATATGTAAGTACTGTCTGCTGTTTATCAATATCATATATATCATCCATCATGACAATTGGGTTATCTGCAAAATCATACTCTAATGCTACATAAAAGTTATATGGCAAGCCTACTCTAAACGCCAGTTCGTTCTCTATATAAGATTTAAGATTAGGATTACCACATGTGTATTCATATTTGTTTACGTAGTGAAGAATTGGATCTCTCTCCCTTATGGTTGGATGAACAGTACTGCTCCTAAAATAGAGAATAAAATTAAGTTCATCTGTAGGTTGATAGCTCAAACTTACAGATGGAAGATATGACCATGGTTTTGCATTTATGCCATCAGATTTGCTGTTATGCTTGTACAGATATTCACAACGTAATCCTATCATATAACTGAATTTCGATTTCTCTTGGCCAAAATTCAAATAGAATGCAGCCTGGGATTCCTTTGTATCACTGTTTATCTCCGATCCGTTTTTATACTTGGTTTTACCATTATCCCATATCCAGGCAAATTCGCCACCGGCCTCTGCTATCATATCATATTTAAAATTATGTCCGTAATTTGCAGATATATTGGCTGTTTTACTATAAAAAGAACTATTGTATTCTGTATCTATTATATTGTAATCATTATCTTTCAAAGTAAATATTCTCTCTGATAAAATGTTATGTTCATCCTCATTTACGGATGAATAACCTATATTGACATCAAAACTGTTCTTTTCTGTATTGGCATATTTATAGCGCATGATTACATTATGGTTATTGTCCTCTGCTGTGCTATTACCGTTAGATTCATCTTTTTCATAGCCGGTAATATTAAATGTTTCCGGATGGTTGTTATCTGACTTCTTATGTATATATCTGTATTGTAGATCTATAAAGCTATTATCTGATATCCGGTATTTAGGACTAAGCGTCAACGAGTGTTTTTTTGAAACAAAAAGAGGGCTTTGACTATATATCCTTTCATACTCTTTATTATCTGCCTTAAGGATGTTCTTGTACACCGTTTCATAATAATTTCTTCCATAATCAAATGAATAGCCCAAATAATTTACCCATCTTGCGGCTTTACTGTTTATGGCAACACCCGTGTTGTTTCTGGGTTCTTTACTTATTCTAAAATCATTTAAGACCCGCATGTTGATATAGTCCTTAACAGATTTTCTTGTTACAATATCAATGACACTCTTCACCTCCCTTGAATAACGGGAAGAAGGCATACGGTTAACCGATACCTTTTCTATATCTCGTGGAGATAATTGTTCTAACTCTCCGGGGCGCGGTTTCATTCCATTTATTGTAAATTCGGGTGTACCGCGGCCAATAACTACAATCTTGTCCCCATCTACGGCAAGGCCCGGTAAATGAGACAAGAGTGCATTCAAATCAAAAGCCTGCTCTCCTATCGTTTTGGGGATTTCGTATTTGTCTTCTCCTGCTACAAATCTATATTTCACATCTGTATAAGCGGTAACGGTAATTTCATTCAAATCTACACTAACAGAATCCATAACCACTTTCCCTATATCAAATGTTTTAGCATCATTTGGTATTTCTCTGTATACGCTATTAAATCCATACGCCTCAATATATAGCAACAGACTTCTATTAGCTGTATTGTTATAACTTAGCTGAAACATTCCTTGCTCTGAATAGCCCCATGCCACCGATGTGGAATCCTTGGCTTTCATCACTACAACAGCTGCTCCATCTATGCCATTACCACACCTGTCTACAAGTTCACCCGAAACTACATTTTGAGCCGAAACAGCAGTAGCCATATGAAATACGGTTATATAAATTATAACTTTCAGTAAAATTTTAACATTGCTACAAATTTCTTTTATACTAATAATATTCATAAGCATTTATCACAAAATATGTCATTATTATCATATCCAACCAAATAACAAAAATGTGGGTAGCGGGAATTTATATGGTTCTATTAGTTATTATTTTTTTCGTCCTAACTAAATTACTTTCAGGATCTTTAGCTTGTTGCATTATGTCATATAGTATTTCCAATATAGAATCTATATATTTTTTATCAAATGGGCATCTCTCTCCATCTGGAGAGGCTTCTTTAGCAGCAGGACAAAGTCCGCCACAAATAGGTAACAATGAACAATTTAAACATATAGGGTCATTAAATTTATCATCTCCAAAATACTCACTTAACAGCACAAGATTTGTTAATTTTTCTGGTTCAAATATTGAGCCTACCCTTTTTTGTGCTTTTCCTAAATCTATCCAACATTTATACAATGTACCATCCGGAGCTATAACAAAACTTTTATGTTTGTTTGCACAACAAACCCCTGAATTATTTACTGGTAAAATATTCCTGGTAATAATATTATATTCTTTATACAACTCTACAACATAATCAATCTGTTGTCTAGTTGAAAAACATGTTGAACTATTACAGCTATAATCAATGACGAAAGCAAAATGTATTCCTATATTTTTTCTATAGTTCCCCCATCTATCATATATCTCTTTACGGAGTTTGGGATAATCGTCTTTATTTAATGCCCCTATATTAACACGTATAGCAATATATGTATTCGGTAATTTTTTTAAAGCATAATCAATATTATCCATTATTTTCCCGTATGAAGGCTTGCCATTCTTAGATAAACGTGACTTGTTGTGCGTATCCTCCACACCATCCAATGTAATCTGAATATGTTTTAGATTTGTATTTGCAAAAAAATCACATTTTTCCTGAGTTAATGCGTACCCATTAGTTATTAACGTATATGCAACTTCATTAAATGACTTAATCTCTGAAATTTTTGCTGTTAATCTTTTTATCGTATTCCAATTAATCAAAGGCTCTCCACCATACCAACTAATATCAATAGGGATGTTTATTGATTCAATATATTTCACTATAGCATCCTCAACATCTTGTGACATATTTATAGGTTTTACACCTGCTTCATAGCAATAAGGACACTTGAAATTGCAGCCGGTAGTTGTTGCTATTGTCAACCCAACCTCATGACAAGCTATTGACGATAAATATTTCAGATACTTCTTTTTATAAAAAACTTCCTTATCAAATTTATCATCAACAACAATCTTGTGATCTAATAATATTTTTGAGAAGTTAGGATCAAAGTTTTTTAATTCTGATGACCAATCCTTTACATCTTCTATTTTTCGCATTAGGTCGTCGTCTACTCTAATAAAAGAATTAGTAACTGAATTGTATATAAATATACCATATTTATCACTGTGCGTAATGTGGTTGTACATTGACCATTTCATACTATCAAAATTTTTAATTTAAAAATAATTAAAAATTTGTGAGAGTCTGATAGCCGTTCACTATCATTCTCTCTCCCGATGAAAATCTTTGATATCAAGACTTGGACGAATTTATTTCAAAGATTTTGCTGCTACCAAAAAAGTAGACACTGACAGGTGAAAAAAGATAGAGAGTTGTATCTTTGGGAAGCGGTTATCCTC
>CAKUYQ010000012.1 GCA_934717185.1 uncultured Bacteroidales bacterium | reverse complement strand
TCCTAATTTCTTGTATTTTACGTTTATCACATACATAACGGGGTCTATTAATTTTGGGATACTTGCTGCACCTTTTTGAGATTTCTACTCTATCATATTTTACACCTTTTGAGATTTTCTGCAAGAATTTTGTACCAGCTCGAAAAAGTATTACAGATAGAACTCTCTTTGAGGCCGTCTGCCGCCGGAGTACGACAGATAATCAAAAGTATGTATCCACTCACCCATTATAAACAGCTCGCCACCATTCTTTAATTTGTAATCGGTGCAATAATGATAGTGACCCAAGATAAAATAATCGACTTTTTTGTCGGGAAGAAGATTTGCATTATAATTCTCCGCAAACTTTACAATCCGCTCATTCTCACCCTTAAACTCACCGCTTATATCCCTTGAGAGTCTGTTATGTCTGCTCCATGAATGCGCCAACTTAAAGGCCCAGCGAGGATGTATTCCGCTAAAAAGAATCTGGAGAAACCTGTTATAGAAAACAGAGCGCAGAAACTTATACCCTTTGTCACCCTCCCCAAGAGCATCGCCATGCCCCAAACAGAAGCGCTTCCCCTCTATTTCAACTATATACGGCTGTTTAAGAATTTTAACCCCAATCTCATTCTGCAGGTATGAATATGTCCATATATCGTGATTACCATTAAAAAAACAGATCTCAACACCTCTGTCTACCAATGCCGCCATGGCCCCAAGTACACGGGTAAAACCTCTTGGGATCACATTCTTGTACTCATACCAGAAATCAAAGATATCGCCAAGCATATAAACAGCCTTTGTATCGGCAGGCAACCCGTTTAGGAAAGAGGCAAACCTGCGTTCCCTCTCAACAGGATTCAGATGATTAAGTCCAAGATGTATATCAGACACGAAATAGTACATATTCCCCCGGGCAGCTTGTTAAGCACAAATACTATAGACAATGCAGACAGCACCTGCAATACAGCAGTAAACAGCAAAGCCCCACAATTTGGCCCTCTTAACCAAATTTATCATCACCTTGCATGCAAATAACCCGCTAAGGAAAGCAGACACAAAACCAAGCAGCAGAGGCAATGTTGCTATCGATGACTCCGCAGAGGTAAAATCACCGCCAACAAGCTCTAAAAATGCCTCGCCAAGAATAGGTATAAGCACCATAAGAAACGAAAACTGGGCAACATCGCTCTTCTTTGCGCCCAAGATAAGTCCTGTAGAGATAGTGGAACCGGAACGCGAAAGCCCCGGAAGCACGGCTATCGCCTGTGCACACCCCATAAGAAAAGTATTCTTTAAATTGAGCGGAGTGCCGTCATTCCCCTTTGCCATCTGTCTCTTGGTAAGAACCTCGCTGAGAGACAACAGCACAGCCGTAACAAAAAGCATAATCCCCACAACCATAAGACCGCTGCCAAAGACAGCTTCCACGCTCTCTTTAAAGAACATTCCAACTATAAAAACAGGGATCATGGAAACAAGTATCATAAATACGTAACGTTTCTCATAATTCATCCCTTTAGAAAAGAAACCTGTAAATAGCTTTACTATCTCATGCCAGAAGACTACTATGGTACTCAATACGGTAGCAGCATGAACAGCCACCTCAAAGCTCAAATTGCTTTGGTCTATCCCAAGAAACTCCTTGAATATAGTAAGATGCCCGCTGCTGCTCACAGGCAGGAACTCCGTAAGCCCCTGCACCAGCCCAAGGAATATTGCCTCTAAACTATTCATTCCCCTTACCTCCTCTATACATTATGGCAACAATCTCCAAGGCCATTCCCACAACTATCATAACGGGAGCCAGCACAGTTCTTCTAAAGTTAAACATGGCATAATTGAACTCGTTCGGATTATCACTTCCACCGCCGGTCATAAGCAGATAGCCAAGGATCATCACTAAAAAACCTGCAATGATATACAGGGTATTCTTTTTTGGTATAGCAAAATCAGATTTCATATATTAAATACAATAAATTACAAACACAAAAATCAGTAGTATAGCTCGTCTGTAGTGAGAGCCACCAACCTGTTGATCACAAAATAGGTACATAATACGCAGATAAGCACCCCAAGAAGTATTACAGCGCCAAGCACCATTGCCAAAAGCCCCACATCTATAATCTCGAACATCATGGCAAACTCGCTCTTTAACAGAAACAGTATGCCCAACAGAGCAAGATCTGCTATGAGTCCCGACAAAATGCCTTGAAAAACAGCTTTCAGCAAGAACGGCGCCCTTATGAACGCCCTCGTTGCCCCAACTAATTTCATGGTATAGATGGAGAATCTCTTATGAAAAACATTAAGCCTTACCGTATTGTTTATAAGTACAAACGAGATGAACAGAAGCAGGATCACAAACACAGTAAAAGCAATGCCTATCTTCTCTATATTACTGTTTATAACATCTATTACATTAGACTTGTAGACAACCTCCTCAACTATATCATTCTCCTCCAATTGCTGTACGAAAACTGCTACGGAATCTGAATTGAAGTACTCCCCCTTAAGCCCCACCTCCAAACTTACAGGTATAGGATTGGTCTCAAAAACATTCAGGAAATCCTCTCCCAACATCTCCTGCATCTCTTTTGTCCCCTGCTCCTTGGAAACATATACAACATCTTTCACCTGAGGCATTGATAAAACAGCCTTTTCAATCTCATGCCCGGCAGCATCATCTGCACTACCGTCCAGAATAACCGTAACCTTTACATTCTCTTTAAAGAAATTAGAAAACCGGTGCACATTGACCATAAGCATCCCAAAGACCCCAATCAGCAGAAGCACCAAGCTTATACTGACAATTGAGGAGAGATACGAGTGAAGAAGTCTTCTCTCAATTATGTTGGAATCTCGTTTTTTCATTGAATAAAGACCTCAAAAAGAGGTAATCGGCTGAGATATAATAAATTTAAAAGCATCCCAAAATAGCTTTTAAGTCCCAAAGATATATAAAAAAAGTATTCTTTAATTTTTTTTTGCTACCTTTGTAATGAAAATTGTTGATTATGAAAGAAGAGCCAAAGAGAGTATTATTTGTAAATTCCGAAATTTTCCCGTACCTGCCGGAGACTGCCATATCAAAAGTTGGAAGATATCTCCCTCAAGGTGTTCAGGAAAGCGGAAAGGAGATCCGTTCGTTTATGCCAAGATACGGCTGTATAAATGAGCGGAGAAATCAGCTGCACGAAGTCATCCGTCTGTCCGGGATGAACATTGTGGTAAATGACGTAGACCGCCCTCTGATCATAAAGGTTGCTTCCATATCATCTGCAAGAATGCAGGTTTACTTTATTGATAATGACGATTACTTTTACAGAAAATTTGTCTATGGAGACGAAAAGGAACCATTCTTTGCAGACAACGATGAACGTGCAATTTTCTTTGCCCGCGGAGTATTGGAGACTGTAAAGAAGCTCCGCTGGAAGCCGGATATTATCCATTGCCAAGGATGGATATCGCACCTTGTACCAATCTATTTAAAGAAAGCATACAAGGATGATCCTATCTTTGCAGACAGTAAATTGGTCTTGTCTCTCTACGATGAGGTTGCAGAAGAACCGTTTGCAGCAGATATGGCTTCTAAGGTAACAGTACCGGGCATTAAAGCAAAAGATTTGGAAATTCTAAAAAATCCCAATGGCATAAATCTTGCTAAATTGGCCATTCAGTATGCAAACGGAATCATCATGGGAAGCAACGTTCTAAACGCAGAGATTGCAGACGCTGTGGCAAATTCCGGATTACCGGTTCTCCCATACGTAGATATAGATGATCCACAGAATGCATACATAGAAAAGTACAATTCATTTTACGATCAAATACTAGGTAACAATGCAATTTAAGGATTTATTCCGCCCCGTGGCCACTCTGTCGTTGGGAATGTCGCTTTTTGCGTCCTGCATATCCGTCAACAAAGAGGTAGGCAAAGACTTTATTCCGGATGACGAGAAGATATATCTTAAAACGGTAGACATCCCCGTTCCTCTAACATTGAACACAATGTCTAACGTTCAGGGCAGAAATGCAAGTACAATAATAATAGGTAATCTAAGATCTGACGAGTTTGGAGAGATAAACTTTTCATCTGCAGCCAATATAGCCCTCTCATACGAAGGGCTGAGTTTTGGAAAAAATGCAAAGTTGGAGAGCATTGCACTTACCATTCCGGTATCAAGCACACAGTATCTTAACAAAGACCAGACAGGATTGGTTGAGAATGTAAATGTGTACAGAACAACAAAGGTGTTGGACAGCACATACAGATACCAGAACTCACTAACTGCAGACGATTACGAGTCTACACCTCTGAATGCGGCTCCTGCCCTTTTATTGGGGGACTCGCTTACCGTACATCTCAACAAATCTTTGGGTGAGGAGATACTTACGGCAACTAAGTCTCAATTGGATTCCAACTCGCTGTTTATGGAGAGATTCAAAGGTCTGTACGTTGTATCTGAGCCAACCGTAAAACCTGTAAACGGAGGCAAGATTACCCTTTTTGACCTTAGCGGGGCAACGGTAAGGATGAGAATAAACTTTACCCCAACATGGGAGAGCAATCTGAGTGCAAAAGACACCACAATATTTTTCAAGTTCGGTAACGGCTTCTGCCTCAATACTTCAAGCCCTAAGAGCAGTGTGGAGGATATGGCGGGCAGAACAGATTTGGAGAGGCTTCCGGCAGAGGGTTTGTCGGGAATGAAACCATACATAAGCGCAAAAGCTCTTAAAGAGACTTTGGACAAGTGGTGCGCAGCGAACAACTACAATCCAAAGAACATTGCAGTAAGCAAAGCATCATTCATCTTTCCGTTTACGCCCAATGCAACATACGACTATACCAATTATCCATCTGATCTCTACCCTACAACCAGAGATACAGCGGCATTGGCAAAGTATTACTATCCTGTAAATGACATATATGCAGAATCCGGCAGAGGTACGGCAAACAAGTCTTTGCACCAATACAGCATGGATTGCTCCTCTACGATTCAGAAGTATTTTATGAAAGATGAAGCTGCTCTTGTTGACGGTGGTTTGGATTTATGGTTTACAGCCGTAACACAGGAGACAGACTACTATGGCAACGTTACATATTACACAAATCTCACCTCTTACTACAGTTGCTGGATTAACGGTCCTGCCGGTAAAAACCCGCCGGTGCTGAGGTTACTGTATACGGTAGTAAAATAGCTTGAATTATACATAATAATAATATAATCCCGAAAGTTGAGAGGCTTTCGGGATTTTTGGTGTTTAGAAGTATAGGCACTTTTACTCAAAAAAGGCCTTTTTAATCATATCCACAGAGTCCAAAAGCTCCCATCCAAAGAACTGAACACTCTTCTTAACAGGTTTTCTATTCTCAATAACCTCAACATCTTTAACATACGGTGTACGCCCGAAATGCCCGTAAGACGCTGTAGGCTCGAATATTGGATTGGTAAGACCAAACTTTTCTACAATCTTGGCGGGGCGAAGGTCAAACAGCTGTTCAACAACATCTGCTATCTCGCCATCGGTCATTACCTTGCCGTTTTTTGTAACTTTAGCCGTTCCATAGCTGTTTACATTAACACTCACCGGACGTGCAACTCCAATAGCGTATGCCAACTGTATAAGTATCTTGTCTGCAACCCCTGCAGCAACAAGGTTCTTGGCAATATACCTTGCTGCATATGCTGCCGAACGGTCTACTTTGCTTGAATCCTTACCGGAGAATGCTCCACCACCATGAGCACCCTTTCCTCCGTATGTGTCAACAATTATCTTACGCCCTGTAAGACCGGTGTCACCGTGAGGACCGCCAATGACAAACTTCCCGGTTGGATTAACCAAAAGCCTGTAATCCTTATTGAACAGCTCCTGTACGGCAGGAGAGAGCTGCTCCAACATCTTAGGAATAAGGATATTTTTAACATCGCTCTTAATACGCTGCTGCATAGCTTCATCTGTATCAAACTCATCGTGCTGTGTGGAGATTACAATGGTGTGAACCCTTAGCGGTGTATGATCATCTGAATACTCTATTGTAAACTGAGACTTTGCATCAGGCCTAAGGTAGGGCATGAGTTTACTGTTCTTTCTTATATATGCCAAAGTCACAAGTGCAAGGTGAGCTAAATAAAGAGGGAGCGGCATATATTCCTCCGTATCTTTACATGCATACCCAAACATCATCCCCTGGTCACCTGCCCCCTGCTCATCTTTGTCCTCTACAACAACACCTCTGTTAATATCCGGAGACTGTTCATGAACAGCAGAGAGAATGCCGCAGGAGTTGCCATCGAACATATACTCTGCCTTGGTATATCCAATTCTGTTTATAACCTCTCGTGCAATTTTCTGAATGTCTACATAAGCATCCTCAGATCTTACCTCACCTCCAACAACTACAAGTCCTGTACTTACAAAGGTCTCGCACGCTACCTTACTGTGCGGATCCTGTCTAAGAAATTCATCTAAGATTGCGTCTGAAATCTGGTCGGCAACTTTGTCGGGATGCCCCTCTGAAACAGACTCCGATGTAAATAAATAAGCCATATCCTTTAAAAATTAAAAAACTTCAATAACAAAAAAGTTTCTTACAGGGGAGAAAAATGACTCTTACAAGGAGAACTTTACTATCTGTAAAATGCTGAAAATCTTTCTCTTAAACCCTTGGATTAGAGGGTGATGACTGCAACTCATTATGCTTACCATTAATGAGTGCCTTTTAGAGAGCGTTTTAGCATTTTTTAGTGTGGTTGCAAGCAGTCAAATCTGTCCACCGTAAATCGGGTGCAAATGTATAAATAAAATTTGCTGTAACAAAAAAATAACATCACTAATTCAGATTTATTAGAAAAAGAGGTTACTTTTGCGCAAAATTTTAATTAAACCAAATTTAATCTATTATTTAATTATTTTATGAAAAGAACACTTAAGCTATTTGCGCTTACTGCTCTAAGCTTAATGTTGTCTATTGCAACATTTGCACAGGTTACCACCTCATCTATGAGTGGTAAGGTAACTGAGGCAGACGGACAGCCTGCTGTTGGAGCTACTGTCCTTGCAACCCACACACCATCGGGATCTCAATTCTATGCTATTGTAGATGGTAGCGGTAATTACAGAATCCCTAATATGCGTGCCGGTGGCCCTTACACCATTACCGTTAATCTTCTTGGTTTTGGTGAAAACACAGTTACAGGTGTTGAGCTTAAACTTGCAGAGAACTATGTTTACAACGTAAAACTTACAGAAGAGGCTATGTCTCTTAACGAGTTGGTTGTTTCTGCAGACGGTGCAAGATCCTCTATGAGAAGTGAGAGAGCCGGTGCTACCACATCTCTTAACATGCAGCAGATGAATGATATTCCTGTTGTATCGAGGAACTTGAACAATTTTGTTAAGATGACTCCTCAATCTTCAAATACCGGAAACGGTCCTCAGATTGGTGGTGGTACATATCGTCAGAACAACTTTACAATTGACGGTGCTGCAATGAACAATGCATTTGGTATTGGCGAGAGTATGCCTGCAAAAGGTTCTCCTGTATCTATGGATGCATTGGAGCAGATCTCAATTAACGTAACCCCATTCGATGTTCGCCAGACAGGTTTCTTGGGCGGTGCAATGAATGCTACAACACGTTCGGGAGACAACACATACAGAGCTTCTGTTTACACATATTATTATAATGAGAAGTTCAGAGGTGATAAAACAAAGAATGGTACACTTACACTTAATGAGGAGAAGAATCTTGTATACGGTGCACGTGTTGGCGGTCCTATCATTAAGGACAAACTTTTCTTCTTCTTGAGTGCAGAGGCTGAAGATGTAACATCTCCAGGCCCTTCAAGAGTGGCTGCTACTGCATCAAACCCGTATACCAATGGGGATGACGGTGTTGCACGCCCATCAGCAACTACAATGGATGCAATTTCTAAGTATCTATCTGATAAATATGGCTACAGCACAGGAGCTTATCAGGGATATTCCTCTAAGAGTCCATCTTTCAAATTCTTGGGCAGATTGGATTGGAATATTAACAAAAATCATAAGATTAATATAAGATACAACTACACTAAAAAGAAAACTCCATCTAATCCATCAACCTCTACCAGCGGTTTGGGAGCCAGGTACAATCTAAGTGGAAGCAGAACAAATATGACTGCTATTTACTACCAAAATGCGAGATACTATCAAGAAACTAACTACTCATCTTTTGCAGGTGAGCTTAACTCTCGTTTCTTGAATGGCGCTCTAACTAACTTGTTGCGTGTAACCTATTCAAATCAAGATGAACCAAGAAGTACAGATGGAGGAGAATTCCCATTCGTTGATTTTGGTGTAGATGGAAAATACTATACATCATTTGGTACAGAGCTTTTCTCATACGGCAATTTAAGACAGGTAAAAACAATTAATGTTACAGATGAACTAACATACTCTGTTAACAATCATTTTATTACCTTTGGTTTGCAGTATGAAAACAATAAAACTAAAAACGGCTTTCAAAGATTTGGGTCGGGATATTATCAATACGACTTTGATTCAGAGGCTGACATTATGACAGCAATTAATAACGGAACATTGATGGATAATCCTGAACAGTATGCAATTACACATTCATGGAAGAGCGATTTCTCACAGGCATTCCCAGAGTTTACATTCAATCAGTTCTCTGTTTATCTTCAAGATGAGATATCTTTCACAGATAATTTCAAACTTCAAGCAGGTGTCAGATTTGAAGTTCCAAGCTACCCTAAACTAGATACATATAACGCAGCAATATTCAAGTCTCAGTTTAAAGAATATAATGATAACAATGGTCACTATGACACATCAACACTTCCTCAGACCTCTTTGATGGTTTCACCACGTATTGGTTTTAATTGGGATCTATTCGGGGACAGGAATGTTGTTGTAAGAGGTGGTTCAGGTTTCTTTACCGGACGTCTTCCGTTTGTTTGGATTGTAGCTCAGGCTGGCGATAGTGGAGTACTTCAAACAACTTATACAGCAACAAAAGGCGGTTCAAAGGTTGTTCCTAATTTCTATGCTAATAGGCTTGACGCTCTTAATCAGATCTATCCAAACGGTACAACCGCTGCATCAGCTTCTCTTCCTTCATCGTTTACAATTATGGCAGACGATTTAAAAATGCCTCAAACATGGAAATCATCTTTAGGTGTTGACTTTAAATTGCCTCTTGGTTTGATTGGATCGGTTGAGGGAATATACAACTATGATATTAAACCTGTTACAATAGAGAACGTCGCTTTAAAAGACCCGTCTTCATCTGCAATTCCAGATTACGCTGATAACAGACTAATTTGGGATAGCTACAATAATGTATACGCTAAAGGTACATACGGTGCATATTTATTAAAGAACGCAGATAAGAACGGTTATTACTACTCTGTAACTGCCAAATTGGAGAAACCATACTGGAAAGGTTTCTATGGAATGATTGCCTATACTTACAGCAATGGCAAATCTTTGAATGACGGTTGGGGAGATCAGGCCTATTCTGCTTGGCAGAGTGCTGCAACTGTAAACGGTAATAATATTCAGACTTTAGGTTATGCATCATATATAATGCCTCACAGACTTATTGCTAATGTTTCTTACAGCAAAGAGTATGCTAAGCATTTTAGAACCGGCATTAGTTTGTTCTATGAGGGCGGTCCACAAGGCAAGGTGTCATACACATATACCGCAAATGTTGTTGGCGATGGTGGTGGACAAAGTTTAATTTATGTTCCAACATCAAAAGATGAACTTAAGTTTGCCGATTATACATACACAGATGCTAACAATAAAAAACAGACATACACTGCTTCTGAGCAAGCAGAGGACTTCTGGAATTTTATCAACAATAACAAGTATCTTAAAGATAGAAAGGGAAGATATGCCGAACGCAACGGTTTAGTTTATCCATGGGTTAACCAGTTTGATCTTAAGATTACTCAGGACTTCTTTATCCAGTCTAAGAACGGTATGAGAAATACGCTTCAGATTGGTTTGGACATTCTGAACGTTGGCAACTTGCTTAATAAAAACTGGGGTAATATGAAGTCTGTTACTGTTAACCAGATTCTAAAACAGACAAATAAGAGAACAGCCGGTGGTGCGACTGAGCCTGTTTACAACTTCCAGCGTAACGGAACAGAGGTTCTTAAGGATGCATTTACAAATACATTCGGTACCTCATCTACATACCTAATGCAGATAAGTGTTAGATATATGTTCAACTAACATACTCTAAATCATATAAGTAAAACAGCGAGCTGGTTCTGCTCGCTGTTTTTTATTTTTTAGATGCAGTATTTTCTGTTTTTTGCGTTTACATAGCATAGTAATAATTAAAAGCATAAACTATGAATATCAAAGGATTTATTTTATCTCTGCTCGTTATTGGTGCAGTATCTGCAAGTTGCATGAAAGACGAGGATGGAGACAAGATTAAAAAGATTAATGCAGAGGTTTCTGCCTATACAAATGGTTCTTCTACCGGCTTTTTCTCTGATGCACTTACAGAGGGGATGCTTGTAAAATTGGAGGGCGATGATTACTATCAAGGATTTTATTTTGGCGAAATAGATGGATTTACTTTTGAACGAGGTAACACATATAAATTAAGGGTCAAACAGATTACCCTGGCGCACCCCCCAATGGATGGTGGTTCTGTAAGATATGAATTAATAAAGGTTCTTTCTAAGAAAGAGGCAGATTATACTAAAGAGGACGCAACTTTATATGTGTCATCTCAAATTGGAGAGAAGATTATCGTACAGGATGCCTACAAACTTAGAGGAATAAAGATAAGAACCAATGAAAATGAGGATTGGAGCGTTATGCCTTTCAACTGTATTGACGGTTTTAAGTATGAGGAGGGGTATGAGTACAAGCTTTCTGTCGTTAAGATTACCTTACCGGATTCCGGAAAGCCAAGAGATGAGGCACTCAACGTTCAGTATTCTTTAAAAGAGATAATAACTAAGACTAAAGCCCAATAAATAAACAAGAATCTAAGGGAAGAGGATGGCAACATTATTTGCCCCCCAGACAGATTTTTCCGAATCTATATACTCTTTAAGTAACTTTAAATCTTGTTTCCTGCCTACTAATACTTGTTCCATACACAGATAATTTGCGCAAACATACAAAAATTAATATAGTTCCGCAATTTATCCAAAGATTTTCTGCGCAACTACCCATTTTTAATCACACTTGCGCAACTTATCTAAAATTTTATCCGTCTGAAAGGTAAATTTCCAATATCAAAATCGCCTGCATCTTAATGTATCTACCTTTGGCGTTATTATTGGCGTTGGCATTAGCATTGGCATTGGCTTTTTAGTGTTAAGAGAAGAAAGAGGATATAGAGAGTAAGGAAAGCGTTGGCATTGGCACTTGCTCTCAAAATTAAATTAGCCAAAGCTAATGCCAAAGCTAAAGCCGATTATATGGCGAAGAAAAGCTGCGCGATAGCGAACCTTTTCCGTAAGCCAGATGAGCAAAGCAAACTTGTTTGAACTTTGCCATGGCGAGGAAAAGCTGCACGTAAGTGAACATAAACATTTAATATAAGATGAGAAACTGCATTGTCTGCGGGCGATTGATCTACAGGTGGGAACGGTATCTTTGCAGCTACTGCCGTGCAGATTTTCCCCTTACATATTTCTGCTCAACTCCCGGTAATATGGCAGAAAAAACCTTTGGCGATCATACTCAAATAGAGAGAGCTTACAGTCTGTTTTTCTTTACCGGAGGTTACAGGAACATAATACACCTAATAAAATATAAGGAGCACCCCGAGCTTGGTGTCTACTTTGGACGGCTTTTGGGGCACAAGATTGCCGAGAGCTGTAATGGTAATTATTCTCTGCTTCCAAACAAGATAGTTCCGGTTCCTCTGCACTGGCTGAGGTGGTTGAAAAGGGGCTATAACCAAGCCGCAGAGATTGCACGCGGGATATCAAAAGGGATAGAGGAATTGTCGGGAAGAAAAATAGAGGTAAGCAATGCCTACATAAAGCGGGTGCATGTTACGGCAACGCAAACCCATAAGAACAAAGAGGACAGGCGGTTGAACATGATTGAGGCTTTCAGGCCCAAGTCAACGTCAAAGCTAATGCCAATGCTAACGCTAAAGCCAAAGCCAACGCAGATTCACACACCACGGCCAAAGCTAACGCCAAAGCCAAAGCTAATGCCAACGCCAAAGCAGATTCAAAAGCCAAAGCCAATGCACTTCTTAGTTGTAGATGACGTATTTACAACCGGAGCAACATTAGAGGCGGCAGTTCACGCCCTCCGCTCCTCCCCCACCCTCGCAGACTGCAAAGTATCCATTGCCACATTGGCCTATGTGGAATAGTAGTTTATTTTTCATAACTTTGTGCTCAACCTAACGGAAAAAGATGCACAGCCACTCGGACTCAAAAGAGAAGATATTTGATGAACTCTACCTTGAACACCTAAAAAAGATAGAGTACTTCTCGTACAGCTATCTCCAAGACTGGGAAGAGGCAAAAGAGGTGGCACAAGATGTATTCCTAAAACTATGGAACAGAAGAGAGATGCTGTCATCAGAAAAGGAGCTTTTCCCCTATCTGTTTGTTTTAGCAAAGAACGAGTCGCTTAATATACTTCGCAAAAGAAAAGCAAAGGCAAACTATGCAGACTGGTGCAAGAATGCCGAACTCAACTTTAATATATCGGCCATAGGACAGCAGAACCAAGTGGAGATTTTCAGCAAAGAGGTGCAGGATCTTATAAGCAAAGCCATTCAAAATATGCCGCCAAAGGTTCGTGAGACCTTTCTATTAAGCCGCAACGCCAACCTTAAAAACAGAGAGATAGCAGTTGTGCAGTCCATTGGGTTAAGCACCGTAGAGGCCAGACTTACAAAAGCATACATAATATTGCGCAAATATCTTAAAGATTACTTGCCGGTTTTATTATGGATTTTCCCAACCATTACGTTATAATTTAAAGAGGGCATTATGAGAAAGCAACTACTTATAGAATACATAAAGGGCGAAACTTCTCCGCAGCAGAGAGAGGAGATAATGAGATGGGCCAATAAAGATGTAGCCAACGGCAGGTATCTTGCAAATCTAAAGACGCTCTATGTGGCAACGACAATGCCGCAGGAGAGGGCAAGCAGAAGTGAGCTGGAGAACTTCAAACAAAAAGCTCTGCACAGCAATGCTGGCGCACAACAGCAAAGCAGAACAACAGAGCATGTAGCAAATCATGCAGCAGAGCCGGCCACAAATACAACAACAGAGACCACAACAAAACCTACCACAGACAAAGCCTATCCCGCAAAACACAAGAGAACACAGATTGCGTTGTACATAACTGCAGCAATTGGGGCGGCAGCCATTATAATGCTATTCATAAACCCTTTAAGCAACAGCGAACAATTAAAAGAATCGTTTAAAAACGAGCTTCTTGCAGAACTCAAAAACGGAAATATAGAGATAGGCTTGGACAACATGCCGCAGGAGAGCCTCAACACTTTCTATACGGAAAAATGTATTAAATCTAACATCATCCTGCCCGACGGCACAAATGTAAAGCTCAACTCAGACACAAGAATAACCTTTCCCAACAGATTTGTCGGGAAGACAAGAGAGGTAAAAATAGATGGCGAAGCATTCTTTGACGTAGCAACAGATTCCATTCATCCACTTATAGTTACAACAGCAAAAGGGCTTGTGATAAAGGTAACGGGCACCAAGTTCAATATAAAATCATACCCTAACGACAACAGCGAGGAGGCCACCCTTTACGAAGGTAAGATCTCCCTTATCTCAAAAGGAAATACCTATAATATGCTTCCCGACAATCAACTCATTATTGCCCAGGACAAGAGGCCTGTAAAGGTAGGTTCACCTAAGATGGACGACATAAAAGCCTGGACAGAAGGGAGAATTGTCTTTGACGAAACACCACTCTCCGAGGTTATAAAGGTGCTGGAAAGATGGCACGGGGTGACATTTGCCGTTACAGACAGCAGTGTACTGAACAAAACAATTACCGGCTCTTTCAACTCGGAATCCATTCACCACATCATGAGCATAATAAGTCTCTGCACATCCGTTGACTATGAGATAAAGGACAGTTTGGTAACACTTAAATAAACCGCGGTTTATTTAAGTGTTACCAAACTGTCAGCTTTCATTGTTAAAGTTTGAAATACTTCTCCACTATTGATTTGAGCGTGTCTGCAGTAAGGTTTGTCAAACCTATATTTCTAATCAATGAGAACTCATCCTTGTTCTTGCCAATGACAAACTTGTGTTCCTTACCATCAATATCTGCATATAGATGATAATTGCCTTTATAAGTCTCCTCTATGCGTACTTTCTTAATGTCTCTGCCATTAATCTTTAAAATGGGTGATTAAACTATTTTTTCAAACACTCCCCAATCTTTCAGATGGCCTGCGATTGCGGCCTCAACTCTCCCTATCCACTCTTTTGCAACACCATACTTTGTAGCCACTATACGGAATTGTTTCAATGAAGCAACAACATCACGTATAATGGCATCCGGTCTGCGAATGCCATTATCACGGGCAAAGTCAATTACATCGGCACGAGTAATACCACGAAGTTTTGCACGTATAAACATACAATGATCCTCATTTGGAAGAAATCCACCCCTGTTTATAATGTAAGTAATGTCATATGCAGGAGACAAACGCCACGAACCATCTTCATTCATGATGAAAGAGAAGTTCTTGTTGTGGTCATCTGTGTTATTTGATAATATATTGAAAACCATTCTGCGAAATATCTCCTGACAATCTATATCAGGCAGATGAAGTTTACGGCAAACAGTTAACAGTTGCTCATAGCTGTCTGCATCGGGATAGATAGCAGCCAATGTTTGTGTATGTACTTTTTTCTTCCCCTCACGGTCAAAGCGTTTTGTCATAAAGTGATTGTTGCCATCAACTGAATATAGTTTAGAGGGCATCATGCTGATTCCCGCAGCTGTTGCCAACTCATAATAGGTCATCTCCAATTCTGCAGAGCTGTATTCCGAATTGCCGAACTTCAACAGGTAATAGTCATAGCCTTCCAGCCCCGAAATCTGACCACTGCGAATCTCGCCTGTCTCATGGTTGATAGCAATAATAGCTTTGGGTTGACGGCCACCAGCAGATGTCCCGACAGTCAGTAATGACTGCATTGTAATTGACTCTTCCGGTAGAATATGTGCATTCTCTCTCTCTTTAAAGATGCGTTCAGCTAAGTCAGCCAACGATTTCATGTCAATCTTATCTGCTCTTCGTTCACGGGATGTCTCCGGCAAAAACTCCAAAGCGCCCATTCCTCGTTTGCCGATAAATGATAGCTTGTCAAGTGGATTGATGTCTGCACCTGCGAGGTGGTTTTGTTGACGCCAGAGATCAAATAGTTGATTACCCCAAGCATCAGGCAGTGAATCTGCAATAAAGGCAGGAAGCTTTTGATATATATTTTCGTTTTCACCCCACACAGGAACAAGAGCTCTTACACTATCAATAGGCGCTGTAAGAGGAGAAACGCTCAACCCTTTCTTTACAAATTCTGGATTATAAATGAAATACGAAAGCCTACGTTGTTCATCCCATGCTAATCTGCCTATCTCTTCATCCCAAAGTATTACTCGTAGCGATTTTACCATATCAGTGTGTTATTTGGAGTGGCGTATACGTTGTGCTTTCCTTTCATTCTTACGCATTAGATAAGGAGATTCCGGTAATTCCGGCAGAAGGTCATTCAATGCATTAATTTGTCCCACAACTTTCAGTAAAAGAATAAATGTTGATAATGAAAGATTCCCTGCTATTCCGTTTTCAAATTTGTGGATTGTGGTCAATCCGATACCAGATAGCTCTGCTACCTCTTTTTGTGTGAGATTGCACCGCATTCTGTACTCTTTGAATCGTGAGCCAAGCAAACGGACAAGCTCGGGTGTCGAATACTCATATAGATCTGCCATAATTTTGCATTTTAAATATCATTAAAATGATATTTATTTCAAATATTGTTTTTTATATTTACTTACGTGAAGTTTATACATGCAAATCTACTCTAAATTTTGGAGCGAATAGCATTTTACCGTATAAATTTTATGAAATTTTTAATTAAAGTATAATTTACACTAACAAATTCCGATTTGTGCCAAATACAACACTTTTTAGAACATATCAAGTGCAAAATTAGAATACATTGTCGAATAACCAATGGTTCTGCAAAGAATTTTATCCATATCTGAAAATAGTTGATATGCTATCTTCGTTTACCTTATATTCTTTACATCATCTCTGATCAGACTCACACATAATGTTCTTTCAACTGTATTTTGAAAAAATTATAGGGTAACAGCGGTTAATGGGGTACACTATTTAGGAAAAGTATTATTAACCTAAGTTAACCATATGTCTGACATTAAAATCAAGAAAATCTGCACAAAAGGGATAATCTCCTTATGCACATGTCTGATAATCTCCATTGCATTATCGGACAATCTGTTTGCTCAGCATCTTAAAATCAATTTCAGCAACACGCCGCTCAAGACAGTCCTTAAGGCTGTTACAGAGCAGAGCGGTTACAGTTTTGTCTACTCAGATGCAGTAAAGGCAGCAGTTGAACAGAAAGTAACATGTTCCATTGAAAAAAATGCCGCTAACGGAAAGGCATTTACCCAAGATGAGATTAAAGGGCTCCTATCGCAACTGCTCAAAGGGACAAATCTCTCCTACTCGTTTAAAGGGAACCACATAGCCCTATATCCAAAAGATTACGAGCATGACCAAAGCCAATCAAAAACCTTGAACGGAGTTATCACAGACGAAACAGGCGAGCCACTTCCCGGTGTAACCGTACAGAACAAAAGCAATGGGAAAATATCTGCTTCGGATATAGACGGCCGCTACACAATTGATGCAAACGAGGGCGATGAACTGCTGTTCACATACGTTGGAATGCAGGATTATACTGCATCTGCAGGCAAAAGCGCAATTGCAAACGTAGTAATGAAGACAGACGCCATAGCCCTTGAAAATGTGGTTATTACCGGTTACCAGACCATCTCTAAAGAGAGGGCTACCGGTTCATACGCAATAGTAAACTCAGAGGTAATTGCACAAAAACCCACAGCAAACATATCGAGCGTACTAAGCGGAATTGTTCCCGGATTAGCAGTATCAAGTAACACTGTAGACGGTACACCTCGCTTTATCATAAGGGGACAGGGAACATTGCAGACAGACCAGGCAGACAAAGACCCTCTTATTGTTGTAGACGGCTTCCCGATAAATGGTTATTCAGAAGGTAATGATCCTTTCTCAACCATTAACCCTAACGATGTAGAGAACATTACCGTTTTGAAAGATGCCGCGGCCACCTCTATCTATGGAGCAAGAGCGGCAAACGGTGTTATTGTAATTACAACAAAAAAGGCAAAAAGCGGAAGTAACCTTAATATCTCCGCAGACGCTTTTGTAAGCATATCAGCTATGCCGGACATAGATTACGCCTTTAACATGGCTTCCGCAGAGAGTCAGTTCAAATATGTTGAATTACGAAACAAATACACACCTGTTAACATCTCAGGAACTCAAGATCCATATCTCATGACAACCGCCAGGCGTGTATATTACGCAGAACCATACTCCATGCTTTGGGAAAAAAATACAAGAGCATCTATCACGGAAGCAGAGTACAATGCCAAAAGAACAGAATTAATAGCATACGGCAACAACAGAATTTGGGAGAAGCAGATTAAAAAGTACCTCATGAGAAATGCCGTTAAGCAACAATATAACATAGCATTAAGAGGTTCATCAGAGAAGATTAACTATGCATTTTCCGCATCATACAATTCAAATGACGCCTATATGGTTGGAAACGGAAGCGAAAGAGTTAATCTGAACATGCAAAGCACCGCAAAGATTACAAAAAACCTTTCGTTCAATGTAAATCTCAATACAGTATTCAATAAATCTGATAATAACGGCGAGAGCATAGAGAATCTTAAAACATACGTCTCACCATGGACAAGATTTTTAGATGACAACGGCAACTATCTGCATGTGCCAACCGCCAAAACCATCTACTATCCAATCCTTATGAGTGAATATAACGGCAAAACACCTGCAAATTGGCGATACAACCCTATAGAGGATATAAAGTACAGGCACAATACCACAAAAAGCATAAATTATAGAGTGCAAGGAGGATTAGATTACAAAACAGAGTGGGGTCTTGGAGTTAGTGCAAAGGGACAATACGAGTATGGAAGAACAGACGGCAAAAATCTTTACGATATTGAGTCGTACTATGTTAGAGATTTGTACAATACATACTCTACATTAAATGCGGCAACCGGACTATACGAGTCATACTTACCTTCCGGAGGAGTTTTTACAGATAACGGCAACAAATATGAAAGCTACAATCTAAGAGCACAGGCAGATTTTAACCGTACATTCGGAAAACATAACATTTCTGCAATTGCCGGTACTGAGGTTATCTCTTCTACAACAGACATTATTCCAACCGTTACGAGATACGGTTTTAACAAAAATACGTATTCAGTACTATCCACTCCGGATTATGTAACAAGGAGACCTAATATTTTTGGAGTAAGTTCTCTTATGCCTTACGAAGGGTTGGGTGCTCTTACCCAGTACATTGAACGTTACTTCTCTGCATACGCAAACGCAAGCTACACATTCAACAACAAATACTCTATAACAGCCGGTTTTCGTACAGACGCCACAAACTACCAAACTAAAGAGACCAGAGAGAAATTCTCTCCGTTCTGGTCTGTAGGAGGCAGCTGGATGGCAACTCAGGAGAATTTTCTTAAAGATGTAAAATGGTTGAATATGTTAAAAATAAGGGCCTCAGTTGGTATTGCAGGTGTATCGGCAGGAAAGAAAAAGAACTCCACTGTAACAACACTTAAGACTTTCCCCGGCAATATAACATACACAAACAATGAACCTTTCAGTACAATTGCAATGAGAGGAAACCCCTCTCTTACATGGGAAAAATCACGCACCATTAATATTGGTGCAGACTTTGACCTGTTTGGAAGCAAATTGTATGGTAGCATAGATTATTACAACAAATACTCATACGATGTTCTTGCCAATGCAACTGTACCTGTAATTTCGCAAGGTGTAACTACTGCCAGTTTTAACAATGCAAAAGTATCAAATAAAGGCATTGAGATAAGTCTTAACAGCAATATAATGATTGCCGGCGATTTAAGATGGAATGGAAATTTAAATATGTCATACAACACCAACAAGATACTTGAATATAACGTTACCTCGCAGTCTCCTGCGTTCAATATGGATTATTTGAAAGGATATCCAATTGACGCCATATCTGTAGTTAAATTCAAAGGCTATACCAAAGAGGGATATGTAATTTTGGAGGGTAAAGATGGTAAAGATGAAGCTATTGTAGATAGTAAAACCTCTCATTTGTCAGATCAGATAGAGCGTCAGAAAGGGATGACGTTAGATGATCTTAACTATTTCTACTATTTAGGGACAAGTACCCCTAAATATGAGATGGGATTCACCAACAGGTTTACATATAAAGGAATAACTGTTTCGTTCATGATTACGGGAAGATTTGATTATTGGGTATACTGCAACAACATCTTCAACTATGATATGAACAGTCCATACTTCAGCAACGAATTAGATAAGAGTTTCAAAGTGTATGAGGAAGGTTACGCAAATCAGAAAGGGTATGTTGCTTTTCCTCTTTATAACGATGAAAATGCCTCTGTTTTCACAACATCTCAAGCATACAATTACACATATAATATGCAGATAAAGAACAAGGGTTCATATAATAAAGGAAATCACCTTAGACTTCAAGAGGTATATTTGGGATATGACTTCCCTAAATCACTTTTAGACAGACAAAAAGTGGTTAAAGGCGCAACTATTTATCTTCAGGGGACAAACCTCGGTTTAATATATAGCGCAAAAAAAGGCTTTGACCCTGATTACGCTTACGGTAATATAAAACCTCTGCGCACATTTACATTTGGAGTAAAAGTCAACTTTTAAAAATTTAAAATTTCACGTATGAAACAGAATATTATACACATATTATCCTTTATTAGCGCAATCATAGGTAGCTTCATGCTAACTAACTGCAAGGATTTCTTAGATGAAACACCGAACAAATCCGGTAGCGCATATATTTACCACATGGACCAATTGAAGGAATTGTCGGGAAGCTTGGATTTATACTTGTTTGACGCACCGGACAACCTATATATTACATACGGAATAACAGGGGGATACATTGGCGACCAGATTTATCTCACAGATGCAATAGAGATAGATCCGGAATATTTTGCTTATGGGCAAAAAGGCTCCTCTTACACCTATAAAAAGTATGTTCTTGACAAAGAGGAATTGGTTAATACCCAATATAATATGCAAACAACATGGACACCTTCATGGGAAAGAATCTACAGATTCAATACCATCTTGGACAACTTAGATAAAGTTGAACAGACAACCCAAAAAGTTCACGACCAGGTTGCAGGCGAAGCATATTTTGGCAGAGCGTATTACCATTTCATGCTAATGCTATCTTTCTGTCTTTGGAACGAAGATGCTCCCGGCATAGGATACAGAGATGGATTGAACCCGGGAGAGGTTCCGGCAAGAGAGACCGTGGGATACACCCTCACCCGAATATATGAAGATCTTGAAAAAGCCGAGGAGTTGCTTACAAAAGCCGGATGTACCCAATTTAATCTAAAGACCAGCTTTAGACCTACCGTTCCAACCGTAAAGGCACTCAGAGCCAGAATAGATCTGTACAGAGGTAAATATGACTCAGCTTTAGAAAATGCCAATGCAGCACTTGCCGCACACAACACACTGGTGACATTCAAGGATGATCCAAACTATGCCTTGGCTCCATCAACCACATTTAATCTGCTTAACGAGGATAATACAGCTATTAAAGGTACACTACCTGCCAATGTACCATTTACTCTATGGAATTTAAGTCTACAACCTGTTACGCTCTATGAGGAACTGTTTTTACCAAGCGTATCAACTGGTGACTATTGCCCTGTTTCAGAAAAGCTGTATAACCTTTTTGACAAGGAGAATGATGCACGTTGGATCTATTTCTATAACTCTAATTATCCATTGATGTTTGCCTCGGGTTGCTACCAAACAGCAACTATAGATGGGGTGCAAAAAAGATATTGTATCACAAATGAGACACAGAAATGGCTGAAACCGTGGCATGCGCACTGCTACTATAGATTTAATGGTAATGGCCCTGTTAAATTACTGGGAATGACCACTGCCGAAATGATGCTTATCAAAGCAGAGTGTCTTGCAAGAAGCGGAAAAACAGCAGAGGCAGCCAAAGTATTAAAAGATTTTAGAGCTACCCGTTTCATGAATACATCTGCTGCAAATAATATTGGTGGTACGGTTCAGGATGTAATGGATGAAAGGGACAGGGAGTTTGCAGGTCTGTTAAGATTTTACGATATAAAACGTCTTAACGGAGCTGAAAAAGCCGGAATAAGCGTATCAAGAGTTATTCTGCAGGACCCTAAAGATATTAATTCTAAAACTACTCTTACCATTGGTCCCGACGATCCTCGCTGGGCAATGCCAATATACAGCGGAGAAGTTGCCAACATGGGCTGGGAGCAGAACAAAGGATGGGAATAAAATTTTAAAATCAAAATAAAATGAAGCATATAATATCAATTGCAATAGCATGCCTATGTGCAGCCGGCTGTTCAGACAACTGTTATAATATCAGCGGAACCGTTGCAGACAGCCATTTAGATGGAAAGACAATATACAAAATTTCAAGTACAACAGATTCCAAAGAAAAACCGGCTAAGGATTCAACCATTATTACAAATGGTAAATATTCATTTAAGGGTGAGATTGAAAACCCGGACTATTGTACCATTTACGTATTGGATGGCAGTATGTCAAACCCACCTTTGCTCTACGCAACAGTGGTGCTTGAAAAGGGTACCATAACCATTACAACAGACGAGAATGGAGAAACAGCTGTATCGGGAACACCATTTAATGACTCATATCAGCTACATAATAACGAATATCACGCTCTGTCAAAAACTTTTATGGATACATACTCCAAAATTGAGAATGCAAAAAGAGATGGAATAGAATTGTCTGTGAGCGAAGTTGACAGCCTTAACAATATCATTAGAGATTGCAGGCAAAAATTCATATCAGTAAAATACAATTATGTAAAGGACAACATCAATAATCCTGCAACATGGCATATAGACCTGCATAACGCAGCATATTCAGAAGCAACTTTAGAGGGCAAAAAAGCCCTTCTCGGAGGGGCAAATGAATACACAAAAACCACTCCGGCCTACAAGAGAATTGCATCCATCATAGAGATTTTAGAAAAAACTTCTGTAGGCAAACCATTTACAGACTTTACAATGAACGATAAAGACGGCAATACAGTCTCTTTATCTAACTACGTAGGAAGGGGCAAATACGTACTTTTAGACTTTTGGGCAAGCTGGTGTGCACCATGCAGAGCAGAGATGCCCAATGTTCTTGAAGCATATAAGAAGTATAATGGAAAAGACTTTGAAGTTGTTGGTGTTTCCCTTGACTCAAAAGACGAAGCATGGAAAAAAGCTCTTGAAGAGCTCAATCTTCCTTGGCCGCAGTTATCAGACCTAAAGGGATGGGATTGCGAAGGTTCAAAACTATATGGAGTGAGCGGTATTCCGGCCACAGTATTATTTGACAAAGACGGTATTATAATTGCCCGAAATCTCAGAGGCGCAGAGCTGCAATCCAAATTAGAGGAATTACTTAAATAGTGTATTTAACGGTTAATAAAGTTTGATTATTTGATAAAGGGATGGCCTAATGAATGCTATCCCTTTTAAAATACATGATGGAAAAAGCCACAGTTAGTTGTATTATAATACGCGGATGGCTGTATCTTTACCCTTTACGATGATTGATGCAGGTACTTTTACACTATTTAAGTAAGCGTTAAAAAATAAGTTGGTAAAGATTTAGCAGTATTTTTGAGAAAAGAAATATAGACCGAAAAGACAATTAAAGATTACCAAGTTATTTTTTAAGATTACTAAACTAAGAATATAATACTAACATATAAAAGATATATAAGATGAAAAAATTTATTACTTTGGCTGTTGCCGTTATGTTCTCACTCTCGCTCTTTGCTCAAGAAAATAAAGGTGTCATATGGGAAACCGGTTCATTCAATGAGGTGCTCGCTAAAGCAAAAAAGAGCAAAAATAAAAAGCTTATTTTCATGGACTGCTACACCTCTTGGTGCGGGCCATGCAAAAAGATGGCCAATGAGGTATTCCCAACAGAGGCTGCAGGAAAATACTTTAATGCAAACTTCATAAATGCAAAATTTGATATGGAGAAAGGCGAGGGAAAAGATCTCATGAAGAGATTTAATGTTGCGGCTTTTCCTACATTCCTTATTTTAGATGCCGATGGCAATGAAATTGGCAGAATTGTTGGTAGTGGGCAACTTAATGAATTCATAGCGCGCGTAGAAAAGGCTAAAAACATAAACAATTCTCCTAAAAAAATCAAAGAAAAATATGATGCAGATAAGTCCATTGAGAATGCAGCAGCTTACTTCAAAGCACTGTCTGCCGCATATATGAATGATGAATCTAAAGTGTTTGCAGAGACTGTTGTATATGATTTTAAAGCCAATGAGGTTTTATCAGAGGAGCTATGGCCATATATTAGCCAGAATGTAAACAGTAGTGACAAATTGCACAAATTTATTGTAGACCATAAGGCTATGGCTTGTTCAAAGTATGGTACTGAAAACATTAACGGTCTCATTCTTAAGACATATACCAACAAACTGTTCTATTACCTTGCAGGATATGGCATCTACGGTAAAGTTAATAAGGATGAGCTTACAGACAATGTTATAAAATGCTGCATCAATAATATAAAACTTTTGGCAACTTCAAATGATTATATGGCCAATACGTGTGCACAACTTGCAGAACTGCGTTTGGCCGGAAAAGCAGAAGAGATGATTAAAATGTATAACTACAAAAACTTCGCTCATATCAACTTTATGCAGATTCAGTCAATTGAAAGACTGTTCGCAGCTCTTAAAGAGGTGAGCAAAGAGAATATAGAGGAATATTATAAACAGAAGAAAGAATTTTTTGAGCGCTCTATCAAGGATGTAGACGCTTGGAAAGATATGTTTGTAAAATCAAAAGAGACACAAAACAAATAGCCTATACAAACACAACAACAATAAAATCATTGGTTATTAATAACGTTGATTATTTTGAGACACGGGATGGCATGGACTTCCAAGCCATCCCGTTCTGTTTTTCAAATGGGTAGTGTAAACTAAAGAGTATCATGGCTACCTCATCTTTTTTTGAAATCATTAAACATTTGACTGTCGTTAAGAGCCTGGAGTAGCTTGAACTCAAGGTACGGCCAAGCAGGCTATTGGACGCTTTGAGTTATAGAGCCTACAGGCATTTGGAAATGGATATCACCCTTAACGGTATACACAATTTTTCTTTTTTCCCCGGAGTCATTTTTTTTAAAGTAAAACTTAATCACATTACATGAGTCAAGGTCATTTGTATTTATACGCGCATTAAACCAAACTCCATTGCATACTAAAATTCCATTGAAATCTTTTGTTTCTTCGCCTTTCTTAGAATCTGGATACGAATCTGCACTGCTAACAATATCAATTATATCTATTTTTCTTGTAGCATTGACGTAAACTACCTGCTCAGAGGCGTCAATTTCCAACTCCTTTGGAGTTAGTTTATTGGGATATATTTTATAACAACCCAATAGCAACATGCATAAAGTGCATAATATATAATTTCTCATATCCTTATTTTTTAACTATTAGTAATACTTAGCTATTTTACTGAGTAACTTCTTGTAACAGGCTGCGAAGGTATGTCATAAGTGATTACTCTAAAATGTAAATTGTACCTGTGTCCTCTACTTTGTTCTTCATCCGGGTTATCATATTCATACGCTCTTTCCGGCTTCAAACAATGCTGAGAGAAGTATCCGTTTATTCTGTTACGGCTACTATGTCGGGAACTTTATTATTTGCTCCCAATACGGCAAAGCCTCTCTCCCCTTCAAAATTAACTAAATAGGCCTGTGGAATCTTCACCTGCTCGCCTTTGTCATTAGCCTTGGTTAAAGGGGCCTCTCCATAGTACTCACTAACGGTTGCAATCTTTCTTTTTGGTTCAGACTTGGTGGCAGGATAGGTTTCATCCAAGAATCTATCCAAAAGTGCCAAGGCTTCCTCTTTAGGCACAATCTGCAGATCCTGATCGTTTTGGATTGTTGTAGTATTGAACACTTTCTCTTTTAATGCATCGTGGCTACATGCTACCGCAAACAACGCTAACATGGCAACAAAATAAATTTTTAAAAATTTCATACACTTAATAGTTTTAGTGTTGTTAATAAATACTTTTTATGGAACCTATGTGCGGAATATGCACGGGAACAAAATAATTAGCTTTAGCTTTGGCTAATTCAGTTTATAGTTTATAGTTTATTGTTTAAAGTCAGTTTATCAGTTGATAGTTTTAAAGATATTAGTTTCTTACTTTTGACTTTACCTCTGTTAACTTTAAAACTATCTATACGCTTTAAACTTTCAACTCTTAACTTTTATAATGCTGCCTATACACTATAAACTCAATTATGGCTAATGCCAACGCTAACGCCAACGCCAAAAAGGCTTACGGAAAAGGTTCGCTTTCGCGCAGCTTTTCCTCGCCATGGCAAAACTCAAACAAGTTTGGCTCTGCTCATCTGGCTTACGGAAAAGGTTCGCTTTCGCGCAGCTTTTCCTCGCCATGGCAAAGCTCAAACAAGTTTGGCTCTGCTCATCTGGCTTACGGAAAAGGTTCTTATCGTTAGATTGTCTGTTACAAAGGTAGTAAAAATAATTTGTTGTTATACAGATATATTATAAAATTTCACCATCTAAAGTGTATAATAAATTACATGCGGCATTATGTATTTTTCTATCTTGATTTTTAGCCGAATAAACACTTTTTACCAAAATTACCTATAGAACTGGATGGCATGGACTTCCAAGCCATCCCGTTCTGTTTCTCAAATATAAAATTCTATATTCTTCTTAGATGGGTCATTCAGCAATAAACTATCCTAACTTATCACATTATCGTTAATTTCAGATTTTAAAAGATCGTAAATATAAGACGGACTTTGAGAATACAGGTCGCCATCAACATCCAGTACCAACTGATAAACTTTAGATTGATAAACAGTTTTCAAAGCTGATGAGATATCTGCATTGTTATCTTTAATGATAAACTCAGTTATTTTATCAACTATATGGTTAATTAAAAACTCTCGTTGCTGCTGCGATATCATAATCTTGTAAGATATTCTAAAGATTTTTCTGTGCCAAAATAATATTGGCTATTTAATTTTTTATATGTTAACTCTTTACTTAATTCCTCAATATTAAGTGTTTCCTCATCATATCTGCTTAAAAGATATGCAACGCCATCGTCTGCTATTGGACCAATGACTATATCAAAACTATGAGTAAATTTTGTTCTCTATTTCTGTTTTTAAACACAAATTCTGCCCACTGCACAGTTGGAGAATTAAATTTAAGAATATTCAAATTACCATTTTCTAACACGGATTCCTCAAAAGTATACTCTTGAATAACAGGATATCCGCCAAATAGTCTGGCTTTTTTTGCTGCAAGATTTTCTGCCTGAGAACGAATATCTGTTAAATAAAAACCTTGTCCAAAATCTTTATACTTATTGGACATTTTTAGGTCTATCACTTTAAAATCCACATTTGTCCCATGATATAGTATCATTTAAGCGTTCCTCCATTATTAGAACAACACACTATTAGATCATCAACAGCGTCATCAATTGACTGTAAGTGTTCTATCTCATAGAACTCAACAAGAAAATCAATACCCTTAAACCTATAAAGATATTCAAATGCTGTTTTTGTTGAAAGCATAAACCGTTTGGCAAAAGCTCTAATACAAGCATTGATATATGGTATCTTATACTTATCTTTCATGATATAATGTATTTTATCCAAACCAGTTTTTTTGTATTTGACTAATACAAAGGTATATAAATTTTCGCTTACGCGCAGCTTTTCCTCGCCATGGCAAAGCTCAAACAAGTTTGTCTTTGCTCATTTGGCTTAAGGAAAAGGTTCTGTTATGGATACCCCTTTTACTAAAGGTTAATATATTTTGAGACGCGGGATGGCATGGACTTCCAAGCCATCCCGTTCCTTATTAATATTGGTCAGCAGGAGATTAATTTGCAGAGTAACCGTTTAATGGCAATATTTGCTTCCCGACAAATAATCCCTAACTTTGCGGATATAGGTTTAAAACAGAAGGAAAGTGTTTGATTTTATAAACATACAACTCATTGATATCATAGACATCTGCTTGGTTGGATTAATCATCTACTACATTTACAAGTTGATTAGAGGGACTGCCGCCATAAGCATATTTGTTGGAATACTTATGATATATGTCTTTTGGATAGTGGTTAAGGCATTGAAGATGAGTTTACTCTCTGCTCTTATGGGGCAGGTTTTAGGTGTGGGATTCATTGCCCTTATTATTCTCTTCCAACAAGAGATAAGACGTTTTCTGCTTCACCTTGGCCAACGTTATGTAAATGGGAAAAGTGCCCACAGGATTATTGGCAACTTCTTTGGGAAAAAGGGGATGGATATAAACCTCCACGAGCTTGACGAACTTACACAGGCTGTTAGAAAGATGAGCGAGACCAAGACAGGGGCACTTATAGTAATGAAACATTCATCCTCATTGGATTTTATCATAGAAACGGGAGATACAATTGATGCAGCAATAAACAGAAGGCTCATAGAGAACCTCTTCTTTAAGAACTCCCCTCTCCACGATGGTGCCGTGGTTATTGGCAACGGGCGTATAATCGCCGCAAGATGTACTCTGCCAATGACAGAGAATCCAAACATACCTGCTCATCTTGGGATGCGTCACCGCGCTGCAGCCGGTGTTACAGAGGAGACAGATGCCACTGTAATTGTTGTTTCAGAGGAGACAGGTACCATCTCTTTTGTAAAGAACGGTGAGATTACTCCTATGCATAGTATTACTGAGTTGCGGCTGGCTATAGAGAATTCCTACAAGTAAAATTTAGAAATTGCCTAAAAAGGCAACTGCTGCGTTACGCTCATCATTCAAATCCTCACATACTACAGTATGCTCCGGTATTGAATGATTTTGCAAGCCTTGCATTTGCCATTTTTATTTCAATTTCTACACATCTATAAACATTATGTATGTTATTATTCTGATTTTTTTTTGGAGGCGTAGAAAGCATATGGGCCAACGGCGGGTTTTATTGAGAACTTCTCCTCTTTGCCGTAATAGAGTCTTTTAAGATTGCTCAGGTGTGTAAGCCAAATGATAACTCCTACAACTATGCTGAATATCTTTAGGGTAAGCGTCTCTTCGGGCTGAAGCCACAGTGCAAAAATAAAATTGACCATAAACGGAAAACAGGTAACAGCCGCTATAACGCTTACAGAGATATACCTTGTAAATACAAAAACAATGAGGAAAATTATAAGGCAGAGCAGTACCGCAAACGGGTGGATAGCCAACAGAACCCCAACCAAAGTTGAAACCCCTTTTCCCCCTTTAAAATTATGGAACAGCGGGAAAATATGCCCTAATATTGCAGACAACCCAAGCACAATTTGAGAAGCTACATATGGATTGGTCTCGTGATCAAACGGCAACAGGCGGGCAAGCTGTACAGCTACTACACCTTTTAGCAGATCAAAAATAAAGACTGTAAGCCCCATCTTCCATCCCAAAACCCGCTGCGTATTGTTAGCTCCGGGGTTATGGCTTCCAAACTGCCTTACATCAATACCATAAAAGTACCTCCCCAATATTATTGAACTGGAGACCGAACCTATAAGGTAGGAGACTATTATCAAAAAAATATATAGAAATACCGTATCCTGCAAAACCTTGTGCTTACATTCGCTTAACAAATATTTAACAAATGTAAGCATAATAATAGGGCTTACCAAAAATAATGACAAGCCCTACCATATAACATACAACATATTAATAAAAAACAGCATTTCTCTCCGTGCCAATCAACTGCTTATGCCTTCAATCAGCTTGAAACGGCTAAGTTGTCCTTTTTAGTATGCTTTGCATCCTAACAGTCCTTCAACAGACGCCGTTTCCTATAAGCTGCTTTCGGCAACCGCTGTTCCGTTGATTGACAAGTCGTTCACTACTGTTTTTTTTATAATATGTTATTCTTATATCATTTTAGATAGTGCAAATCTGTACTATAAACTTTCTTTCCTCTCTCTACCCTCTCTACTATCTTTACTCTTAAAAATAGCCAAAGCCAAAGCAGATTATGACGAGGAAAAGCCACGCATAAACGAAGTCCTCTGAGCTAACGATCTATGGATTGTTGTAGCTTACGTTCAGCCCTCAAGAACTGTCTCAACAGATGCACAATCTCCTGAGACTCCTGCAACAGGTTAAGATACACGTATGTAACTGTTAGATTAGACGTACTTTCATCCTCCTGCAGGCTGTAGAACAGCTCTTTATATGTTTTTGAAAGTAGTGCCATAACCTCCTCACACTCATTCCTTATCTCTACGGTTTCCTCGTAATTGCCGCTCTCCAACACATCTATGCTCCTAACAAACAGGTTCATCATCTTTTCTCGCAAAGGCAGGAACTCAACAGAATATTTGTCGGGAAGCGGAGTAAAGTTATTATCTACATGTTCTTTGCAATACTCACATATACGCCTTAAGCTGTACATTACAGATACACAACTGTTTATTCCAAGATTAAACCAAGTACTCTTCTCAATGGCCAATGCTTTGTCTATCTTTCTAAAGCAGAGTGTCTCCTTTCTCCTTATGCTCTTTAGGGTGGTCTTTTCATTGATAAGTGAACGTTCCGCCTTGCGAAGTGGTTTAAGGTCTTCATTTATGAATCCGTCTGTAATCTGCGTATATGTCTCAACGGTGTAGGCAAGAAACTCTTTCATCTCTCCGGAAATATGCTTACGAAGCATTGTCCAGATCTCTTTTTTGTCGTTGCTGGCAATCATTGCGTTAAAGAGCTCGTCTTTCTTCTCCTCTTGTGCTTTCTTTCTAAAACGGATATTTGTCTTGATAAGGACTATGACAGCCAAAATAATGACCGCAACCATTGCCACCGTTCCGCCAAAGTAGATTATAAGGACTATTATTGCTGCGGCTGCAAATGCAACTCCTGCTGTAATGAACCAGCCACCTATAACAGACAGCACACCTGTTATACGGAATACGGCACTCTCTCTTCCCCATGCCCTGTCTGCAAGAGAGGAGCCCATAGCCACCATAAATGTTACGTAAGTGGTTGAAAGCGGAAGCTTTAGAGATGTTCCCAATGCTATGAGCAGACCTGCAAGCACAAGATTCACAGATGCCCTTACCAAGTCGAATGCGGCTCCATCTTCCAATATTGCCTCATCCCTTTTAAAGCGCTCGTTAACCCATCGCTGTACGGATACAGGTGTAACGGATACTATCCACGTTGATACAGAAACAAATGAACGGACTATGCTTCTTGCAACCTTGGAAGAACCGAACATCTCATCGCCACCATCCTGCCTTGAAAGGTCTACCGATGTCTTTACAACATTATATGCTTTTTTGGATGTTGCCAATGATACCACCATAATCACTCCTGCGCCTATAAGAAATACTACAGGTGTTTTTGCCGGGCCGTTAAGCGAATCCATTAACATGGAGTTTGGATCTGTTGCGCCGGTTGCTACATAATCCTGGTAAGAGGAGAGTCCTGCCAACGGAACTCCAATAAAGTTTACAAGGTCATTGCCGGCAAAAGCCATTGCAAGCGAGAATGTTCCAAGCAGTACAACCACCTTAAAGACATTAACCTTGCACCAATGAAGTATCTGCATAAAGACCGTAAAGAATACAAGACATCCGCAAACTATCATTAGAGTGTTGTTGTGTATCCACTGTTTGTATTCGGGAGTCATGAATGAAAGGTCTTTAACACCTTTAATAAGCAGGAAATAAATGATAGCCGTTGTTGCTATTCCTCCAAAGATTCCAATCTTCCATTTAAGTTTGCTTTTGTAGTTGAAAGTAAAGATAAGCCTTGCTATATATTGTACCAAAGATCCAAAGAAGAACGCTATTGCCACGGACATAAAGATACCCAATATAACAGAGAGCGCTTTTTCTGTGTTCAGAAGGTCAAAGAAGGTAAGTTCTCCTCCGCTTGCATTCATCTTAAAGATTGCCAAGGCAAATGTTGCTCCCAACAGTTCAAATACCATGGAGACTGTTGTTGAGGTAGGCATTCCAAGTGAGTTGAAAATATCAAGCAGAATAATATCTGTAATCATAACGGCCAAAAAGATACACATCAGTTCATTAAGGTAGAACTGTTCCGGCCTGAATATTCCGTGACGGGCTATATCCATCATTCCGTTACTCATGGTAGCTCCCATAAAGACGCCCACGGCTGCCACTGCTATGATTGTTTTAAAAGAGGCGGCTTTTGCCCCGATTGCAGAGTTGAGGAAATTTACGGCATCGTTGCTTACCCCAACCACCAAATCAAAAATTGCCAATACGAACAGGAATACAACTATTCCCAAAAGAAAAAAATCCATATAAATCTGTTTTTCGCCTAATTTTTCAAATGCAAAAAAACAGAGTTTTTGATACATTTTGTTTACAAAAGTGTTAATCTTTTATTACGGAACGTTATTATAATATCACCATTTCTTAACAATTGTTAAAAGGCGTTGGCGTTAGCTTTGGCTTTGGCTAAAATTTCAATTATGGCTTTAGCATTGGCGTTAGCGTTAGCTTTCCTTACTCTCTATACTCTCTTTCCCACACTATACACTATAAACTATAAACTTTCAACTAAACTATGGCCAACGCCAAAGCCAAAGCCAACGCTTTTATCTATACACTATAAACTTTCAACTATAAACTCAATCAAGGCCAAGGCCGAAGCCAACGCCATAAACTATAAACTCGTATCTTTGCAGAAAAATGCGTCATATATAGGAGAGATTTACAGATGATAAACGCAAAGAAAATAGAACAGAAGTTAGGATTTAAAAAGATTCGCGAACAGATAGCCGGCAGGTGTAGCACCGATTATGCAAAACAGAGAGCCGCTGAGGAGGAGATATCATGCAAAAGGGAGACAATAGACAAAAGGTTGCGTCTCACAGACGAGATGAGGATAATATCCATCTTTGAGCAGTCCTTTCCAAGAAACGGATATGTAGACACAATCCATTTCCTAAAACCATTGGAGACACCAAGTGCAGTAATATCGCTCAACGATATGATAAGCCTGAAACAGTTTTTGGCAACTTTAAAGGATCTTACGCTGTTCTTTAGAGAGGACAAACTCAATAGCGGCAAGTCTCAAAAATATCCCAATCTGTTCAAATTGGCCGCCCCTGTCATTTACCCGCCCGAGATTCTCTACAGGATAGACGAGATTGTAGACAGGCATGGCGAGGTAAAGGATACGGCATCACCTCAGTTACAGGAGATTAGGCGTAACCTTAGAGAGAAAGAGAACTCTGTGTCGAGAAGAGTACAGGCAGTACTCAAACGGGCTAAGGACGAGGGGATTGTAGACCTCGAAGCAAAAGTATCTGTAAGAGAGGGCAAAATACTCATTCCGGTTGACGCAGGAGCCAAGAGACGGTTGCCCGGGTATGTATATGACGAAAGTGCAACAGGCAAGACCGTTTATATAGAACCTGCCGAGGTAGTGGAGCTGAACAACGAGGTAAGGGAGCTCTATTTTGCGCAGCAGAGGGAGATTGCACGTATCCTTGCAGAATTCTCCGATTTTGTGCGTCCGTTTATACCTGAGCTTCTTATGGGTTCGAGGTTTGTAGGGGAGATAGATTTTCTATTGGCAAAGGCAAAGGTGGCTTTGGATATGGAGGCCGGAATGCCAATCATATCTCAAGAGAATGAGCTAAAACTCATAAGAGCCAGACACCCGCTGTTAGAGGCTGCCCTAAAAAAGGAGGGCAAACCTATAGTGCCGCTCAATCTCACGCTAACTCCAACCAAACATATTCTTATTATTTCCGGCCCGAATGCGGGGGGAAAATCTGTCTGTCTTAAAACAACAGGTCTGTTGCAGTATATGTTCCAATGGGGGCTTCTCATTCCAGCAGCAGAGACCAGCGAACTACGGATATTCAAAGAGATATTCATTGACATTGGCGATGAACAATCGCTTGAAAATGACCTTAGTACATACAGCTCTCACCTCACCAATATGAAGGAGATGCTCCAGCGGGCAGACAAAGACTCTCTTGTACTCATAGATGAGTTTGGCTCCGGCACAGAACCAACAGCCGGCGGGGCAATCGCAGAGGCCATTCTGCGGGAGATAGACAGCAAAGGGGTTTACGGTGTTATAACAACCCACTACACTAACCTAAAATATTACGCTCAGAACATTGGTGGAGCAAGAAATTTGGTGAAAGATGGAGACAATGACTCAGTGAGCGGTAAAGAGAAAAGCAGCAGCAAAAACGGGGCAATAAACGGAGCAATGCTGTTTGATGTTGGCAAGATAATGCCCCTGTTCAACTTGGAGATAGGGCTCCCCGGCAACTCTTTTGCCTTTGAACTTGCAAGAAAGATTGGGCTTCCCGACAAAATCATCAAGGAGGCTCAGGAGGTTGCGGGCAACGGCTTTGTAGACCTTGAACGGCAGCTTAGAAAAATATCAAAGAACAAACGTGCCCTTGATGAGAAGCTGCAAAGGATAAAGATCACAGATAAGACATTGGAGGGGGTAACAGAGAGATACCAGAAGGAGCTTGTAGAGATACAGAAGAACAAGAAATCCATTATAGAGGAGGCAAAAAGAGAGGCACAGGATCTTATAGCGGAGGCAAACAAACGCATAGAGCAGACAATTAAGGAGATAAAGGAGGCTCAAGCCCAAAGGGAGCAGACAATCATTGCCAGAAAGAGCCTTGGCGAGTTTAAGGAATCTTTGAATGAGATCAACGCCTCGGAGACAGACAAAAAGATTGAGGCACAGATGAACAAGCTCATCGAGCGCAAAAAACGCAAGGAGGAGCGCAAGGCAAGAGGCGAAAAGAGCAGGGTGGAATCTGCAGGCAGCATGGGCAACAGTTCCGCTGCAACAAACACCGCAGCCAATGCCACAATAAACTCTGCATCAGGCGTCGAACAATCCTCTGCAGCTGCAGCAATGGAGGAGAAAAAAGCAGGATTGGATATTGGAGACAAGGTACGTATTAAAGACAACGGGATGGTCGGGGAGATACTTACCATTGGGAAAAACTGGGTAAATGTGGCGGTAGGCAGCATCATAAGCAAGGTAAGCATAAGCGGAGTAGAGCCTATCTCCAACAACGAATTTACAGGCAAGCTAAAATCTGCCGGCAAGGTTACCTTTAAGAGTAGCAGCATTATAAGCGACTCCATAAACGAGCGCAAACTCAACTTCAAACCTCAGATAGATATTCGCGGACAGCGTTTAGACGAAGCCATAGACTCCGCCACAAGATTCATAGACGATGCCCTTATGGTAGGCTCTTCTGAGGTAAAGATACTTCACGGCAAAGGGAACGGCATACTAAAGGAGGAGGTACGCAAGTTTCTGCTTACCATGCCAGGAGTAGTATCCTGCAAGGATGAGGATATAAGATACGGCGGCAGCGGAATCACTGTTGTAACCCTTGAATAGATCTCATCTTTGACACTTCAGGAGGTAAAGAAAAGACAAAAATCACCCCTACAGATAGCTGTAGAGGTGATTTTAGGCCTTGGCAATTTTTTAAATTTTGTACTAATACGAGTCCATCAATCCTATTTTTTTGAGTTTTTGTATAACCTATTATTTTTTTATTTCTTGCTTAATAACGATTTGAGTATCAGTCCTAAAGCCTGCAGAACCGTGGAGATTATTAGTAACGTCAGTCCTCGTATAAGCAGGAACGTATCCTTCACCTGCAACGCTCATCATATTCATCTGCTGTAGCGTAGAGAGTATTTCGTCGGGAGTAAAATGAGACATCCCCACATTTATCTTCTTAGCTAAATACTTGTATATCCCCAACTCATAATACACCTTCTGTAGAAACAGATAACCAACGTTGTAGCTCCTCTGTTCCCCTTTCTTGATTAACTTGTTCTGCGATAACTTTATAACAACATTCCTATTCTGTTCTTTGTCCGCCTTTGTCAATGCCTTGATATACTCCTTCATCGCCTCAATTGTATTCTCCTCTCCAAAACGGACTTTTACCTCTTCAAGGGTACCTAATCTTTCAACCGTACGTGTTGAACTCTTACCGGAATCTGTCCGATAGGATTTCTGAACATAATATAATGTTGCGTTTTTTGACCTGCTTACTGTAAGTTTCATGCTATATAACCAAATATAGTTATAAACACAAACAATATTTGACAATACAAAATATTTTAATACAATTATTTATGATATTTTTATTCCCAACAAAGTGTCACTGGATCTTGCCCTGCGTGCAAAGCGGCTGATACGGCTGCTTAACGCCTGCGACTATGATGATGCCGCGTCCAGGCAACTGATACTTCGGAAACTCTTCGGCAGCATGGGGGAGAACATTCATGTCGACATTGACTTCCATTGCGAATACGGAAGGAATATACACGTCGGCAACAATGTGATTATCAACATGAACTGCACTTTCGTCGATAACAACCGCATCGACATCGGAAACCGTGTCCTGATAGCGTCTGACGTGAAAATATACACCGCCACTCACTCCACGGACCAGGCTATCCGCAACTGCAGCGACAATCCGAATCCCGCCTTCTGGTGCAATACCTTCTCCAAACCAATCCGCATCGAGGATGAGGTATGGATTGGAGGAGGTGCGATACTGCTTCCCGGAGTCACCGTCGGCAAGGGGAGCGTCGTAGGAGCCGGAGCCGTCGTGACAAAGGATATCCCGCCATGCACCGTCGCCGTCGGCAACCCTGCCAGGGTAATCAGGACGCTTGAACACTGATGGTTTCAGTTTTCGGACTTATTGTCGAAAATTATTGATTGCCAAGCTTTTCAACAGGAACCTGGATGATGGTGAGCCATTTTTCGGGGTCGTCCTGATTCCACACCCCATCGACATAATTTGCCCGTGGGGCGCCGACGATTCCGTAGCCTTCCTTCTCAATCCAGGCGAAAAGCTCCTGATAATTCCGGTATAGCCTGTCGTATGGGCCATAGACCTTCATGCAGACGGCCGTCGGCACTTCAGGAAGCGACTTGAACCTGATGACGGACGAGTCCTTCCCGGCCTCCTTGACCATCTCGCAGTACTCGATGTCGATGTCAGTCGGCCTGTAGCCTCCGTGCTCAATCGTGAAGCAGTAGCCGGGTTCCGGGCACTCGCAGCCGAGGCGTGCCATTTCCGGTCCTATGACCTCATAGCAGAGCTTTCCGAGAGCCTCGTATGACGGGATGATGCCCCTGTAGGATACCACCGTGATTGCCGGCAGCGATTCGATGTAAATCTTTTCCATTTTTTCTTTCTTTTTTAGGGAAGCCATCATCACCTTCAGCTGCGTCTTCCGGACTTTCAGCCGCTCCAGTTCCGCCTCTGTGTCAGAAATCTTCTTCTCAAGCGACGACACCGAAGGAATGTGTGTCTCCTCGTCCCATAGTTCCATGATTTCCTTCAGCGAAAATCCCATTTCCTTGAGACTGCGGACAGCGTTCATCTTCTGCATCTGATGTACCGCATAATACCGATAGCCGGTCTCCATGTCGATGATTTCCGGCTCAAGCAGGCCGATTTCCTCATAATGCCTGAGCGTACGCACCGTGACGTGGCAAAGACGCGAAAACTCCCCGATTTTTAACTTGTTGTAAATCATAACCTCTGTGCACATTAGGAATTTGATGCTGCAAAGATAATATATGCCGTAGGGTACGAGTCAAGAAAAAAGTGAAAAATTTTTCATCTGTGCTTCTCTTGTATGATTCCACTGAAATTTGCGTAAATTTACACAAATTTGATAAAAGCAACTTTCCCAAAAGCACTATTCAACAATAACATTGTTCAACCTTTCCATATCTCTGCAAAGTTATGTAATTTTGCAGACGAATTGGAGGGTTAAGGCAATTTGCCTGCAACCTGCAACTCTTTTCAATTAATATTTTGGATTATGAAACATTTAGCAATTATCATATCTTCGCTTGCACTTTTTTGCTCCTGCAGCAACAACAGCGAAGTAACGGAGGCAGCGGGTGCATTTATAGAATCTTATCTCACAACAGATTACACCAAGGCATCTGAATACTGCACACAAGAGTACGCCAAGATGCTCAATGAGGCCACAGAACAGTTTGGCACTCTGCCCGATGCCATAACCTCCTCAATCAAAGAGAGAGCATCAAAACTCACATTCAACATAGGAGAACCGGAGAAGGTTGGCAAGTCAGACACCCTTAGCGTCTCATATTCAATTATTGGGGAGAGCTTCCCGATAGATGGTTCCATGCTTTTTGTAAAGGAGGGTGAGAGCTGGAAGATCTGCGGACTCAGGAATTAAGAAGCTGTTTTAAGTAAGCGTTAAAAAATAAGTTGGTAAAGATTTAGCAGTACGAAAAGACAATTAAAGATTACCAAGTTATTTTTTTAAGATTACTAACCTTATTGTATTATACTCTGAATGTTTTTTGACAATCATACTCACAGCACATTCTCTCCGGATGCCAGGACAACCATAGAGGAGAGCATTGCATACGCCGCATCGCATGGTTTAGGCGGCATTGCCTTTACAGACCATTTAGACCTTGATGCCCCGGCAAGGGATAATGAGTTCAAGTTCTCCATTGCGCAACAGCAGGAGGAGATAGAGCGTTGCAGCCGCCTGCTCCATAAGAATAGCCAAGAAGGTATTTGTCGGGAAGCGGAAAAAGATAAATTACAGATTTTTAAAGGGATTGAGGTTGGTTTGCAACCCGGCAGTCTTAGCAAGATACGCGAATATGTAAAAGGTTTTGATTTTGATGTGGTTATTGGGTCTGTTCATTTTGTGGAACATTTGGACCCTTACATGCAGACCTACTATGAGGGGAAGGATTATAAAAGGGCATACAGCGGTGCTTTGGAGGCTATCTGCAAAACGGCTTTTGAGTATAGGGATTTTGATATTTTGGGGCATTACGACTACATAACACGCTACAGGAACTATCCGTGCAGGAGTATAACATTGGCTGAGTTTGGAGACTATATGGAGCCGCTTCTCAAGTTCTTGGCTGAGAACGGTAAGGCGTTGGAGATTAATACAAACACCTACAGAGAGCGTTTTGGTGGCACTCCTGTTTTAGATCTTAATATCTTAAAGCGTTTTAAAGAGTTAGGCGGAGAGGCGTTGAGTTTTGGTTCGGATGCGCACGATACCTTCAGATTGGGAGAGTCTTTTGAATTTTATGCAGAGGTAATAAAAAAATGCGGTTTCACTCACCTTGCATATTACAAAGATCGCAAACCGCACTTCTATAAGATATAAGACACTATATTTCTATTACTATCTCACCACTACTATTTCGCTATCTCTATCTCCTTAACCTCCAATCTCTCACCGGCGTCTTTCACCACATTCTCTTTCCAATGATTAGAATAACCAGGCCAATCTGGTGAAGCAGGGATACCTCTTCCATATTTGTCGTACATAAAGCTGCCGTCCTGGTTCTGTTTCTTGACATTGCCGTCCATATATTTTACCAACAAGTATGTATCCAACTCCTGCCATTTCTTGAACATTCTGTCTGCAATCATCTCTGACCACTCTGTGAGATACTCCTTAACCTTTGCAGGGTTCTCTTTGTATATACGCTGTGCCTCCTTGTCTATGGTGCTTACAATTTGCTGCGCTCCGCTCTCGTGATCATTTGCTGCAGCCTGAACCTCCGGAGCTATAAGGTTATAACGCAGATATGCAAACTGAGCGACCCTGTTGAACAGCCAGAAAGCAGATGTTGGTGAGTAGGTTAACATATCGCCGTTACCCTCCCTTAAGCATAGAGGAACTCTTACAGATGAGGTGTATATTGGGGTAAGGCAGGATGTAGCGGCATCGTCAACACCAAACCAGATAATTCCTCCTATTTCGTCGGGAAGCCAATTTCTTGCCTGGCCTAACATCCAGAAACCTGTCTGCTGCGTTGCAATGGCTCTCTCATTCATATATGTCTTGCCATCCACCTCAAAGGTCATTGGACGCCATCTGTACGGAAGTTCAAATCCGCCGGCACCAATATCTTTGCGCATATCAAGAGGGGTATCCTCGTAATGGTCTCTCATCACATCTGCAACCTGTTTTAGCGTAAGTTTCTCTGCAGGTTTAATGTAGAGCGGCATCTTGTTATTTGGATTGGCGCCGCTTGCAAAATCAAAGTAATCCATTGCAGGCTTGTCTCCAATCATTCCCTTTCCAAGGATGTTGAATGCGCTCCATACTCTTGCTTCACAACCTCTTAGAGCACTGTAATCTGCAGGTGCATACGCATCGCAGAAGCTGAACTCCTCGTCTGAACCTGTAAAGTAGCCTGCCTCTCTTGCAAAATTTATGGTATTTTTCTCGTACAGACAGTTTTCAGGGTCGTTTAGAGGGAAATTTGTAATTCTGCTCTGGTTGGCATGAGCACTTATATAGCCATCGGGGATTCTAATTGCAACCCAGTTTGCCCCTTTGTTAACATTAACACCCTTTTTATTGAGTTTTGTGCCTCTACCTATAATCTCCATAACCCAAACCTCATCCTTATCTGCTATTGAGAATGTTTCTCCTCCCGACGCATAGCCATATGTTGCCATAAGGTCTGCTATTACATTAATGGCCTCTCTTGCTGTCTTTGCACGTTGAAGTGTAATATAAATAAGTGAACCATAATCCATTATACCGGTTGTGTCTACAAGTTCGCTACGGCCTCCAAAGGTTGTCTCCGTAATGATAAGCTGATGCTCGTTCATATTGCCCATAGTAGAATAGGTTCTCTCTATCTGCTGAATCTCGCCCATATATCTGCCGGAATCCCACTCCCAAACCTTTAACATAGAACCTTTTGGCCAGATACCTCCGGGAACATGGTAAAGTGCGCCGTAAAGTTGGTGTGAGTCTGCGGAATAGGTTACCATAACGGAACCGTCTTTAGAGGCTCCTTTGGTTACAAGCACGTTTGAACATGCCCAGGAGCTTATAGCAGCTGCCATCAGCAGCATAAGTACAAAAATCGTTTTTGAAATAATTCTCATATTAAATATATTTTTTCTAATTTAGCGGAAATATACAAATATAGAAAAAATGACTGTAAGACAAAACATCTCAAAGACGATTTACATTTTTGCGCTAATATTATTGGCAATTGTGCTTATTCCAAAGCAATCTTATGCTCAGGAGCAACCAAAAGAGAAAACTCCGGAGGAGATGGCTTCTCTCGAAGCAGAAAGATTGGAGAAAGAGCTTAAGCTCAACCCCACACAGGTATTTTATGTAGACTCTGTCCTACAATATAATTACTCAAGGCTAAAGGAGGATATGGAAAAGCTGCAGCAGAGAGGTATGCAGGATCCCAAATCATATACCACTGTAAGAGACCGCTGGATAGATACGACATTGGCTGCTTTTAAGAAAATCATGACAGACCAGCAGTATATCTACTACCTTAAATCCATTGGCAAAGGCAAGGAGTACAAGAAAGGCAAAGACGGCAACTACTACCTAAAAAGTGACAAAAAGAAAAGATAATATACCATCAACATAACAAAAGGCCTCATATGAGGTCTTTTTTATTGTGCTATGAACCTGTAGACAATCTCGCCAACCTGTTTTTCAGGAGCGGTGGCGCTGGCTGTGAAACGGCTTTTCTTTGCCGCCTGCAGAGCATACTCCCGTATGGCAGAATCCGGTGTTGAAACAGACTCAACTATCTGCGCAGAGATTACATAGCCCTTTCTGTTAACAACTATCCTAACGGTAACATCTCCACCACCAATAGCCTTGTATGCCGGAACAGGAAGATATGCCTTCTTTCTGCCATCCAACTTGTATGACAGTATAGATGGCCCCTTGTATGTCTCTGATTTAATCTCTTTGCTGCTATTGTTAGAGGGCACATCATCTGTGCCCTGCTGGGCAAGAGCCTCTCTTTTAGAGGCATCTAATTTTTTCTGCAGCTCTCTTGCCTCGTCATATACTTGATTAGGATTCTTAAAACGGTCGTCTTTTAAATGCCTGTTACTCTTGGAGCTTCTGTCAACGGCCACATTTCTGTAGGTCTGGGAGGGTTGTCTTCCGCTTAGGATATCATCCAACTCTTTGGCCACAGACTCCTTAAGCTCCTGCTGTTTTATCTCCTGCTCCAACTGTTCCTGTTTGCTGAAATCAAGCATGAATGTATTCCCGTCTGCAACAACGGCATTAATAGAATAAAGCAGGAAAACTATAAGTACAACAAGGTGAAAAATGATAGTGCACATAATCCCTACCCTTTTTCCCCTGTTTTCCTCTAATGGTCTCTCCTCTTTCATTCCAAAATCTCTTTATCTATTTATATTCTTACCCTCTGCCTTCATCTGCAAAGCTTTCTCAATGGTAGCCTTTAATATATCAATAGCCACCTTGTTATGGCCACCTTGAGGTACAATTATATCTGCATATCTCTTGCTCGGTTCAATAAACTGCAGGTGCATAGGCTTTACTGTCTGCTCATAGCGGGTAAGCACCTGTTCAATATTCTTTCCCCTTTCAACGGTGTCCCTCTGGATAACTCTGGCGAGTCTGTCATCTGCATCTGCATCAACAAATACCATTATATCCATCAGCTTTCTTAGCTTGGCGTTGGTGAATATAAGAATACCCTCTACAATAATAATGTGTGCAGGCTTTACATGCACAGTTTCCGTTGTAGAACGGGAACAGGTAATATATGAATAGACAGGTTGCTCCACATCCTTGCCATTCTTAAGATCCTTAATATGCTGTATAAGCAGTTCAAAATCTATTGAATCGGGATGATCAAAATTTTGTACCGCCTTCTCCTCCGGTGTAAGATGACTGTTATCCTTATAGTAGGAATCCTGCGGAATTACCACAACATCCTCCTGTTTATTTAAAAGAGTTGTAAGTTTTTTTACAACTGTGGTCTTGCCGGAGCCGGTACCACCTGCTATTCCAATAATTAACATAAGTTTTTTAGTTTAGTGTCTATATAAAAACGCCCCGCATCACTCATTGGAGTTCTGCTGAGGCGTCTGTTTGTCAAATTTTAAAAATCTGCAGATTTAGGTGTTCTTGGGAATGGGATTACATCTCTGATGTTTGCCATACCAGTAACAAACAGCAGCAATCTTTCAAAGCCAAGGCCAAAGCCACTATGAGGGGCACTGCCAAACCTTCTTGTATCGAGATACCACCACAGGTTCTTTGTATCCATATTCAATTCTGCTATTCTCTTCTCCAATTTTTCCAAGCTCTCCTCTCTCTGAGATCCACCTATAATCTCTCCAATCTTAGGGAAGAGAACATCCATTGCCCTAACGGTCTTGCCGTCATCGTTCTGTTTCATGTAGAAAGCCTTTATATCCTTTGGATAATCTGTAAGGATAACAGGTTTTTTAAAGTGTTTCTCTACAAGATACCTCTCATGCTCGCTTTGAAGATCTACACCCCAATCTACAGGATACTCAAACTTAACACCACTCTCCTTAAGAATCTTAACACCCTCTGTATAAGGCAAACGCACAAATTTAGTATTTACAACTCCCTTTAATCTCTCTATAAGCTCGTTATCGTACATATTGTTAAGGAACTGAAGATCATCTGCACAGTTATCCAAAGCATACTGCACCAAGCTCTTTATAAAGTCCTCTGCAAGATCCATATTGTCCTCTATCTCGTAGAATGCCATCTCCGGCTCTATCATCCAGAACTCCGCCAAGTGCCTTGGAGTATTTGAGTTTTCCGCTCTGAATGTAGGTCCAAAGGTATAGATCTGACCAAGAGCCATTGCTCCAAGTTCACCCTCCAACTGTCCGCTCACAGTCAACGATGTCTGACGGCCAAAGAAATCCTGCGCATAATCTACCTTACCCTCTTCATTCTTTGGAACATTGTTCAAATCTAATGTTGTCACCTGGAACATAGCACCCGCACCTTCACAGTCAGAAGCTGTAATAAGTGGAGTATGCAGATAGTAAAAGCCTTTGTCATTAAAATATTTATGAATGGCAAAAGCCATTGCATGCCTTATTCTAAGAACGGCTCCAAATGTATTTGTTCTTGGCCTAAGATGAGCTATCTCTCTAAGGAATTCAACAGTATGTCCCTTTTTCTGCAGCGGATAGCTGTTAGGATCTGCTGTACCGTAAACCTCTATCTCTTTGGCCTGTATCTCCACATTCTGGCCTTTTCCCATAGACTTTACCAAATCTCCTTTAACGGCAATGCAGGCGCCGGTTGTAATATCCTTCATTATCTCTTCCGGAATTACATTGGCATCACATACTATCTGTATATTATTAACTGTAGAGCCATCATTCAAAGCAATAAATGAGACATTCTTGTTTCCACGTTTGGTTCTTACCCAACCTTTGGCAACAACCTCTTTCCCGGGTTCCTGCGCTAATAGATGTACTATTCTTTCTCTCGTAACCATCATTAAACTTTTTATACCTGCATAAAGTGCAGAATTAATATCTATAAATAACTATTTTACCTTACATACTTGGCAAGCTGAGAGGCCCATATAGCATAGCCCTCTTTTGTAAGATGCAACCCATCTTTTGTTATCTGCGGATTAAGATTCTCAGTCCCGCTCTCAAGGAAATAAGGATAAAGATTTATATACTGTATCTTTTCAGCTTTAGCCATCTTTTCTATTAAAGCATTCACCTTGGCAACCTCGGTGGTCTTGCCGTTAAGGCTCTTGTATGCTTTAAAACTTTCATTCACAGGAAGCAGACTCTCTATATAGATTTTTGTTTTTGGAGAGGACTCTTTAACAGCCTTTACAATCTTCTCCAATCTACCGCATATCTCCTCCCCCGTTGCGCCTCCTGCAAGATCGTTTATACCACCCATAATGAACAATTTGGCAGGTTTACCGACCAAAATCTCATCCAACCTCTCATAAAAATGTTTTGTACTCTCCCCTACTATTCCTCTATTTACCATTCTGCCTCCCTTTGCAGCAAGACTTTTAGCTGCAGCAGGAAAATGATCCGCCATGTTACCGGCTCCGGATGTTATACTATTGCCCAAGAATACAATATCCTTTGAGCAGATAGCCTTTTCTCTTTTAAATTCTGCCATTCTTCCGTAATACCAATCTACCTTATTTGCAAAAGGGACACCCATAATCTTACATATTTTCTTTGGTATATCTATATTGTTCATTCTGCCTGCAAAGTTTTCAGATCCAACCCCAATAGCAAACACAGGAACAGCACCTCCCGTATGACTTGTGGTTGTCCAGCCTATCTTTGTAATTACAGATAAAGAATCATTTGTAATTCCGCTCATATAATTATCAACTGTCCTTCCACTCTCTTTGTCTGAAACCCCTGCAGTTTCAACCTTTTCACCGTTGATTTTTGCCAAATGAGACTTCCTTCCCTTTAGCACAGGGGTCAAGTCAAAAACATAGCCTTTAGTCTTTCCTAAAGTAACACCACCTGTCTCATGGTCTGCAGTTACAACAATTAATGTTTCATTGGGATGTTTAAGATAAAAGTCATACGCAACTTTTATTGCATTATCAAAATCTATGGTTTCAAATATGGTACCCGGAATATCATTTGAATGGGCAGCCCAATCTATCTGCCCCCCCTCTGCCATAATGAAGAACCCTTTATCATTATCCAAAAATTCTATTGCAGAAGAGACTACTTGAGGCAGGGTAAGGGCGCTGTTATCGCGTTCCCAATTTGTTCTAAGAACCTCATTCGCCCTCTCTTTCTCTTGAAACAGGATTAACCTCTCCACCTTATCTTTCTTTGATTTATAGTCTTCCAAACCATAAGCAACCGTATAGCCGTTATCCTCTACAGATTTATGTATTGAATTATCTGAATTTCGTTTGTCTTTAGAACCTTCAAATCCACCACCGCCAAAAAACTCAAAACCGGTTAAAGGCAGTTCTCTTGCAATTGAATAGTAGTCGCTTCTCTTTGGAGAGTGTCCGTAAAAAGCAGCAGGTGTAGCGTGGTCTATGGTAACAGATGTCATTATACCAACTTTATACCCTGCTCTATGAATCTTATATGATATACTCTCCAATGCAATAGTATCAGGGTTCATCCCCAACATATGGTTCTTTGTTTTAAAACCGGTAGAAAGAGCTGTTCCTGCCGCAGATGAGCAGGTAATCATATTGCTTGCCGAATATGTTGTAGCCATACCCATGACAGGGAACTGCGTAAATCCCAATGATACGCTCCCCGGAACAGTACCCTTCTCTGTAGCCAAATACGCCTCAGTCAACGCAATATGGGAAAATCCCATTCCATCACCTATAAAGTAAAAGACATATTTTGCCTTTTTTTCATTATTTGTATTATCAGCTGCGTAAACACTAATTGAAGAAAAAAACATAGAAAATCCAACTGCACCCGCCATAACAAGAGCAGCTGTTTTTTTAATGAAATTCAGATGTTTCATACTAAAATGTATCAGTTATTGTATTTTGTTAATAAATATACAGCGACAGTAAATACGCTACCGCATTCCAAGCCCAAAGATACAATATTTTGCAACGTTCTAAAACAAAAAGCGGCTCGATTTTCACCGAGCCGCTTTTAAATATACAATCCTCAAAGATTATTCAGCACCAAGTTTTGAAACTGTTCTGGCAGAGTACATAATCTTAAGAGCAGAACAACGTCTTAACTCCTGTTTGATATCTGATATGATACCCATTCTTACGTTCTCGTCTGCCTTGATTGAAACTGTCATAAACTGACGGTCAGCTTCGCTCAAAGTCTCACGCTCAGATGCAACAAAGTCTCTGATATCATCAACTGTCTTAAACGAATCGTTAAGCTGTATTCTGGCATCTGTACCGAATTCAGCCTGTTTGTATTTGACAGGTGTTCCAACATTAATGTAAGCAGAAAGGTCTTTCCTTTCCAATTTAGCTGTCTCTGTAGCCTCCGGGAGCTTAACAGTTACCAACTTTTCGGTATCCCTCATAGAGGTAGACACCATAAAGAAGAACAACAGCATGAAAACTATATCCGGAAGTGAGGCAGTACTAATTGCCTGCAATTCTTTTTTACCGTTTCTTTTAAATGTAGCCATCTCTATTCTCCTTTATTATTTTTTCTTACTTACATCTTTAGGCTCGGCTTCCGAAATGTTCTGTGGAATAGCCTTTCTTACTGCAGCCTGCTGATCCTCTGTTAGTTTGTTATATTTCTTACCAAACTGAATCTCAGAGAAATTATCACGAATTTCGTTGAAAGCTCTTACAATCTCGTTCTGAACTGCAATATATTTGCTATAACTTGTTCCACGGTCATTCTGAAGAGAAACCACGCCTTTAGATACAGGATATTCACCAATGCCCTCAATCTCTGTCATCTCCTTCTCTGGAAGGTTAGGATCACTATTAGGGTTTGTAATGAACTCCACTATTCTATCTTTAAGCTCGGAAATATCTACAGGGCCGCTACCGACAAATATTCTATCGCTCTGGTTAATTCTAACTATAACGATATTTCTCTTGTTAATCTTCTGATCTTCCACTTTCTGGTTCTCATCCGGCATAGGAGGCAAACGACGTGAAATACCTTTATCAACATCCATGGTGGTTGTTACCAGGAAGAAGACCAACAAAAGGAATGCAATATCGGCGGTCGAACTCGCATTTACTTCCGGGGTTTTCTTTGAAGCCATATTCTATTACTTTTTAAATGCGTTAATTAAAGCACCACCAACAATTGACAATATTGCAACTACTGTCAAAATACAGGTTAAAATCAATCCTGCGTCTGTCAGCTTTATTGTAGTAGCGTCTGTAAGGTCTGCTATACGCTCAGGAATAACATCAGATGCGCATGCGTATGAAATAACACACAAAACTACCATAATGCCAAGAGACATCAAAGTCTTCTTTCCACCTTTTCCTGAAGGGAAAAACAGAGGAAGGATAACTGCTGAAATAATTGCGACAACTAAAAGGATAATTGACCAGTTCAGCATCAAAGGAACTGTTGTCTCAGACAGCGCGTCATCACCCATAGTGAAGAACACTACGATAATAACAGCTGTGATGATCATCAACAGTGCCAATACATATTTTAAGATTTTAGACATATTCTGGAATTATTTTTTATATTTTACTAACAAATCGATTAGAGAGATAGAAGCCTCCTCCATTGAAACAACGATTGAATCAATCTTAGAGATGATGTAGTTAAAGAACATCTGAAGAATAATAGCTACTATCAAACCACCGATTGTAGTAATCAACGCTACTTTAATACCACCTGCAACAACTGTTGGAGAGATATCACCTGCAGCCTGGATAGCATCGAACGCGCCAACCATACCGATAACTGTTCCCAAGAATCCCAACATAGGAGCAATAGCAATGAACAACTGGATCCAAGAAATACCGTTCTCAAGCTGGCTCATCTGAACTGAACCGTAAGAAACAACTGATTTCTCAACAACTTCCATACCCTCATCCATACGGCTAAGACCCTGATAGAAGATAGAAGCAACAGGACCTCTTGTGTTTCTGCAAACCTCTTTAGCAGCCTCTACGCCACCATTTTTAAGAGCATCCTCAACTTTTGCAAGAAGTTTCTGAGTGTTTGTAGTTGAAAGAGTTAAATAGATAATTCTCTCAATTGCAACAGCAAGACCCAAGATAAGACAGATAAGAACTGATGCCATGAAACCTGCACCACCCTCAATGAATTTCTCTTTCAATTGCTGATAAACAGGTACATCTGACTGACCGTTCAGAAGGTCTTGAGCAGACATTTCCTGACCAAATGCGTAAGTAGCAGTTAGAGCAACAAGGCCAAACACTGCTAGAAACATACAAAATTTTTTCATAAAATTTTTGAATGATTAAAAATATTAAACAATGTATTTAATTAGTAAATAGTTTACTCATCAAAATCAGCGCAATTTACGCAAAAAAAATCAATAATGAACAATAAAATGCAACTACAATGTAACTTCGCCGCGTAAATTTTTGCTTAATAAGCTCTTAACCACCTCATTATTCGTATACTTACCTAATAGATAAAAAAGTTTGGCAAGAGCAGCCTCATACGTGCTGTCATGCCCGCTTATCACCCCCATACGTTTAAGCTCCAAGCCTGTCGCATACGCATCCATGTCAACACTTCCTGCAAGACATTGCGTAACATTCAAAACAATGATCCCTTTTTTTAACGCTTTATCCACCGTATTAAGGAACCAGCTTTTTGTAGGGGCATTCCCGGAACCGAAAGTTTCTAAAATAAGCGCCCTCAAGCCCGGAGTTTCTATAACCGAATCCATTACCTGGTGCATAATCCCTGGAAATATTCTTATTGCCGCAACGTTGGTATCCAAACGGGTATGAACTTTAAGTTCCGTATCAATTGCAGGGTACCTTATTAAAGATTTATTATATTTTATATGTATTCCTGCCTCAGCCAACGGCGGATAGTTGGCAGAACGGAATGCTCTAAAGTTCTCTGCATTGTATTTTGTTGTCCTGTTTCCCCTAAACAGTTGGTTTTCAAAATATATACAGACTTCAGGAGCACATGGGCTGCCATCCTCTTTAACCGCCGCCGCAATCTCAACCGAGGAGATGAGATTCTCCTTTCCATCTGTCCTTAAGACACCTATAGGCAACTGGCTTCCGGTTAGAATAACAGGTTTAGCCAATCCTTCTAACATAAAACTCAACGCAGATGCCGTATATGACATTGTATCCGTACCGTGCAAGATCACAAAGCCATCATAAGAGTAGTAGTTCTCCTCCAACACCTTTGCAAGTTTTATCCAAAAAGCAGGTTCAACATCAGATGAATCTATTAGAGGGTCAAAAGATATTGTATCTATATGGTATCCGAACTTTCTAAGTTCCGGCACCTCACTCTCTATCTGATCAAAATTGAACGGTTTGAGCGCAAGCGAATCGGGATCTTGCTTCATACCTATTGTTCCACCTGTATATACTAAAAGAAGTTTTCTTGTATTTATCATAAAATCCTTATTAAAGATTAAACCAATTCTTTGTATTCTCCATTACCTTTTGCGCAAGGATATCCTCATCCATCATCTTTATCTCGGCTACCTTATGCGATATATATAGGATATTGCTACTGTCATTTCTTTTTCCTCTGAACGGTACGGGAGAGAGGTAAGGAGAATCTGTCTCATACACTATCCTGTCTATAGGGATTCTCTCAAGAGTCTTTGCAACCTGAGCATTCTTAAATGTTACAACACCCCCTATTCCAACAAGGAAATCCCCGTATCCGTTAATCCTCTCATACATCTCGTAACTGCCGGAGAAGGCATGGAACACCCCACGCATTCTAACGCCCTTCATCTTTTCAAAGACTTCAAACAGAGATTCCGTGGCATCTCTCAAATGTATGATCATAGGCAGATCTAACTCCTCCGCGAGCTTTATCTGCTCCATAAATACCATTTTCTGCTGCGCCGAAAACTCCTTGCTCCAATACTCATCCAATCCAATCTCTCCCACTGCACACACCTTACCCATATCCGCACCCTTCATCTGTCCCATAACAAAATCCAATTCATCTTTCCATCTCTCGTTAACAGAGGTTGGGTGCAGGCCAAAAGCCAACGAGGTATAATCTCCATACAGTCCGCAACATTGCAACTGTGCCGCAGAGGTAGATATATCTATCGCCGGCATAATACAATGAACCACTCCGGCATCTTTCATTTTAGCAACCACAGCATCCCTGTCTTCATTAAAAGCCTCATCATAAAGATGCATGTGAGTATCAATATATTCACTCATTATTAATTATATTTTTTCCGCCAGCAGGTAACCATCATCCTTATAATCTACCATCCCCTCCATCTGCAACTCCACAAGAGCTGCAGTAACAACATCTATAGGTGCGCCGGCCGCATTGCAAATATAGTCAATTAAAGTAGCAGAATACCTGTTCAACAGAGATAATATTTTTAATTTCAACCCGGAATCCTCCGTAAATAGTGGAAGCTGCCCCTCAACTTCAGATACCTGCTTCATTTTCTTTGCATCCCAACCAAGTTCAGATACTATCTTTTGAGGAGTATTTAAAATAGCAGCTACGCTTTTGGATATAAGATAATTACAACCATAAGAATTAACATCATCCATCCTTCCCGGAACAGCAAACAGCTCTCTGCCATACCCAAAAGCAAACTCAGCCGTAAGCATTGCACCACCTTTCACCCTGCTCTCAACAACAACAGTGGCAGAGGAGATTGCAGCAATAATCCTGTTCCGTTTTATAAAATTAACCCTAACAGGTTTCGTCTCCCTCAAAAACTCCGTTACTATAAGTCCCCCTTTTCTTATAATCTCCCCGGCAAGCTCCCTGTGACCCGCAGGGTATATCATATCCAATCCGTTAGGCAGTACAGCAACTGTGTTAAGGCCGCAGGAGATGGCCGCCGTATGAGCAGCCGCGTCAATGCCATAGGCAAGCCCGCTGCAGATTACAATATCCAACCCTGTACCGCTCATAGACTGCGCTATGGAATCACATGCAGCTCTGCCATAATTGGTTGCCAACCTTGTTCCCACTACAGATATACTGTGTTCGGCATAAAGAAGCTCCCTGTTCCCTTTACAAAACAGCAAGAACGGAGGGTCCGGAATATCCTTAAGCCTTTGAGGAAAATCCTTATATCTCACCACCTCTATTCCAAACCGCCTGCACCATTCTACCTCATCGTAGAAACGTTTTACATACTTTGTGGATTTTATCTTGTCAACATGGGATTGAGTTATACCCTTTATGGATAACAATTCTCTTCCCGACAAATCAAAGAACTCCTTTAGAGAGGCAAACTCCTCTCTGACCGCCAATGCAACTTTAGGCATATAGATAAATATAGATGCCAAAGCAAGCTCCAGCGCATTCTCCGTAACACTATCATCAATTTTGTCCATCACCACGCTAAAAATAAAGGCGCAAGATATTAAATCTCACACCTTTAAACCAATATTTTACCCGTTAAAACCGCAGGACGCGTAAAACGGATATATTTTACATTCAGCATAGGATCTTGCAAAGCAATGAGAGAATAATTTGCGAACAAAGTACAACCCACAACAAAAAGTGCACATCACTTAGTTTAGCGTATATTTTCTTTGTAAAGGTTCCTTTTATATGAGTCTCAAACCACTTATCCATCCTACGCACAAATGTTTTTTTTCTCAAAAAGGCTATAAAAATATATACAGTACTAACAATCAGCAATCCGCAACTTAGAAGTAAATCTCTAATATTTACATCTCTGCTTGCAAAAATCTCAACAATAATGTAATATGCAGCCACGCACCATCCCACTGAATATAGCACTCTAAAAAAAAGACTATCAAAGAATCTATATGCAGACGATTTAGACGACATAATTAACATTTTTAATCACTCTTTTTTAACAATCATCAACGAAAAAAGTTCATCAAAACTAAAAATTCAGTCATCATTTAATAACAAAAAATAAAGGCGCAAGATATTAAATCTCACACCTTTAAACCAATATTTTACCCGTTAAAACCGCAGGACGCGTAAAACAGGTACAAATCCAAAAATGTCACTATCAGATAATCAGCATGGCGTCTCCGTATGTTCCAAATTTATACCCCTCTTTAAGAGCAACCTCATACGCATTCATAACATTGTCAAATCCGCCAAAAGAGGCAACCGTCATAAGCATTGTAGATGCAGGCAGATGGAAATTCGTTACCAAAGCGCTTGGAACAGCAAACTTATAAGGCGGGAATATGAACTTATTTGTCCATCCGCTGAATGGCTTAACCTCATTCTTAGTTGTAACAGGTGTCTCCAAAGCCCTTACAACGGTAATGCCCACTGCAAAAACCTTATGTCCCTCCTCTTTGGCTCTGTTAACTCTGTCTGCAGTCTCATCCGATATAAACATCTGCTCAGAGTCCATTTTATGTTTGGAAAGATCCTCAACGTCCACTCTCCTAAAATGCCCGAGTCCCATGTGTAATGTTAGGAATGCGGTATCTATTCCCCTTATCTCCATCCTCTTGAACAGTTCTCTGCTAAAATGCAACCCGGCTGCCGGAGTTGCAACAGCACCCTCATTTGCAGCATAAATCGTATGAAACCTTTCGTAATCTATCTCCTCCGGCTTAGCTCTAATCCATTTGGGAATAGGAATCTCGCCAACTGCAAACAAAGCACTCTTAAACTCATCGTATGTACCGTCAAACAGAAACCTCAATGTCCTTCCCCGAGATGTGGTATTGTCAATAACCTCTGCAACAAGAGAATCATCATCGCCAAAATAGAGTTTGTTTCCTATTCTTATCTTTCTTGCAGGGTCCACCAACACATCCCAAAGCCTCTGCTCTTTGTTCAGCTCCCTCAACAGGAATACCTCTATCTCGGCACCGGTCTTCTCTTTGTTACCGTTAAGCCTTGCCGGAAAGACCTTGGTATCGTTAAACACAAATACATCACCTTCATCTGCGTACTGAAGAATGTCCTTGAATATCTTGTGCTCTATCTCGCCGGTATCTTTATGCAATACCATAAGCTTGGACTCATCTCTGTATTTTGCAGGGTACTTTGCTATCTGTTCGGGGTTAAGGTCAAAATTAAATTGTGAGAGTTTCATGTTATACTATATAAATTTTTCGTTAAAAAGTATCTGTTATACGAAAAATATTTATAAAAGTTTCAAATAAAATCAATTCTTTTTTGAAAACAGTTCCAAAGCATCATCTACCGTAATGGAATCCTCAACGCAAAAGTCACCGGAGACACTCCTTTGCAACCCCACAAGATGCGCTCCGCTTCCAAGCATAACACCAAGATCCCTTGCAAAAGAACGTATATAGGTTCCCTTACTGCAGGAGATTCGTAGTTTTATGTCGGGAAGATTAAAATCCAAAAGCTCTATTCCGTAAATGGTAATTACAGAAGCCTTCATCTCTACCTCCTTGCCGGCTCTTGCCATCTCGTACGCACGCTTGCCATCTATAAGTTTTGCAGAAAACACGGGCGGAATCTGCTCCTGCTCGCCTGTCATTTTTCCAATTGCCTCAATTACAGCCTCCTTTGTAATATGCTCGTATGGGAAAACGGCATCTATCTCCTTTTCCAAATCAAAACATGGGGTGGTGGCGCCAACTCTTACCGTTGCTATATACTCCTTTCGCTGAGCCTGCAGAGCCTCTGCCATCTTGGTTGCCTTGCCCAAACATACCAAAAGTACCCCGGTAGCAAGCGGGTCCAATGTACCGGCATGCCCAACCTTTATATTCTTTTTATGAAAGAAACGCTGGGCAGAAAATTTAATCTTGCGCACTACATCTGCAGAGGTCCAGCGGTACGGTTTATCTATGCTCAAAACAATACCGCATGGATAATCATCTATATTGTTGTCTAACGGATTATTGGCGTAGAGACCAATATCCCTCCTTTTTACAACAAAAGGGGATCTACATTCTGTCATATCTTTGGCTACAGTAAGTACTACCAGCGAGAAATCTTTTCCACCCTTCTCAAATGCCTGCCACCCTCAAATTTAGCAGACAGATAGCTCTCTACAATCCCCTTTGCCTGCTCGTTTGAGATGAACCTTGCAGGAAGAGAGAGCACATTTGCATCGTTATGCTGTCTTGCCAAAGCAGCAAGCTCTGTATTCCAGCAAAGGGCAGCCCTTACCCCTTTATGCTTGTTAAGAGTCATGCTTATACCGTTACCGCTGCCGCACAGAGCTATTCCCATTGGAATCTCTCCACTTTCAATAGCCAAAGCCAATGGGTGAGCAACATCGGGGTAGTCCATACTCTCTGTTGAATGCGTACCAAAATCCTTTACCTCATACCCCTGTTTGGTAAGGAACTCCTTTATATACTCTTTCATCTGATAACCGGCATGGTCAGATGCAATACCAATTTTCTTCATTTTATAAATTATTTGTAAGTTAATTTCTTTGAATAGGTTTTCCCGTTATGGGATACATTGCGTTATCTATCTTTAGAATGTACGGATAAAAGGCATCATCGTCTAACTGAGTATTCCTTCCCATAAGTCCTTTGAGCTGAGTAATTACAACAAACTCAGACTTCTCCCATTCTCCCGGAGCAGGAACAACCCCGTTTGCAGCGGCATACTCAAGATAACCTTTTTCTAAATTCATCTTATTCAACAATGCATCAAGCTGTTCAACTGTTTTAATCTCTCTTAGCTGCGCCCTGTAAATATCAGCAAGTTTTATGCTGTATTTTACAATAAGGCTCTTTCTGTTTCCGTCTATCATAAATTTGGTTACACCTGCAGTATCTATAGGAACAAAGATATCCGGAACAATACCGCCGCCGCCATACACCACTTTACCCTTTGGAGTCTCATATCTGAGAGAATCATTTATCTTTATACTATCTGCAACCATCATCTCCCCATGCCTGTAGCGCTCAATTATATCATATTGATAATCCGCTCCGTACGGTTTTTGAATACAACGTCCGGTAGGAGAATAGAAGCGGGCAACGGTAAGCCTGATACCGGAACCGTCATTAAAATAGACCGGTTCCTGCACAAGCCCCTTTCCGTATGACCTTCTTCCAAGTATGGTGGCCCTGTCGTTATCCTGCATTGCACCGGCAAAAATCTCAGAAGAAGAAGCAGAACCTTCATCTATAAGTATATACAGCGTTATATCCTTTAGCTTGCCTGTTCCGTCTGCGTGAAAATCCTGCCTTGGCCTGTGCTTGCCCTCCATATAGACAATAAGATCCCCTTTATTAAGGAACTCATTTGCAAGCAGAAGAGCCTGGTCAAAATAGCCTCCGGTATTCTCCCTCAAATCAAAAACAAGCGAACTCATCCCCTTTGCCCTCAAAGGAATCACCCTTTCAACAAACTCCTTGTAACTTGTCCTCGTAAACTTGGACAACTTTACATACGCAAGCGTGTCATTAACCATAAATGCGGCATCTACACTGTTCACAGGAATAACATCTCTCTTTACCGTGAACGGAACAATCTCCTCTCCTCTCTTTATATCCATCTGTACAGTTGTTCCCCTCTGCCCCCTAAGCCTCTTGATAAGAGAATCCTGCGGGAAATTTACACCTGCCACATTCTCACCGTTTACCTTTACTATTCTGTCTCCCGACAAGATACCCACCCTCTCGGATGGTCCTCCGGGAATAACATTAATTATTACAGCTGTATCATTAGGGACATTGAACTGTACCCCTATACCGCTGAAATTACCCACAAGTTCCCCCTCTGCCTTCTCTAAATCTGCCGGAGGGAGATATGTCGAATGAGGGTCGAGGTTCTCCATTATATACGGAAGAGACTTCTCAACAAGATCCTTGTAATTAATTGAATCTACATAATTCTTCTCTATCTCATCCAAAATCACCAGTAACTTGTCCCATTTGTGATTCCCCACATCTATTTTCTTGCTTCCCGGCAAAAAAATATTACATATTCTCAACCCTATAAATATCACCAATACTATAAGCAGATATTTTTGCCATTTAACGGCCGATAAATTACCCATAACTAACTATATATCTTATTTATCCAACTCCTCCGCAGGTATCCTTACAACCTCTATTCCGGCCCTCTGCAGGAGTTCTATTCCATCCATAATTCTATAATCATCCCTGTAAACCAACCTTACAATTCCGGCTTGGATAATCAATTTTGCACATTCAAGGCACGGAGCCGCGGTAACATACAAAGTTGCGCCATTGGAGCTGTTGTTGGATTTGGCTACTTTCGTTATGGCATTAGCCTCGGCATGAAGAACATAGGGATACGTGAAACCGTGCTCATCCTCACAAACATTGTCAAACCCGCAAGGGGTACCGTTGTAACCATCAGAGATGATCATCCTATCCTTTACTATCAAAGCGCCAACCTTACGCCTGTTACAATAGGAGTTATCTGCCCATATAGAGGCCATCTTAAGATAACTCTTATCAAATTGAGACTGTTTATCACTGCTCATCATAACCTTTTAAAATTAGCCAATACTAAGAAACCGTTTTAAGTAATCTTAAAAAATACTAGTCTATTTCTGGTACAGGTACCTCTTTATACTCCGCTTAGGGGTCTTCTCAAACTCCTCCGGATAGATTCTTACCTCGGCAATCTTTGAATAGTTAGGCATATCTACATTAACCTGTCCTATAATCTCATCCATCTTCTTTTGTATGCCAACACCTCCGGTAATACCATCTGCCGCAGCCGCATCCATATCCGGATATACAAGAGCCACAAGTTTGCCGTTATCCTCAATAACAAGAGATTCAGAAACATATGGCATATTATTAATAACACTCTCTATCTCCTCCGGATATATATTCTGCCCGGACGGGCCAAGAATCATACTCTTGCAACGGCCTTTGATGAACAGAAAACCATCTCTGTCCAATACACCCATATCGCCTGTCTTCATCCAGCCATCCTCTGTAAAGGATGCTGCCGTCGCCTCGGGATTCTTATAATATCCAAGCATCACATTAGCCCCTTTGACCTGAATCTCTCCCGGAACATTTACCGGATCCGTTGAATCTATCCTTATCTCCATATTAGGGGCAACACGTCCGCAAGAATACAACTTGAGCTCTTTCCACGGAGCATACGATATTATAGGAGCACATTCAGTCATGCCGTAACCTATAGTATAAGGGAAACCTATCTTATGGAAGAAAGCATCTGCCTCCTTGTTGAACGGAGCGCCTCCAATGATAATCTCCTTAAAGTTGCCTCCAAAAGATTTTACAAGCTCATCCTTTATGCGCTGCTGTATCTTCTGATCTATAACAGGCACCTTTAGCAACACCTTTACACTCATCTTGTTGAGTATAGGCTGCAACTTCTGCTTATATATCTTCTCAATAATCAACGGTACCGCGATAATCAGATCGGGCTTTATGGTATCAAAAGCCTCAAGAATAATTCTTGGGCTCGGGATTCTGGTAAGGAACTGCACATGAGCGCCAACTGTAATCTCAAAGAGGAACTCGAACATGAACCCGTACATATGCGCAGACGGGAGCATGGATACTACATTAGAAGAGGAGCCGATTTGAGGGTGAACACCCTTTGCAAACTCTATATTTGAAAGCAATGCCCTGTGAGGGATCATAACCCCCTTTGAAAAGCCCGATGTTCCCGATGTATAACTTATCATTGCAAGATTGTCGGGAAGAGCATCGTGACAATAAGAGACATCAGATTTTGAGAAACGAGCCGGGTACTTCTCCCCAAACTTATAGTTAAGATGCTCGCGTGCATACATTATCTCATCTCTGCTCACATAGAGCATAGAGAAATCATTTATCTGTATAATCGCCTCAAGATTAGGCATCTCAGATTGCGAAAGGCTCTCCCATATCACATCTCCGCAGAAAAGAATCCTACTGTCTGAATGATTAACTATATGGTGGATATTTCCGGCCTTGAACTCATGCAATATTGGAACAGGAACAGCGCCGTAGGTTATACATGCAAGGAATACCACACCCCAGTTTGCCTGGTTTCTGGAACATATCGCAACCTTGTCTCCCCTTCTGAGTCCGCACTCCTCAAAGATAATATGCAACTTCTCTATCCTTCTCGCCAAATCCCTGTAATGCAATGTTACACCTTTATAATCTGAAAGCGCAGGGAGATCCCAATGCTCCTTTATACTGCTCTCTATCAACTGACTAAGTGTTTGTTCTATCATATTCAATACTTTTAATTCAACTAAAATTCTGTAACTGGCAAAGGTGAGAATACAACCCTCCCTTGTCTATAAGTTGGTTATGTGTACCTCTTTCTATAATCTCTCCATGCTGGAGCACAACAATCTCATCTGCAAATTGGATTGTAGACAGCCTGTGCGCTATAACAATAGAGGTTCTGTTCTTCATAAGATTGGTAAGTGCATCTTGAACAAGCCTTTCGCTCTCGGTATCCAATGCAGATGTAGCCTCATCCAAGATAAGTATAGGAGGATTCTTAAGTACCGCTCTCGCTATTGCAAGTCTTTGTCTCTGGCCTCCCGACAATTTACCCCCTCTGTCTCCGATATTTGTATCATAGCCTCTCTCCATCCCTACAATGAACTCATGAGCATTGGCTATCTTCGCCGCCTCAATAACATCCTCCCTCCTTACATTTTCCATACCGAAAGCAATGTTATTGTAAACAGAATCATTAAAAAGGATAGCCTCCTGAGTAACTATGCCCATTTGGGCAATAAGAGAACCAAGAGTATAATCCTTTATATTACGCCCGTCAATGGCTATATCACCATCTACAATATCGTAGAACCGCGGCAACAGATCTGCCATAGTAGACTTTCCGCCTCCCGAGGGACCCACAATTGCAATCATCTTGCCCTTTGGAATGGTAAGATTTATATTCTTCAACACAGGCTCATTCCCGTAAGAGAAATTAACATTCTCAAATTTAATATCCCTCTCAAAACTCTTTAGAGCCACAGCGTTGTCTTTCTCCTTAATAGGGTTCTCAACATCCAATATATCAAACAGCCTGCGCCCCGACACCATTCCGCGTTGAATGCTGGCGTATGCATTGGCCATAGCCTTTGCAGGTTCAAGCACCCTCCAGTAAAAGCCAATATACACAACAAATGTAGACATATCCATTCCAAGTTGCCCCCGCAGCTGAAGCCAGCCGCCATAAAACAGCACCGCCGTTGCAACTCCTATGCCCAAAAACTCAGACAGCGGAGAGGCCAATTCCTGTTTGTAGAACATGCTTCTGCTGCTCCTCTTATGCTCCTCGTTAGTCTTTTCAAACCTGTCCTCAACATACTTTTGCGCATTAAAGCCCTTTATTATTCTTATTCCCGATATACCCTCCTCAAAATGGCTTACAATCTTGCCCATAAGATCTTGAGTGACAACAGCCCCCTTTTTCAATTTTCTGCTTATCCTGCCAATAACCAACGCCGAGAACGGAAGTGTGAGCAACGTTACTATTGTAAGTTTTGGAGACATATAGAAAAGTCCCGCCAAAAAGCCTATAATAAGAAGCGGCTCTCTGAACAGGACATGAAAACTATTTGCAACACCATTCTGTACCTCGGTAACATCATTCGATATAGATGAAAGTATATCTCCCTTCTTTCTTGTATTGAAGTACCCCACATTAAGAGAGATAATCTTCTCATAAAGCGCCCTCCTTATATTCTGCATTATATAGGTACGCATATTTACAAGAATCCTCTGAGACAGATACCTTGCAAGATTAGAGACGAACGAAGCTGCCAACAGTATCATGCAGACAAAAAACAGACCCTTGAGCAGGCCGTTTCTCATTATCTCGGTAAGATAATAATAGAAAATATCGCTGTAATAATCTATACTCAGCAGATTAAATTCAGGCTTTACAAGCTGTTGCGTAAGCTGCTCCGGATTAAACAGAATATCCAAAAGCGGCTTTATAAGTGCGTAGTTGGCAACACCGAATATTACAGACAATATTGACAGAATAAGATAACCCGGCCAAAATCTGCTATATGGTTTGGCATACGCCAACAATCTTTTAAAATCTTTCATCTACAACTCTATTCTTAATTCTTAATGTAAGGCTATTTCTTTTCGTTATAACTTATCTCCTCATACTCAACATACTCCCCTAAATCGCTGTCTATAATCTTCTCACGCTCCTCCGTTACCACAATCTCCGTAACCTGTCCCACACGTCTCTCCTCCTCTGTCTTCTCACGTCCGCGGGCAGAATCTGCATCCTTGTAATTGGAATAGCTCTTGGTCTCCTTGCCACCGTTCTCACCGTTAAACGCAGCAGTATCAATTCCAAACTTCCTTTTTAAAAATCTTTTAAGTAAAAAAGGGAATATCTTTCCGGCAACCCACGCCGCAAGAAATATAATCAGTAGAAAAGTTACTATAAATTCCATTAATAAAAATCGTTACAATATAAACTACAATCTCCTGGTCTTGCCGGTTTCAACATTAAAGGCAAACTCCTTGTCATTTGTCCCCGTTACCTTAACCTCAGCACCACCTATAAGTTCAATCTGCGAATCGGGAGCAATTCTCCGCCTCTTGTCCTTCTGCTCCACAAGCACCCCGGCCCCGGTATAAAACTCAACAGTATATGCATTCCTCACAATCCAGTATAATTTTCCGTTAATCAACATATTCACAGGCAGGGCCTTTACAAAATGCTCACTATGTATATCTTTCCAGTTAAGAACCGGCTTGCCGCTCTTTAAATATCTGTGAATAATGGTATTGTCATCTGCTATTGCCATAAATGAATATTCACGGTTACCCTCCAAATCAAAGAGTTGCGGACCCAAAACCACATTTTTGTCCAATCTCTTTGGATACCCGTTTACAAAACGCCCCAATCTGTCCAATCCATAAAGTTTGTCTCCCGATATAAAGAACATCTGAAGCTTTCCGTTCTTGAAAATATCCGCCTGCTCCACCATACCTGCAAGAGGTGAATCAAACCCAATAGTCCAAGCCCTCTTCTTAAGGCCGTTTATATAACTCAGTTTATAATTGGGCTGCTGCTCCAAAAAACACTCGCCGCCATTTACAAAATCAACAAGTTTGAAAGGCCCGGATGGTACGGTTATAGTACTGTCTGTTATGACAGCTCCTGCAGGAAGCTCCCTTTCGCGCGGTACAGGTTTCCTCTCCAACCTTGTGATATAGAGATCTATATTTGCAGACAGCGAGAGCTGCTTGTTGGGAGATATATCCATTGTTATTGCACAAAAATCATTGCTGTCTATCTGAGATGCTATCTTACCTCTCATCTGCGGCTGTAGCAACATTAAAACAGAATCCTTCTCCTCAGACATATTTACAAAAATCTTTGATACAGCTTTGCTACCGGCAAATCCCTTTGCAGGTGTTTGGCTTATATAATTATCAAAAGAGTAGTAATTTGCATCACCGGAGGCATAAGATTCCACTATTCTCTTAGGCCCTATTACGAACCAGTTGCCAACTTTTGTAAAGCACTCCTCCTCCGTATGCGAAAAAAGCTCTCCGTAAATAGCCTCCAAATAACCTTTATAAGGGTATTCCTCTGCAACGTGTATCTGCTCTCCTTTAAACAGTCTGCCTGTAACGCTCTTAAACCAACTATCTTTCTCTGTTCTTACAAGGTTTACCCATTGATACGAATCACCAAATTTGCACCAGGCGGCCGCTACCTCCTCTATTCTAAGAGAATCCTTAAATTTATTTGGAGAAATATTACCTTTAGACACTTTTTCTAACCTTTCTGCGTATGACCTGTTCTTTTTCTTCACCTCAAGGAATTTTCCAAAACGCTTCTCAAAATCTTTTTTGTTAGGAAGAAGAACTGTACAGAAAAAGAGTGTCTGTGCAGGAAGTATCTCCGCTATCTTGGAATCTCCGCTTTTTTGCCCCATATACACCGTTGCATAGTTGCTCTCGTCCGTTCCGCAAAGCATATTGGCATTTACCTTCATTCCTATAGAGTTACGGCTAAAATCAAGAACAGACCATCTGCTCAGCCTCATAAAGAAGTCCGAGTATTTAAGCCAGCCGTACTCCACACATCCGGAGAAGAGTTTGCCCATCTGCTGATGGTTGAAATAGAGATAGCCGCTTTTGTCATATCTCTGCAGGAGATTGCTGAAATCTGCATTATCCAAAATAGAGAGATTCTTGTTAAGGTGCCTTATAGCCGCCTCTACAACGTAAAAAGAACTACTGTTTATAAAGAGGGTCTTATAGATGGCAGAATAGCTCTTGGACGGACTTCCCGACTCATATATGGTAATCCCATTATAATCTTTGAATCTGCTTCCGCCGCAGCTTTTTATAACCGCCAACATTTTGTTTACACCATCATCCACATTGGAAAGATTTGATACAAAAAGCAGAGACACCTCATTTTTAGAGGAGTAATGCAGAGATACTATTGCCGGCCGTCCTTTAAGAAGAGGGGTATTCCATATAAAATCAATAATCTTTACAGAGTCTCCAAGATTGTCTGTTATGCTCTCCGTTTTATCTACTGTTGCAACAAAAACCGCATCTGTAGGGATTGCTTTAAGCATCTCCCTATTCTGCATAACGGACTCCGGCACAGCAACTTCTGCACCGGAATTGTTTTTATTGTCGTCTTTAAGCAACCTAAAAAACAGATATCCGCATATACAAACAAGTAGTACAACTGCCATAGAGCCATAAACTACTACTTTCCTGTCACGTTTCATACTATCAAAATTTTTAATTAAAAAAAATAATTAAAAATTTGTGAGAGTCTGATAGCCGTTCACTGCCGTCCTCTCTTTCTTCCAAGAAGTTGCATAAAAAGTGGAATTTCGCAGTAGAAATGTCCCTTTTCAAACAGCTTCTCTTAATAATAACTTAACAATAAATATTAAGTTTAAGCTACAAAGATATGAAATAATATAAAAAACAGGCAGACCGCGGCAGTTTTTTCTGCCCGGCCTGCACCTTTATTAAAAATTATCTTCTATTGTCTGTCTATTTAGTACTCTCGGCAGCAGGATAAACCTTTACAAGTTCAACCTCAAAATGAAGAGTAGAGTTTGCAGGCAAATTAGGTCCCATCTGTCTATCACCGTAACCCAACTCTGCAGGGATCCACAACTCATATTTACCGCCCTCTTTCATAAGCTGAAGGCCTTCGCTCCAACCCGTTATAACTCGGGTCAACGGGAATTTTACAGTCTCCCCTCTACTATTGTCAAACTCCTTATCGTTAAGAAGCTTCCCAACATATTTAACCTCAACTGTATCTGAAACAGCAGGAGCAATACCGGTACCCTCTGTTACCACTTTGTACTGCAAACCGCTCTCTGTTTCAACAACGCCGGAAACAGATTTGTTCTTCTCAAAGAATGCAGTCTCCTCTTTCTTTGCTTTCTCTGTCTGCAATTCACCAACCTTCTCCATATAGCCTTTAATTGCCATCATAATACGCTGCTCTGATATTGCAGTATCCCTTCCCTCAAAAACATCCTTTATACCTTTATTGAACTCTGCAAAATTAATTGCGGTAACATTTGAACCTTTCATCATTGAGCCAAGAGATATACCCATGGCATAACTTGCAGAATCATATTGAGATGTAGAAATCTCAGGATAAGGACACTTCATACCACTGTTGTTGCAGCAAGATGCAAATACCAACGCACCGGCAGCTGCAATTGTCAAATTTCTTAAAACCTTCATCTTTATAAATTTTTATTATGTTTATATTTTGTTACAACCCACGTATCACTATATAATACAACTGCTCTCCCCTTTTGTCACACCTGTTTTTCAAATAAGCAAAATCAAAAAGTATAGGCTTTTTCTGTCGCAATCGTCTAATTTTCAACATGCTTACTATGCGAAGTGATGGCAACGGCAAACATTCCCACCAACGCAGCCACAAAAGAGGTCGCTAATATAGCAATTTTACCAATATTGATAATCTCCTGATGCCCCGGGAATGCAAGATTGTCTATAAAGACAGACATGGTAAAACCTATACCGCCAATTATACCTAAAGCAAAAACCTGCCTCCATTTGATTCCATCCGGAAGGACAGCTATTCTTGTCTTTACGGCAAGGAAACTGAACAGGAATATCCCTATAGGCTTACCCAAGAGCAGACCAAAGAAGATACCGGGCACAACTGCAGGAAGCGGCATAGAGAATACACTTGTATCAATCACCACACCGGCATTGGCCAAAGCAAAGACAGGCATAATAAAGAATGTAACCCATGGGTGCAGGGCAAATTCAAACCTGTGCATAAGTGGATTTATCTTTTGGACATTCCTATGTATCTGATGTATTATATGTTGCTGGCGAGGGTTTGCCAACACTTCAACCTCGGAATTACTTGCCTCCCTAAACTTGTCTAACAGATATTTAAGGCCTACCGAAAACCTCACCTCATTTATCGTTGTCTTTGAAGGTATCGTCATTGCAAGGATTACACCTGCAATAGTGGCATGAATACCGGATTTCCATACCAACCACCATAACAATAGCCCGGGAAGAACATAAGCAAGCACGTTGCGAACCCCCATTCTGCCAAGCACCAGCAAGAAGACAACGACACCGGCGGCATACAAAAGCATATAGAAATCAAGACCGTGAGTAGGATAAAATATCGCCAACACTATAATAGCGCCAAGATCATCCACAATAGCCAATGCTGTAAGGAAGATCTTAAGGCTCATTGGGGCCCTTTTCCCCAATAATGAGAGCACCCCAATCGCAAAAGCGATATCTGTAGCCATTGGAATACCCCACCCGTTAAATGTGTCGGGATGAGAATAATTAAAACAGATATATATGATTGCAGGCACAATCATACCCCCTATTGCAGCTAATATAGGAAGCGCCGCATGCTTGAAAGAGGAGAGTTCCCCCACAAGCATTTCCCGTTTTATCTCAAGCCCTACAACAAAGAAGAAGACAGCCATAAGGGCATCGTTTATCCACTCCTCCAATGTCATATCAATAGAAAAGGTTCCTATGCTTATAGAAGCCTCTGTATGCCATAAAGCCGGCAACCACTCAAAGCCGCTTACATTAGCCCCCACAAGGGCTATTATTGTGCATATAAGCAAAAGGATACCGCCTATTGACTCGTTATGCAGGAATGCATTAAAAAAATTGCGCATTTCCATGCTCCGGGTCAACACGCTCTTGGAAAAATTATTGGCCATTTTATAGTTAAAATTAAGTGTTAAAAGTTGTTTTGTTAAAGAATTGTGTTTCCAGTCACAAATTTAAAAATAAAATGGCTAATAATTATGATATTGTCTAAATTTTATTTATTGATTTCCACGAAACAAGGCATAATTTGTAAAGCACTCTCGCTCCAACATTTGCATCTATAGCTTCGGTATCCGGAACGCCGGCCACCTCGCAAAGATCAAAACCAATTATGCTCTTGCCCCTCTCCACAATCCTTTCCAAAAGATACATAGCCTGTCTGTAACTCAATCCGCCTGGGACAGGGGTACCCGTATTTGCGCAGAGCGACGATTCAAGCCCATCTATATCAAAACTTATATAGACTTTGTCGGGAAGCGCATCTATAATATCATCACAGATTTTACTCCAATTGTCGCCATCATAAAGGCGTCTGCTTATTGCACTGTCTGTAAAAGAGAGCACCCTGTCATCATTCTGCATTATCTCATATTCGTCCGAGCAAAAATCGCGCACAGCCACCTGAACAAGCCTCTTCACCTGCGGTACCTCGTTAAGAATATTGTACATAATTGAAGCATGAGAATATGTAAACCCCTCATACGCTTTTCTCAAATCCGCATGTGCGTCTATATGGAGCACCCCAAACGCCTCATGTCTTTTGCCCAACGCAACAACAAGCCCAAGCGGCACACTGTGCTCACCTCCAACAATTCCAACAAACCGCCCCTCATCCAACTGCTCCTTGCACCTGCTGTAGACCTTGCTGTTAAAAAAAACCGATGCCTCGTTTATCTTATCTGTAAGTTCTTTTATTCTGCTTCCCGACAATCCCTCCGCAAGATCCGCTATGGCCCTCTCCGCAATACTTCTGCAGGTTTTGCCGTAGCTGTACAGGCTCTCATCCTCCGGCAGGGTGCCTATTTTAGCCTCCCACGCATTAGGAATATTCTCATCAAAAAGATCCACCTGAACAGAGGCGTTCAGTATAGCCTCCGGGCCGTCCGACGTACCGGCCATATAAGATGTGGTAACATCCCAAGGCGCCCTCATAAGGACTATCTGCGACTCATTGGGAGAATAGGGCAAACCAAAGAAATTGCCATTTGGAATACCTATATCGTTTGGATTAAACTCTGCCATTGCTAAATCTTTACAGTTAAACAATCCCCTCTCTTATAAGTTCATGAATATGAACCAATCCAAGATAATCGTTACCATCCATTACAACAACGGAGGTTATCTTGTTAGTCTCCATAAGCCTAAAGGCGTTCACCGCCAACTCGTTTACCTGAATGGTTTTTGGATTCTTTGACATTATATCCTCGGCCTTCAAAGTATCGAGCGGTTTACCCTTCTCTATCATTCTCCTTACATCGCCATCTGTAATGATACCCATAAGATGCTCCGCATCATCTAACACGACAGTCGCACCGAGCCTGTTCTGGGATATATTTATAATAGTATTCTGAATACTCTCGTTTGGATGAACAAACGGCTTTACAGATCTGTCAAAGACATCCTCTACACGCAGGTAAAGACGTTTACCCAAAGAGCCGCCGGGATGGAACTTTGCAAAATCCTCCTGAGAGAACCCTCTCATCTTTAAAAGGCATACAGCGACGGCATCTCCCATAACCAATTGCGTGGTAGTGCTCGATGTTGGAGCAAGGTTGTTGGGGCAGGCCTCCTCTGTAACTGTTGTGGGGAGAATATAATCTGAATGCTGTGCAAGGTATGAGTTTACATTGGATACCATTGCAATGAGTCTGTTGCCCATTCTTGCTATAAGCGGAACCAATACTTTTATCTCAGGAGTATTGCCGCTTTTTGATATGCACATTACTATGTCATCCGGTTGGATTATGCCCAAATCTCCATGTATCGCATCTGCCGCATGCATAAAAATAGAGGGGGTACCGGTAGAGTTCATTGTTGCAACAATCTTGCTACCTATAATGGCACTCTTTCCTATACCTGTTATAATAAGGCGCCCTTTGGAGTTAAAGATAAGATTAAGAATATTTATAAAATTTTCATCTACAAAAGGTTGCAGATTCATTACAGCATCTGCCTCCTTTTTGATGACGCCCAATGCTAAGGATTTTAGTTCTTCTTTTAGTATTGCCATAAATTATAGTTTTTAGCTTTGGCTTTAGCTTTAGCTTTTTTACTCTCTTTCCTCTCTTTACTCTCTCTACCCTAAAAAACAGCCAATGCTAACGCCAACGCTATATTAGTTTATTGTTTATTGTTAAAAGTATATAGCTTTAGCATTAGCTTTGGCCTTGGCTTTAGCTTTTTTACTTTTTTTACTCTCTTTACCCTCTTTCCTCTCTTTACTCTCTCTACTCTCTCTACCCTAAAAAACAGCCAATGCTAACGCTAACGCCAACGCTTTTGTCTATACACTCTACACTTTCAACTATTAACTTTTATTTAGCTTTCGCGCAGTTTTTCAGAGCTAAATTAAATATTTTATCCAAAACAGCCATAAAAATTTTGCCATAATTAAATTATTAGGTAACTTAGAGCCAAGAAGGCGTTGATTGGACAGACAATTTAATCAATACCTTATATATAATAATTGTTATGGAGGTATCATCTGAAATTTTACATTCAAAGCTCAAGGACTTTTTTGGGTTCAGCTCTTTCAAAGGAGACCAGGAGGCTATTATAAAGCATTTAATGGCAGGGAACGACGCGTTTGTCCTTATGCCTACAGGGGGTGGAAAATCACTTTGCTACCAACTGCCCGCACTGCTTATGCCAGGCACGGCTATAGTCATATCGCCGCTTATCGCTCTAATGAAGAATCAGGTTGACGCCATAAGAGGGTTCATAAACCAGAACAACGGAATTGCACATTTCCTTAATTCATCGCTTAATAAATCTCAGACACAAGAGGTTAAGGACGACCTACTTAGAGGAACCACAAAGCTGCTGTACGTTGCGCCCGAGTCTCTTACAAAGGAGGAGAATATCCAGCTGTTAAAGCAGTGCAAAATCTCTTTCTATGCGGTGGATGAAGCTCACTGTATATCTGAATGGGGACACGATTTCAGGCCTGAATACAGGAGAATCCAACCATTGGTGAATGAGATAGGCAAGGCTCCTATAATTGCACTTACGGCAACCGCCACGCCAAAGGTTCAGTCTGACATTCAGAAAAACCTTGGAATGACAGATGCATTAGTGTTCAAATCCTCTTTCAACCGCAAGAACCTGTACTATGAGGTAAGGCCAAAGGTAAACGCAGAAAAGGAGATTATAAAATTCATAAAGAACAACAGCGGCAAAAGCGGCATCATATATTGTCTCAGTAGAAAAAAGGTGGAGGAGCTTGCAGAGCTACTTAATGTTAACGGCATAAAGGCGTTGCCGTACCATGCAGGTTTGGATGCGGCCACCCGCTCTGCAAATCAGGACAGATTCCTTATGGAGGATGTGGATGTCATTGTAGCCACAATCGCTTTTGGAATGGGTATAGACAAGCCCGATGTGCGTTTTGTAATCCACTACAATATGCCAAAGAGCTTGGAGGGGTATTATCAGGAGACAGGAAGAGCCGGCAGGGATGGAGGAGAGGGAAAATGTATCGCATTCTACAGCTACAAGGATATACAGAAATTAGAAAAGTTCATGCTTAGCAAACCTATTGCCGAACAGGAGATAGGAAAGCAGCTTCTAAGCGACACAATGGCATACGCAGAATCGAGCCAGTGCCGCAGGAAATCCCTGCTAAACTATTTTGGAGAGAGGTACACAGAGGATAATTGCGGAAACTGCGACAACTGTCTGTATCCTAAAAAGCAGTTCGAAGGCAAAGAGTTCCTGCTTACGGTAATAGAGCTCATCCAAAGCATGAAGGAGAACTTTAAGGCAGACCATCTTGCCAACATACTTGGAGGTGTTTCAAACTCTATAATAAAGTCTTACAACCACAACAAGTCTGAATTCTTTGGAATAAATCCAAACAAGGATCAGCGTTTCTGGCTTGCCATAATAAGACAGGGCATTGTGCTCGGGTACCTAAAGAAGGAGATAGAGAAATATGGGCTTATAACTGTAACGCCGCAGGGAGAAGAGTTTTACGAGAACCCTGTATCTGTACTCCTCACAGAGGACAGGGAGTTTATAGACACAGATGATGACGATTCTATTGTTGTAGGCTCGGCCAAGACACATGCGGGAAGCGGCGGAGGCGGAGACCAGACCCTACTTGCCATGCTTAAAGATGTAAGGACCTCACTCTCAAAGAAGTTAAAGTTGCCTGCATTCGTTATCTTTGGAGATCCTTCATTGGAGGATATGTCTATAATGTACCCAATTACCTTAGAGGAGCTTAAAAATTGCCAGGGTGTTGGAGAGGGCAAAGCCAAGAAGTTTGGAAAGGAGTTTATACAGCTCATAGCAAAATATGTAGAAGAGAACAATATAGACAGACCTACAGATTTTGTGGTAAAGACTGTTGCCAACAAGTCTCTCAACAAGATACATATAATACAGAGCATAGACAGAAAGCTTCCGTTCGAAGATATTGCAAAAGCAAGGGATTTGGATATGGATCAGCTGTTAGATGAATTGGAAGCGATAGTACATGCCGGAACCAGGATAAACATAGACTATTACATAAAGCAGGTTGTAGATGAGGACAAGATAGATGACATCTATGACTACTTTAAGGAGGAGGCTACATCCGATTCCGTTACAGATGCAATGAAAGCTCTTGGAAAGGATTACTCAGAGGAGGAGGTAAGACTGATTAGAATAAAGTTCCTGTCTGAATTGGGCAATTGATCTATTCAGCTTTTTGCCAGATAATGGAAATATCCCTGCCCCAATACGTCAGCTGCCGTTTAGCATAACGGCGGCTGTTTCGTTTTATAAGCTCTATGGCAGTCTCTAAGCTCTGCCTGCCATCTAAATAATCGAATATCTCTTTATATCCCACAGTATTAAGAGCAGGCATATCTCTAAAAGCAGCCAACCCTGCAACCTCCCCAACCAAACCGTTCTCTATCATTAGATCCACTCTGCGGTTTATTCTCTCATACAGCTCTGTCCGCTCTCTTGCAAGCCCAATCTTGGTAATCTTGAACGGACGAACTTTCTTTGGGGCGCTCTTCCAGTCAGAGAATTTACGCCCTGTCTGTAAAGTAACCTCAACAGCCCGTATAACACGCTGTTTATTAGATAGCTCTATGGCAGAATACGACTCGGGATCTATAACAGCAAGCTGTTTCACAAGCGATTCAAGCCCTTCATTGTCTACACGCGCGGTAAGCTCCGCCCGCAAAGTCTGGTTTGCCGGAGGAAAATCATCCAATCCGTTGCAAAAGGCATCTATATACAGCCCGGAACCGCCTGCCATAACAAGCTTGTCATGGCTCTTGAACAGCTCCTCTACAAGAGCCATTGCCTCAAGTTCATAACGCCCGGCTGTATAATACTCTGTAACAGAATTGGAAAAGATGAAATAATGCCGCACCCGCGCCAACTGCTCATCGCTTGGCGGGGCGGTACCTATCTTCATCTCCTTGAATATTTGTCGGGAATCACATGAAATTACGGGAGAACCTAACTTTAATGCCATATCTATGGCATAATCCGTTTTTCCAACTCCGGTAGGGCCAAGAATTATAATCAGTTCCTTACAAGAGCTCATCATCCTCTCCCAGCTCCTCATCATCAATCAAATCCGGTTCGTCTCCGCCATCATCTACAGGCTCTGCAAACTGGTCCAAATCATCATATTTTTTTGCAAACTGATCCGGGTTACGCCCTTTTTCCGCCACAAGTCTTGGGTAGGAGGCTCTTCTCTCCTCCTCCAACGTCTCAACAAAATCCAACTCTATAACCCTGTCGTTATGGAGGTCATATACATAAACCAACTTTGATTCACCTTTCTTGTAAGTATCCTCAACAGAGACAGAGTCCATTGTTCCGTCGCCCATATCAAAAAGGCCGTAAATGCTTGTAACCTTTCCCTTGCCATTAATCCCTTTGAACGCAACCATCTGATCCGGGACAAAGCCCAGATCATGGAGCAGGAATTTATGAAGGTCGAACAATGAAATGTCCCCTTTAACCTCATATTCACGCATAAAGATCTTACTGCCGGGTATACTTGCTTTATATTTGTAAATCATAGCCTATATTATGTAAAAGAAAGAATATACTATTTTTATTATCTGCAAACTCGTTGACTTTAGGTCTCTGAGCCAATCCAAAGGTAAGATATTTTTTTTGAATATTATCCTTAAATTTCTCCTCAAATTGTTCAACGTCACCTATATTGTTGTAATACCATACCCCTATCTCGCTCATTTCCATCCATGGTTGTCCCTTTTCTACAAGCGTAAAAAAGCCTCCGTTGGCAATGTAAATGCCATCCATAACGGCAATGGCTCTGCACCTTTTATAGCTGTTGCGCCATCTTTTTCCGGCGAGTATTTCCTTATACCTCTGCCCATGCTCTATTATCTTTGTAAAGTCATAGCCTTTAGGGACAAACAGGTTGCTTACGCTTCTGCAGCCAAGACCGTAATAGAGAAACATATCATCGCAAAGGGCTTCTATCTGTTCCTCAGTTTCATCCCCTTTAAGCAGAGCAAAGCTAAACCGGCTGCCGCGGCTCAGAACAGGAACGCCGGCAAATTCCCTGTTTATAGTCTCTACCGTGGAGCTGCTCCCGGTTGCCAAAACAGCCTCTATATCTGTTTTTCTAACTCCTTGCAACTCCTCCTTGTTTCTAATAAAAGTTGCCCTTCCCCTCACAGCCGGGCACAATTCCTCCAACTCACCATATAGCCAAGGTAGCAGAACGGCATCTTTTGACGAAAGTTTGACAACTGCGTCATATCCGCACAAAATGGCACAAAGAAAATCGTGGAAACCTACCAATGGAATGTTGCCGGCCATAATTATAAGCACATTGCGGGTGGCTGTATCCCGTAACGCTCCTGCCTCCACCGTTACTTCACCTTCAATGAGAGATTTGTCGGGAAGCGGAGTGATATAATTATCTATCATCTCTGCCAACAGACGGGAGTGCTCAATCATAGAGCAAACTTCGCCAAACGCATACTTTACCATGTACGGCGTAAAAAACTCATTCGCCGCAAATGCCGTCTCAAACACCTTGTCATATAGACCGTTATCTGCCCGCATCCTTAAAACAGGCACTGCAGATGCCAACTCATTTGATAGCTGATATGCTTTATCCGAAACTCCTTCTAACATAATGGATACCCTTTACGTAAAACTACTCGCAAACCGTAAGTTTGGCAAAGTTATAACATTTATTTGGCATTGGCTCTCATTCCGGATGCTTTTGCAATCCATCATTCGTTGGAAAATTTTCTGAGGTGCAACATAGAGGCATTTTTATAGGGAAAAGGCTGCAGAGCATAACAACACTGCAGCCTTAAATTTTTTCATCTTACGACGCTTCCCGACAAAACACAACAATTATTTGCAATATTTGTCTAACCAGCCAAAGAACTCCCTGTTCCACTGAACAGAGTTCTGAGGGCGTAGAATCCAGTGGTTCTCCTCAGGGAAAAGAATCATACGGGAAGGAACGCCCATCATCTGAGCAGCATTAAATGCCTGCATTCCCTGATCAACAGGAACCCTGTAATCCATCTCGCCGTGAGTGATAAGGATAGGGGTATTCCAATTCTTTATAAGTTTATGAGGAGAATTGCTGTAATGCCTTACCGCTACAGGATTGGTATCCCAAGGGGCACCACCGTTATCCCATTTAGGGAACCACATCTCCTCTGTCATCATATACATAGACTCCTGGTTGAATATACCAGCATGTGCAATAAGAGCCGAGAAACGGTTCTTATGGATACCTGCAAGATAATAAACAGAGTAACCGCCGTAACTTGCACCTGTGGCAGCCACCTTGCCAACATACGGCTCCTTCTTCATTTCATCTACCGCTGTAAGATAATCCTGCATGTTAAGACCGCAGTAATCCCCGGAAATCTGCTCGCACCAAGGCTGGCCGAAAGCTGTTGTACCCCTTCTGTTAGGAAGGATAACTATATAACCCTGCTGAGCCATAAGCCTATAGTTCCAACGGGTAGAGAAGCCCTGGCTTATTGTACCTTGAGGGCCTCCCAAGCACATCATGACTGCCGGATAAACCTTTGATTTGTCAAAATGAGGAGGGTAGACAATCCATGTAAGCATATTCTTGTTGTCTACGGTCTTCATCCAACGAGCCTCAACGGTTGGAGTATCCAACACCTCCAAAATCTCCTTGTTCTCCTGAGTAAGCTCTGTAACAGTACCTGTGGCAGGGTCAACAGAGACAATCTCATTAGGACGCAACATACTCTTGTTGGTAGCAACAAGTCTGTACGACCCGTCCTCCATAGGAAGGATTGCAGGAGCATCAAAATCGTTTATCACAGAAACGGAGGTAATTCTCCTAATACCCTCTCCATAGTTAAAGCTGTCATCTATAGGGCCTGTAGCAAGATTGTCTGCTATAGCACCGCCAAGTTTCTTGTTTACATCAACATTGAATATTGCAGTAAGACCATTTACGCAAGAGGTGAAGTAGACAGAGTTGCCATCGGGAGCCCATGTAACAGACTCAACGTTGTATTTGTAATCTGTAGTAAGTTCGCTCTTTGCACCGCTCTGCATATCATATACAAAAAGGCGCTTCTTGTCTGCCTCATAGCCGTCTCTCTCCATGCTTATATAGGCAAGTTTACTGCCGTCTGGAGAGAATGAAGGGTCTGTGTCGTAACCGTGAATACCAGGGGTAATAATCTGTGTTTCACCGCTCTCTACATTATACAGATAGATAGAGGTATTTGTAGAGAAAGCATAATCCCTACCTGTGAGCTTTCTGCACGAGTAGGCGATCATCTTGCCGTTAGGGCTCCAGCTCAGCTGCTCCAAACCGCCAAACGGAAGTGTAGGAAGTTCAAAAGCGGCTTCGTCGGGAAGCAGAATATCTTTTTCATTTATCAGACCCGGAGAGGCAACGCTGCCCGGTTTGATTATAGCGCCCTGAGCCTCGGCATTAAAGTCTGCAATAAAGGTATGAGGTATGGTCTCAACAAAATGATCCCAATGACGGTACATAAGACCGGTGATTGTCCTTCCTGTAGCCTTTTTAAGATCGGGGTAAAGGTCTGTTGGTACAATATTGGCCTTTATATTCTTAATATACATTATTTTGGAAGCATCGGCAGACAACTCAAAGGCATCGGCCTCCTCCCCCTCAACGAATGCCGACATCTGCTTTTCGTTTATCAGTTTTGTGTAGTCTGTAGAGAGGTCTGCCACAAAAATCTGCCCTCCGCGCATATAGGCAATCTTGCTGTCATCTATCCAACGTGCGTTGCTTTCGCTCTTTGGAGTGCTCATAAGCTGCACATTACCACTGCCGTCTGCATTAATGAGGAACAGCTCGCGGTTGCCCTTGTTCTGTTCAATGCTTGTATATGTAACCCCGTAAAGAATATGTTTCCCGTTAGGAGAAACCTGAGGGTCTGAGACCTTGCCCATCATGTGCATAATCTCCGGGGTAAGTCTCCCCTCCTTTATTTCTATTTTTTGCTTCCCGATAATCGGTTCATTCGATTGGGATGGCTGCTGTCCGCCACCTCCGCCGCAACCTGCAGCGGAAACCACCACTGCAGCCGACAATATAGCTTTCATTATTTTCATCTTATATATATCTAAATTATATTACTATATAACTGATTTGATTCAGCTTTGGCATTTGCTTTAGCATTAGCGTTGGCTAAAACTATTATTTGCAACATAATCAGCAACAGTTTTACTCTCTCTACTTTCAAAATCAGCCAAAGCCAAAGCTACTCACACAACTCGTAAGACATTGTAAAGTCTTTGTCTACAGCAGGCCTTCCGTGAGGAGTCATCCATTTAGGCATAGGAGCACCCTTAAGGTAGTGGTCAAAGAACTGCTGTAATCTTATACTCAAATCCTTTGCATTCTTACGCTCTACAAGATTGTGATCCTCATCGTTGTACTGCAGCAACCATGCAACCTTGCCCAAACGCCTCAGGCCTGTAAAGAACTCAATACCCTGATACCATGGAACCGCTCCATCCTGGTCATTGTGCATAATAAGCACAGGGGTCTTTACAGCAGGAACAAAGAACAAAGGCGAGTTCTCTACATACAGGTCAAAGCCGTCCCATAGGTTCTTTCCTATACGGCTCTGTGTCTGCTCATACTGGAACTGGCGTGTCATTCCGGAGCCCCAGCGCATTCCACCGTACGCACTTGTCATATTTGAAACAGGAGCACCCGCACCTGCTGCCGCAAACTTGTCTGTCTGAGTTATTATATATGCAACCTGATAACCGCCCCAGCTCTGTCCCTGAATAGCCATCTTGCTGCCGTCTATCCAGCTGAACTCCTTCTCCAATTTCTCAACTGCAGGCATAAGCGATTTCATTGCAGATTTGCCCGGATGACCGTCTGTGTAGTACATGTCGGGAACAAAAACAATATATCCGTTACTTACAAACATAGGTATGTTCACTGTTGAACGGCTTGGAGCAGGCACTCTTGGCATATAGAGGGTCTCCGAGTTCTTCTCATAGAAATAGATCATTACAGGATATTTCTTGTTAGGGTCAAAATCCTCCGGTTTAAAAAGAATACCCTCTGCATCTATGCCGTCTGCAGTCTTCCAGCTGAACAGTTGGGCAGTACCCCAGTTATACTCTCTCTGCTGCGGATTAATATCTGACAACTGTTTCTCGGTAGCAAACTTGTCTGCAGTAAACCATACATTTACACCTGTTTCAAAGCGCCCCTTTGTATAGGCAAACTTAGGAGTCTTGTCTTTCCACATTGCAAATGCGCCAAAATATGCAGGCTGCTCTGTAAGCATGGTAATTTTTGCACCATATTTTGGAGCCTTTGCATTCTTTACGTTTGCAGGAGCACCAAAAATCTTGTTTGCACCAAGCAATTCATAAACACCATCCATTTTTGTTTTTTCATTGAATGTGCTCAGATAAATAGGGCTGTTTATATCTATTCCCCCCTTTCTGAACTCAAGGGTATCATTGTTAAAGTCCAAAACTCTCAAAGTACGCTTGTTGGCTCTACCAACACCGTTTGTAAAGTTTACAGGCTCTCTCTTCCCCTCAAGATCTATCTTCCAATAGTCGTATTTGTCGGGAATAATAACCGTATTATCTGAGAGGAATGTTGTCCCTCTGTACGGCTCTGCAGGCATAGGTCTGTCGTTGGACTCATCGTAGAAGTTCACAGGAATATCCTTGGTAATGTTCTTTATGTCTCCGGTAGGAACATTCAAAGCATACCAGCAGCTGTCTGCATAGTTGTAACCCACTCTCCACTTGCCGTCTGCAGACTGAGACATAAAGTATATTCTGCTCTCTTTGGCAACAGATTTTATCTCACCGGTCTTAACATTCTTAACATAGTAGTCTGTAAGCGGTACCACATCCCACTGTGTCTGAATCTTGTTTGCTTTTGTTGTATAGTTTACAATCGCGTAGTCCGAATCGCCGTTTGCAAGCGGCATAACATATTCAAAGTTCTCATCTGCAATCTGATTAAGTCTGCCAAGTTTCCCGGCCGATGCCTCGTTTACATTAATGAACGCAGTGTATGTCTTCTTAAGATCCTTCTGCTTGTTAAGAAGCTGCATCGGCTGGTTGTAGTCTGCATCCCAAGACCATATATCCAATTTTGCACGCTCAAAATCGTATAGGGTGGTATCTTTCTCGGCAGGTTTTGGAGATGTTCCAAAGAAGAGTCTGTTTCCGCTCCTGCTAAAGCTTACCTTTCCGTTTTCGCTTATTATCCAGCCTTTTGGAAGCCCTGCAGATGTACTGTCCGCCACCTTAAAGGCTGTCCCCTTGCCGTTGTACATATAGACAGCAAAGTTGTTCTTGGCTTTTTTTGCAGTATCCAACTGAGCCATAAAGGCATAATAACCTGTTGCAGTATTTCTTACAGGAAGATTTATTTTTGCCCCTTTTCTTCCTATCAGAATTTCTTTAGCTACCTTTGTTGCAGGCTCATAAAGGAACAGACCAAACTTCATTGTATCCATATCGGCTCTGAGGTCTGTCTTTGTAAGTGCCTTTGAAGCCTCAACCTTTGATGAGTCTTTTCCCTTCTTGTTGTCTTTCTTCTCCTCGGGAAGTTTGGTAATGTAAGCAAGGGTACCGTTACGCATGAACCTGTATTTGTCTACATTCTTTATGGTATCTATTGTACCTTTTGCCATATTCATCACATAAAGGTTGCTCTCCGGAGCAGGCTTCACAGCCTTTACCTTTGTACTGTCATTAGCTGCCTTTGTGGTATCTGCCTGTTTCTTTTTTGCATCCTCCTTTTGAGGTTTAAGCATAAAGGCAAAATTGTCTTTTAGAATATCGGGAGTAGAAAGGCTCTTGTAGTTTGGATATTTTTGAATGGCACCTGTCTGCAGATTTACAACTGCCAAGGTATCTTTTGGCGCCTCTGCATTGGGGCGTTTCTTTTCCTTGTTGATCTTTGCATCTCTTACCTGTTTGTATGTGGCTCTGATTGTTCCAACCATCCATTTGCCGTCTACAGAGAAATCAGCCGGAAAGAATCTGTCAAATCTCTGCTCTTTTCCTGTTTTTGCATCGTAGACAACAAAAACATTGTCCCCCTCCTGCGGGTTTACCGAATAATAGAAGAGATTGCTGTTATAAACCGAGCGGATACGTGTAAGGTTTTTCCAGTTGTCATACACACTGTGATCCATTGCAGGTTTTGATTTCTGCTGCGCAAGGGCCGGAACTGCAGCCCCTGCACATACAGATAAAGCTAAGGTCAATAATAGTTTTTTCATAAACTGTCTTGTATCGTTTTTTATATTAATTATTTAGAATTAACGTCTATATTAGATTATCCAACAACATATAGGTTTAAGCTGCAACCATTATATATATCTGCTGTCTCCATCCTCTGCTGCAGCCTGTACCGGGAAAAGAAGAACATAGTTGCTTTGCGGCAGGCTCCGCTCTACAAATGCAGGAATTCTGCTCATGCAGGTCTGATACGAAACACCATCTTTGCGGCTCATTACCACCCACAAGCAATCATCACTTTTTATCACCTGCAGAATATTGGAAATCTGCCTCTCCAAATTCTCCTCTGCCGGATATGCAGAGTATGTTGCAATATCAACCTTTCGTCTCTTTTTCTGCAGTTGCTGCAGTGTAGGTTCGGTTGCATAAAAGAGCAGTCTGCTCTTTGTGTCATGTGCCAAATGGCGCACACGCAACACCCATGTATTGAACCCTGCCTCAAGCTCCGCCCGTTTTGGCACAACAACAATATGTCGCCTTATTGTTGCAAAATGCTGTACAGACCTGTATATGAATGTTGTCACATTGGTACCATATATTATGTCGTGCAGGCTTCTGCTAAACTGTGCCGTCTCAAAATTATTACGCTCTACCACTAAATCCGTTATATTTCTCTCAAGAACAACGCTCACAATGGCATTCACCTCATTCACATCATACCTTAGCAGACTGTCTATATGGATATTTGCAGCGGATGCAGCCGTAACGGCCCTGTCCAACAGCTTTTGCGCATCTTTCTGCGTATCCGAATCATCCAATCTGTTATCCAAAGCCCTTAGTGCATACAGGCTGCGATGTTTCTGTTTTGTAATGGCTATTCCCAACGCCACCAACTCCTCTGTATTGCCATTAGGTTCTACAGGAATAAGAACATGCTCCGCCACATGCTCTTTATCAGATTCATCTGCATCTGAGACATCTCCCTTCATTGCAATATTATGAGCACCCACCTGAGTTGCAAATGTAGATACTATACAGGTAAACAGAATCATTAATATTGTTCCGTTAAGGACACTTTCATTAAGAAGCCTTACAGGCTCTCCCGTCTCCGTATATCCCGTTATAACATTGTAGCCCACCATAACAGCTGCAAGCGTTGCTGCAACATGCGCAGAGCTAAGCCCAAAGATAAGCGTCCGCTGGTCTTTAGACAGTCTAAAACTCTTTTGCGTAAGATATGCCGCTATGAATTTTGCAACAGTTACTAACACAATCATAACCGCTGCAACCTTTATGCTCTCCCAATCCCTGAAAAACGCCCTGTAATCTATCAACATTCCAACACCTATAAGGAAGAACGGTATCAACAGTGCATTACCTACAAAGACCACCCTGTTCATAAGGGCAGAGGTCTTTGGGATAAGCCTGTTTAATGCCAACCCGGCCAAAAACGCCCCTATTATAGGCTCCAATCCTGCAAGATGAGAGAGCCACGCCCCCACAAACACCATTACGAGTACAAATATATATTGCGACACACTGTCGCTGCACCATTTGAAGAACCAATGGGCTACAATAGGGAAAAGCAGCACAATAACCGCAATACAGGCAATAACAGAACCACTGAGCCTGTACCAGAAGGTATCATCCACCACCCCGGTAGCTATCCCTACAACCACAGTAAGCAGCAGCAGGGCAAGTGTATCTGTAATAACGGTTCCTCCAACAGCTATTGTTACAGCCTTATCTCTTGCAATTCCCAACTTGCTTACTATAGGATATGCTATAAGTGTCTGCGAAGCAAACAGCCCCGCTAACAGAATAGATGAATAGATGGAGAATCCCAACAGATAGTAACCTGCTAATATTCCAAAAAGCAGCGGAATACAGAATGTATAAAGGCCAAAGACCACACTCCTGTAGCTGTTCTTTCTAAAGTCCTTCATATCCAATTCTAATCCCGACAAGAACATTATATACAGGATACCTGCCGTACCGAACAGCTCCATACTGCTGTCTCTTAAAACAAGGTTAAGTCCGTTTGGACCTATTACCGCACCGGCAATGATAAGCCCCAAAAGGTATGGTATCTTAAGTTTGTTCAACAGAAGCGGAGCTAACAGGATTATGCCCAAAACCAACAGTGATTTGAGTATAGGATCCTCTAACGGCAAGGTTATATTTGAAAACAGCAGCAGGTTCATAGGTATGATGTATTCAAGTCTACAAAGATAACAAAACCGTTTTTATATAAAAAACCGAGGATACCGAAATTACTCCCGACACCCCCGGTTGTGGCTTTAGCTTATTAACTACAGGCTCTCTATATTCTCCTCGCCAAAGTATTCACCCCAAGCAGCCTTGTATGCATCCAAAGATGCTGCAGGAACTTTAAGCTTGCAACTACCCTTTTTCAGCTTATAAAAAGGAGACCATCTGTTACCAAGCTCATCCGTATTAGGTGTTGCAGGAACTGCCTCCGCACGACATATAACTGTTGTTGCTTCTGCCCAGCTAAATGCCGTTGCATGCACAGATTCTATTGAAGCAGGCAGATCTATGGTTGCAATCTTACACATGTTAAATGCCGCGTCACCAATCTCCTTTACCTTTCCCGGAATTGTTATTTCCGTAAGTTTTGCATACGAAAAGGCTCTCGCGCCAATAAATTCCAATGACTCGGGGAGAGTAACTGAAGCTATAGGACATATACAGAATGCATCTGCTCCTATACGGGTAACACTGTTAGGAATAGTAACTGACACAAGATTACGTTGCAAATATGCAAAACAATCCGGTATCTTTGTAACATTACCCTCTATTACAATAGATTGCAGTTTACCATTTGGCCCTGCCCAGTTTCCAAATATACCGCCACCTTCGCCCAATGATGTAACCGATGATGGAATTACCACAGACTCCAATGGACAATCCTGAAATGCCAAGCTACCAATGGATGTAACTGTAGTAGGAATATCTATTGAGGTAAGACCTGCATCATAGAAACAACTTTCCGGAATTTCTGTTACCCCGGCAGGGATGTTTATAGATGTAAGTTTTTTACAACCCTCAAGCATCTTACGTCCAAGCTCGTTGACAGTTGATGGTAATGTCAGTTTCTCCAACGCAGTACACATTACAAATGCAGAATTACCTATCTTTGTAAGGCCTTTAGGTAAAACAATCTCTTTAAGTGTTTTATTTTGTGCACTCCTAAAATCAAATGCGGAGATTGGTAGTTCTGAAAGATCCGTATCTGCAATATCCAAACATTCAAGATTTACAAGACTTTCTCTTATGAATGTAAAGTCATCCTCTCCTACAGTACCTGAAACTCTAAGCCCTTTAAGATCTGCAACGGCAACACCTTCCAAAGCAGCCTCCAAACCTCCGGCTTGAGCAACATCTACTACCATACCGTTAAAATATTCAAACACTCTCGATGC
>CAKUYQ010000011.1 GCA_934717185.1 uncultured Bacteroidales bacterium | reverse complement strand
ACAAAATTTGACAATACAAAATATTTTATCACAATTATTTACATTATTTTTATTCCCGACAAAGTGTCAAACTTCCGTTTGTTTACGCATTGTTTACGCAGAACTATAGATTTATTGGAGCTATAATTACAGTTATCACGAATTCATAAAAGTTAAAATTCTAAATTACGCCCAGATTTCTTTGGAATATCAAACAAAAGATATTACCTTTGCATTGCTCATCTATAGTTAGAAAGAGTTTCGAGACCCGATTGCCTTTGATGCATCTCGGGCCTTGCGTTTTTTATAAGGGTGTAGCAATTCTCTTTTTCATCTTCTTTAAAAGAGCTTTTTCCCCATAATCTTTATTAAGATGATATGCGGTAAGAAGGTAGAATGCATTCGTTCTTTGTTGCTCCAAAACTATGACATATTTTTCAACTTTATCGTAAATGTACGTCTTTTTGACTTTACGTTTTTTTGAATCTCTCTCTTCTACTGTAAACACATCTTTGTTTGAAGGCGTTCTTTCCTGAATATGATGATTTATCCAATGCAATCTCTGAGATCGTGCGACCTCAAATACACGCTTTGAATATTTCGTTCCATCTTCGCACTCCACCATAATTTCTTCACAAGTCAAATGCTTAAACAGTCGTCCCATGTCTGCTTCTCCTTGTGCTTTTATTGGATAAATACGCCAAGAGCGGAATGCAAAATCGGAGTTGTCCTCAATGTCTCTTTTAAAGATTGCCAATAAATCATGCTGTCGGTCTCTTTCACTAAGACCTACTATATCCAGTAACTTTGGGTATACTTTTAATATGTTGAATCCGCTCATGCACTATTTTAATGAGATGAAAAACAAATTAAATTTTTTTCTCGACAATGGTGTTGTGGTATTCAAGGAAATATTGCTGTGTCTTTTTATCTTTTCTATCAATTTACGCTTAGCAATAACTTTTCCCTGCACATTACCTTTTTCTATACGCAAATTATAGTTGATAGCTCCCATTAATACATCTGAAAGCTGTATAAAAACACTTTCATGTGAACGTATGAACTGAAGTCTGCCTATAGAAGAGTTATAGCTCATGATTCTATTTAGAGTTTCGAGTTTTTCTGAACTACAAGTCTCTTTGATATCCAAATATACATTGTAAGTATTCTCAAAATCTACTTTAGTATGTAATAGTTGAAAATACATTCGAAAATAGAAATCGTTGAAAGTGTAGTCTTCTCTGGATTCATCTATTTGTGATTTATCCACTATAACAGCTCTAAACTCCAAATCGTTCATAAAGAACCAATCTATTAGCTCTGCATATATTTTATATGTGGCATCATGAACATTAGTCCATTTTAATTCATCTTTATAATTGTATTTCGCTTTTATTGCCTTAATTTCCTCTTTTGCAATTTTAATTTGAGGATAGGCAATACTTGTATACCCTAACAACATATACGGGTGACCGTCATGTACCAGGTGAGTACTCTCATCACAATATATATTAAACGTTTTACTCATTATATTATTCAAGATAGTTACTTTATTATTAACCTTTTACAAAGGTACAAAATCTGCCTTGTAATGCATTCATTATCTCTATCTTATTTCAAATAGTTTTCAGATAACGTCCTAATAGCATAAATCTGATAGTTAAACAACCTCAAAGCCGATACTTTTCATTTTCTATTTGGCAACGATTTGAGTATCAGTTCTAAAGCCGGCAGAACCATGGAGATTGTTGGTAAGGTCACTTCTCGTATAGGCAGGAACATATCCTTCACCTTAAACGCTCATCATATTCATCTGCTGTAGCGTAGAGATGATTTCGTCGGGAGTAAAATGAGACATACCCACATTTATCTTCTTAGCTAAATACTTGTATATCAATAGAGACAAGAAGCAGGTAAGGAAGTGTGCCTTTATCCTGTCGTCTCTCTGCAGAAAGACAGGTCTTGCCTGAAAGTCTGTCTTGGTGATTCTGAAGCAGTCTTCAATTATCCAGCGGCCGCCATTGGTCCTGATGATGTCACGCGCATCGTCCTCCAAGTCTGTGCAGATGCCGTAAAAGCCGTCAAAACGTGCCTCCTGGTCTATCATCTCTTGGTTAAGCGAATAACTTGTGTGTTCGGCCATCTCTCCGTCTGCCGAACCGTCCGAAGCCAATGAGGAATGTATACAACACGCTCAACTCAAACAGTTTGTTTACGCAGTTATAAGAAAAACAGCTATGATATTTGTAACTGCTTCATTTTCAAGGTGGACCAGATAGGGCTTGAATCAGGGATCTCCAGATTATAAGTATGTTGAATGTTGTATAGAAGTTGAGCCAAAGCTAATGCCAAAGCTAAAGCTACTTGTTGAACATGGAGTAGTAGAGGTAGTCAAAGGTTCCTTGATGGTACATCTCAACAAGTTCCTCTACATTCTTGTCTTCGCCGTATTTGTCATAAGGTTTCTTTAGATCAGACCCAAAGAGTTTTGCGACCCCCTGCCAGAACCCTGCCGTTATACCACCCTTGTAACCCTTTATAACATAAAAGGATGTTCTGCCAAGTTCTCTGTCTAACAACTTTAAAAGCAGTTTGCCTTGTGAGAATGTGAGGTTTCTTAAAGGTTTTTCAAACTCTTTGAAGAGCCTCTTTTCGTATTGGTTGATATATTTGTCCCGCTCCCTTTTTGTAAAGTTTGAGTGTTGTATAACACTGTCTGCCTCCAATGTTATCTCCTTTGCTTTTAGTGCATACGGATAAACCTTCTTAAAGTTCCATACAAGTCTGTAGTATTGTCTCCAAGCCTTGCTCTTTCTCCAGTTTGCCGGACGGTATATTACCTTTATCTCCTTTAAGTTGTCAAAAAAGACGGTATCACCATTTATCACTTCAAAACTGAGAATCTTCTTTTTTAGTTCGGGTGCTATTACATTGCGAGGCAATCTGTACATGGAGTCTGGCCTGTTGTCTTTGTTATACTTGGGCAGAAACCCTTGAGAGAAAAGAACCAACGGCAATGAAAGCATTAATAATATGTATATAAACCTTCTCATACAAGCCTCAAATTTATGCAAATTTCATGCTCCTATAAAATTAATCTCCAAAACAAATTAAAATCGTAATCAAATTTTGCTTTAGCTCTCTTTACCCTCTTTACTTAAAAAGCCAACGCTATTTTTTTTAATTTGGAAAGGTTTTTTCTTTTTTTTTATGTAAATTTGAACTTTAATAATTCCTAAACTTTTCACCAAGATGCTTATAGATGTATCCTCTTTTACTCCATGGACCTTTTTTACGGATATGGGGTTCATTTCACTACTTATTCTAATTGGAAAACTCATAAGGGTTAAACTTAAAATAGTTCAGAAGTTGTTTATCCCGCCAAGTCTTATTGCCGGTGCTCTGGGTCTCACCTTTGGCCCTAACGGCTTGGGATGGCTCCCTTTGTCGGGAAACTTGGGAAGTTATGCCTCTGTCCTTATAGCGTTGGTATTTGGCGCATTGCCGTTGTCATCTTCTAATGTTAAGTTTAAAGAGGTTGCAGGGCGTGTTGGCCCTATGTGGGCATACGCGCAGATAGGTTTGCTGTTGCAGTGGGCTTTGTCGGGACTGTTCGGGCTGTTTGTTCTTAAACTTATTTGGCCTTCGCTCAACGATGCGTTTGGTACAATGCTGTCTACCGGTTTTTACGGAGGTCACGGAACGGCGGCTGCGATTGGAGCTGCGTTTAACGGACTTGGCTGGGACGAGGCGGAGAGCCTTGGTATGACAACGGCTACTGTTGGCGTGGTATGTGCAATCATCTTTGGTTTGATATTTATCAAATGGGCGGCAGCTCACAAACATACGGCTTTCATTGCAGATTTTAAGGATCTTCCCGACGATCTCCGTAGTGGTCTTGTGCCCGAGGATAGGCGTAAATCTATGGGGCAGGCAACAACATCATCTATCTCCATTGAGCCTCTTACTTTCCATTTAGCCCTTATCTTTATGGTGGCACTTGGAGGTTATCTCATAAGTGTTTTGGTTAAAAATCATTTTCACGGATTGGAGCTTCCTGTTTTCAGCTGTGCCTTTATTGTTGGTTTGCTGTTTAAACAGTGCTTCAACAAACTGAACATAAGCAACTATATCTGTACAGATACTACATCGAGACTCTCAAGTATGTTTACAGATCTTTTAGTGGCGTTTGGTGTCTCTGCCATAAAGTTGGGAGTGGTTGTAAAATATGCTGTTCCGTTGATTGTCATGTTGTTGTTTGGCGTTATAATGGTGTTCTTTATAACGTTTGTGTTCGGACGTCTGTATTCAAGAACATATTGGTTTGAAAGGAGTATATTTGCTTGGGGATGGTGGACAGGCACAATGGCTATGGGGATAGCATTGCTTAGAATCGTTGATCCCGAGGGGCGAAGCAAGGCTATGGATGATTATGCTTTGGCTTACCTGCCGGTAGCTCCTGTGGAGATTTTAGTAATAACTTTTGTCCCTATAATGTTCGCTAACGGAATGGGGCTCTGGATGTCTCTCATCTGCTTGGCGGGCTCTTTAGTGACAATTCTTATATCATGGAAGTTGGGATGGCTTAAGAAATCACCCGAACAGCATGAGTATTTAAAATAGGTACTAAATAAAGAATGTAGAAGTTTATAGTATGATATTGCCAACGCCAACGCCAACGCCAACGCTAACTATAAACTCTACACTATAAACTATAAACTTACTTATTGGAGGTTATGATTAAAGGTTACAAGTTTTTTCTTTTCGCTTTACTGATGACTGTTTTGTCGGGAAGCGTAGTACAGGCTAAAAATGAAAAGAAGTTCGCCGATAGGGCCTACAAAAAGGCCGAGGCCGGATTGCCTCTTACCGAGGCCGAAATAAAGGTGGTTGCTGATTCTGTACACAGGCGTTATCCTACCTTTGACACGCACAACGATACGGCAACGTATTGGAATCACCCAGATGGCGACTATGGTGTAAAAAAGGGGCAGGTCTCTTTTGAAAAGATGAGGCAGGGAGGTTTGGACGGGGCGTTCTTTGCCGTTTATTTAGATCCGGGTCCAATAGATAAGCATAGCTTGGATTCCATTAAGGCGTATGCGGATAATGAGTTTGAGCTTTGCCACAAATATATGGCTGCACATTCGGATGAGGCTGCGTATGCATATAGGGCGGCTGATGTGGACAGTCTTAAACGGATAGGTAAACGTATTGTGGTTCAGGCTATTGAGAATGGTTATCCTATTGGTTGGGATATAAATAACGTTAAGCATTATTACGATTTGGGGGTAAGGGCCATTACATTGAGTCATAATGGTCACAATACTATTTGTGATGCTGCCATGGATAAGAAGCCTCCAATGTATGGTGGGCTGTCTCCGTTTGGCATTGAGGTAGTTAAAGAGATGAACAGACTTGGAATAATGATAGATCTGTCTCACGGCGCCTCCTCTACTTTGGCAGACGTGTTGAAATATTCTGCTGCACCTATAATCGCTTCTCATTCCGGAGCAAGGGCTATAAAGGATCACAAAAGGAATCTTACAGATGACGAACTTAGGGCAATAGCAGCCAATGGCGGCACAATACAGGTTGCTACCGGGCGTTATTTTCTTTCTACCTTACCTAAGAATGAGGTTGGAATCTCTATTCTTTGCGACCATATCATGCATGTCATTGAGGTTGCCGGCGAGGATCATGTGGGGATAGGTACCGATTTTGACGGTGGTGGCGGTGTTGTAGGATTAGAGGATGTTTCAAAGATGAAGGAGATAACATACGAGTTGCTTAGAAGAGGACTTACACCTGCCCAGTTAGGCAAGTTCTGGGGCGGGAATATCCTTAGGGTTTGGAGAGACGTTGAAAAGGTTTCCTTCATTCTTTCCCAAAATGACAAAAAATAGAAATTTTTCATATTTGTAACTGTGTGAAAACAACTATTTTATGTTGTAAAAAATTTTTGCCAAAATGTTGTTTTTTTGCGCAAAAAAGTTGTTATGTGAGGAATTTTGTGTATATTTGCAATCCCGAAATTTAGCTCCGTTACAGCTAAGTATTTGAGGGATAAGAAGTTAAAGAATTACAATATTTTATTGTATTAAATTGTAAAAGTAATGTTACAACCAAAGAAAACCAAATTTAGAAGGCAGCAGAAAGGCCGCATGAAAGGCATTGCTCAAAGAGGTAGCCAGTTGGCATTTGGATCATTTGGAATCAAGACCCTTGAGTCATGCTGGATGACAGGTCAGCAGATTGAGGCTGCGCGTCAGGCTGTAGTTCGTTATATGAAACGTGAAGGAAAGATTTGGATTAGAATCTTCCCCGATAAGCCATACACCAGAAAGCCTGCCGAGGTTCGTATGGGTAAAGGTAAAGGTGCTCCCGAGGGATTTGTTGCTCCGGTTACTCCCGGTAGAATGCTTATTGAGGTTGAGGGTGTTCCAATGGAGGTTGCTAAAGAGGCACTTCGCTTAGGCGCTCAGAAACTTCCTGTTACTACAAAATTTGTGGTACGTAGAGATTTTGTTGAATAATTTTAATGGAGAATCAGAGAATGAAAATAGCAGAGGTACGTGCGATGTCTGTAAAGGATTTACAGGAGCGTATAGAGCAGGAGAGAACTGCTCTCAATACTATGAAGATGAATCATGCCATCTCTCCATTAGAGGATTCATCTAAATTAAGCAAGGCAAGAAAAGATATAGCAAGAATGCTCACAGTGCTTGGTGAGAAACTAAACCAGGACCAAAAATAGTCATCAATGGAAAGAAATCTTCGTAAAGAAAGAATAGGTGTAGTGGTTAGTAACAAAATGGATCGCTCTATTATTGTTGCTGTTAAAGAAAAAGAGAAACACCCTATTTACGGAAAGTTCGTAAATAAAACCACTAAGTTTGTGGCTCACGATGAAAAAAATGAGTGCAGTGAAGGAGATACTGTAAGGATTATGGAAACTCGTCCTTTAAGCAAGACCAAACGCTGGAGATTAGTAGAAATAGTAGAAAAAGTTAAATAACGATGATACAGCAAGAATCAAGATTAATGGTAGCGGACAACAGTGGTGCAAAGGAGGTTCTTTGTATCCGTGTTCTTGGTGGTACCCGCCGCCGCTATGCAAGTGTTGGCGACAAGATAGTTGTTGCCGTTAAGAGTGCCATCCCCGGGGCTGATGCCAAGAAGGGTTCGGTATCTAAGGCAGTAGTGGTTCGTACAAAAAAAGAGATCCGTCGTCCGGATGGTTCTTATATCAGATTTGATGAGAACGCATGTGTTCTTTTGAACAATCAGGGTGAGGTTCGCGGAACTCGTATCTTTGGACCTGTTGCTCGTGAATTGCGTGATAATTATATGAAAATTGTTTCCTTGGCACCTGAGGTACTATAATAATAAGGAATAGTAATTATGAATAAGAAGTTACATATTAAGAAAGGTGATATGGTTTTTGTTAACGCTGGTGAGGAAAAGGGTAAAACCGGTAAAGTACTTAGCGTAGACAAAGATAAGAACCGTGCCATTGTTGAGGGACTCAACTTGGTAAGCAAAAATACTAAGCCTAATGCAAAGAACCCTCAGGGAGGAATCGTTAAGCAGGAAGCTGGTATTCATATTTCAAATTTGCAGGTTGTAGACCCTGTTAAAGGTGGTGCAACTAAAATTGGTCGTCGTCTTAACGATAAAGGAAAACTTGTTCGTTATGCAAAAAAATCCGGGGAGGAAATTAAATAATGGCAAAAGAGACAAAGAAAGCTGCAGCTCCTAAGGGTGGAGAACAGGTGAAAGTAGAAGGTTTTGTCCCTACTCTTCAGAAAAAATACAAAGATGAGATAGTTGGCAAACTCATGAAGGAGTTTGGCTATACCTCTATCATGCAGGTTCCTAAATTGGTTAAGATTGTTATCAACCAGGGTATGGGACAGGCAACTCAGGACAAGAAATTGGTTGAGGTTGCTCAGCAGGAGCTTACTACCATTACAGGTCAGAAGGCTATGTTGACCTACTCAAGAAAGGATATTTCAAACTTCAAGCTTCGTAAGGGTATGCCTATTGGAGTTAAAGTTACTCTTCGTAGAGAGAAAATGTATGAGTTCCTTGAGAGACTTATTGCTATCTCTCTTCCTCGTATCAGAGACTTTAAAGGTATAGATGAGAAATTTGACGGTAAAGGCAATTATACCCTTGGTATCAAAGAGCAGATCATTTTCCCGGAAATAGATATCGACAAGATTACAAAGGTTTTGGGAATGGAGATTACTTTTGTAACCAATACAGAGAACGACGAGGCTGCTTATACACTTCTTCGTGAGTTTGGATTGCCTTTTAAAAACAGTAAGAAATAATCTAAAGAGAAGATAGATAATGGCAAAAGAATCAATGAAGGCACGCGAGGTAAAACGCGCAAAGTTATGTGCCAAATATGCTGAGAAACGTAAAGCCCTTAAAGAGGCCGGCGACTATGCTGCTCTTGACAAGTTGCCTAAGAATGCAAGCCCGGTTCGTCTTCACAACCGTTGTGCTCTTACCGGCAGACCTAAAGGCTATATGCGTATTTTCGGCATCAGCCGTATCCAGTTCCGCGAAATGGCGAGCAAGGGTCTTATCCCGGGCGTACGCAAAGCAAGCTGGTAGTATTTATTATTAAACATTTTATTAACGTTGGATATCGGGCGCCGGTCTTCCGTTTTTTGTCGGGAAGAGAATTAAAGGCGTCGAATCTTTTAAAAATTTAAAAAAATGACTGATCCAATTGCAGATTTTTTAACTCGCATTCGTAATGCTTCGGCTGCGGGCCACAAGACAGTTGAGATTCCTTCATCTCGTATGAAGATTGAGTTAACCCGCGTTCTACATGAGAAGGGTTACATCCTTAGCTACAAAATTGTTGAAGGCAAACCTTTCAACACAATCAAGATTGCTCTTAAATTCCATCCTGAGAGCAAGAGAGCTGCTATCAAAAAGATTATTCGTGTAAGTAAACCCGGTCTTAGACAGTATACAGGAGTTGCTGATATGCCAAGGGTACTTAATGGATTGGGTATCGCTATCCTTTCTACCTCTAAAGGTATCATTACAGATAAAGAGGCTAAGACAATGAATGTAGGTGGCGAGGTTATTTGCTACGTTTACTAACGGATAATTAAATTAGTACTAAATTATAACAATTAATAAAAATGTCAAGAATAGGAAAATTACCTGTAAGCCTTCCACAAGCTGTTACAGTAACAGTAGGTTCTGACAATGTGGTTAAGGTTAAAGGCCCACTCGGTGAATTGACACAGAAGGTTGATCCTGATATTAAAGTAACCGTAGAGGGAGGCGTGGTACATGTAGAGAGACCTACAAACCAGCCGCGCCACAGATCGCTACATGGTTTGTACCGTGCACTTATCCACAACATGGTTGTTGGTGTTTCAGAGGGCTTTACTGTTAAACAGGAGCTTGTTGGTGTTGGTTTCCGTGTAGAGGCTAAAGGCCAGATCCTTGAGTTCAGCCTTGGTTTCTCTCATGATATTCACATGGAGCTTCCAAAAGAGATTAAACCGGAGGTAGAACCTGTTAAAAAGGGTGCTAACCCTGTATTGGTACTTAAGAGTGCAGATAAACAGCTTCTTGGAATGGTTGCTGCTAAGATTCGCTCTCTACGTAAACCAGAGCCTTACAAGGGTAAAGGTATTAAGTTTGTTGGCGAACAACTTCGTCGTAAGGCTGGTAAGTCTGCCGGCGCTAAATAATAAGGAGAAGGTTTATGGCTTTAAATAAAATAGAAAGAAGACAGAGAATACGTTACCGTATTCGTAAAATAGTTAACGGTACTGCTGAGCAGCCAAGAATGAGCGTGTTCAGAAGTAACAAGCAGATTTATGTTCAGTTTATAGATGATGTTAAAGGTGTTACATTGGCAGCTGCATCTTCTTTGGACAAGAATCTTGCTGAGGCTGTTAAAGGTAAAACTAATACCGAAATCGCAGCTATAGTTGGTAAAGCTGCTGCTGAGAAGGCTAAAGCAGCAGGTATTGAGAAGGTTTCATTCGATCGTGGAGGTTACCTTTATCATGGTAGAGTTAAAAGTTTGGCTGACGCCGCTCGTGAGGGTGGTCTTAAATTCTAGGAACTATGGCAGATATGAATGTAAAAAGAGTTAAAACTACCGAACTAGAGCTTAAAGACAGACTAGTTGCAGTTAGAAGAGTTACTAAAGTAACAAAAGGTGGTCGTCACTTCAGTTTTGCAGCAATAGTTGTTGTAGGTGATGAGAATGGTGTTGTTGGCTACGGACTTGGAAAAGCTAACGAGGTTACCACCGCTATATCTAAGGGTGTAGAGGATGCTAAGAAGAATCTTATAAAGGTTCCTCTTAACAAGACTACTATTCCGCACGAGCAAGTTGGAAAATTTGGAGGTGCTAATGTATTCATGAAACCTGCTGCAGAGGGAACAGGACTAAAGGCCGGTGGTGCTATGCGTGCTGTTTTTGAGTCTGCAGGTATTCGCGACGTGTTGGCTAAATCTAAAGGCTCATCAAACCCTCACAATCTTGTTAAGGCAACAGTTGCAGCTCTTGCAGAGATGCGTGATGCTTATACGATTGCCGGTTTGAGAGGTATTGCTATGAACAAAGTATTTAACGGTTAAGGAGGAGAGACAAATGGCAAAAGTTAGAATTACTCAGACTAAAAGTAAGAACGGCGCTACTAAAAATCAAATAGCGTGTCTGCAGTCTTTAGGAATCCGCAAAATACATCACTCTGTAGAGGTTGAACTAGATCCTATACGTAAAGGTATGTTGGAGAAAGTTTTGCATCTTGTTAAAGTTGAAGAAATTAGCTAATAGGAGATTTTAAGCATGAAATTACATACATTAACCCCTTCTAAAGGTTCTCTTGGCAGAGAAAAAAGAATTGGCCGTGGTGAGGGTTCTGGTCACGGTGGTACATCTACACGTGGTCATAAAGGTGCTCAGTCACGTTCGGGATACTCTCGCAAGAAGGGTTTTGAGGGTGGTCAGATGCCTATTCAGAGGCGTTTGCCTAAATACGGATTCAAAAATCCGAATAGAGTTGAATACAAAGCAATAAATCTGTCAAACTTGCAGGCTCTTTACGAGAAGCATAACGTTACAGATATTACTGTAGATACATTGGTTGAATTTGGACTTGTTTCCGGGAAAGATTTGGTTAAGATCTTAGGAAATGGTGAGCTTAAGGCAAAGCTTAATGTCTCTGCCAACGCTTTCTCAAAATCTGCCATTGCAAAGATTGAAGCTGCACAAGGTTCAACAACTCTAATTTAACCTTATAACCCTTATGAAAAAGTTTATAGACACTATAAAGAATATTTTCAAGATTGAGGAACTGCGTAAAAGAATAGTCTACACTATTCTTTTACTCCTGGTCTATCGTTTGGGCTGCTTTGTTGTGGTTCCCGGTATAGACCCTACGCAGTTGGCCGGTCTGCAAGCACAAACAGGAGACGGACTTATGGGTCTGTTGAATATGTTCTCCGGTGGTGCTTTCGGTAACGCCTCGATTTTTGCACTTGGTGTAATGCCTTATATCTCTGCATCAATCGTTATCCAACTCTTGGGAATTATGGTTCCTTATTTCCAGAAACTGCAGCGCGAAGGCGAGAGCGGAAGAAGGAAACTGAACCAGATGACACGTTATTTGACAATTGTAATTCTTGCTTTGCAAGGACCTGCTTATCTAACAAATCTGCATGCACAGTTGCCGGATACTGCATTTTTGATTAAAGGATTTTCATTCAATCTATTTGCTACTGTAGTTCTTATTGGTGGTACAATGTTTATAATGTGGTTGGGAGAACGTATTACAGACCGCGGCTTAGGTAACGGTATCTCACTCATCATTATGATTGGTATTATTGCAAGACTTCCGTATGCATTGGTTGCTGAGATTGGAACCAAGACTCAGTCTGGTTCCGGCAGTCTTCTTATGCTTATAGTTGAGTTGGTTCTTTTGGCCCTTGTAATAATTGGTACAATAGCATTGGTTCAGGGAACAAGAAGGATCCCTGTTCAGTATGCCAAGAGAATTATAGGTAATAAACAATATGGTGGGGTGCGTCAGTATATACCTCTAAAGATAAACGCAGCAGGTGTTATGCCAATTATCTTTGCTCAGGCTTTGATGCTGTTCCCAATTATATTTGCAAGCTTTGATGCTACAAGAGGATTAGCCGCCTCACTTAGTAACTATACAGGCTTCTGGTATAATTTCATATTCGGTTTAATGGTAGTAGCATTCACCTATTTCTACACCGCAGTTACAGTGAATCCTACCAATATGGCAGAAGATATGAAGAAAAACGGCGGTTTTATACCGGGTGTCAAACCAGGTAAGAAGACTGCTGAGTATTTGGACTCAATAATGTCTCGTATTACACTTCCGGGCTCAATATGTTTGGCTTTGGTTGCTATATTACCTGCATTTGCCATGAAATTAGGCGTTAACAACCAGTTTGCGCAGTTCTATGGCGGAACCAGCTTGTTGATTCTTGTTGGTGTAGTTCTGGATACTCTTCAACAGATAGACAGCTATCTGTTAATGCGCCACTATGATGGCCTTATGAAGACAGGACGTCTTAAAGGTCGTCAAGGATAGTAAATTTTTAATAGTTCTTTTGAAATGATATTCCTGAAATCAGATGAGGAGATAGAACTTCTAAGAGAAAATGCGATCTTGGTTTCCAAGACCCTTGCGGAGGTTGGTAAAGCCATAAAGCCGGGCGTAAAGACAATTGAGCTTGACAAATTGGCCGAGACCTTTATAAGGGATAATGGGGCTGTTCCGGGTTTTCTCAATTACGGAGGTTTTCCCTATACACTTTGTATATCTGTAAATGACACCGTTGTCCACGGTTTCCCCGGAAATTATGAGCTTAAAGAGGGCGATATAGTTTCAATAGACTGCGGTACGGTTTACAAAGGATTTAATGGAGACTCTGCTTATACCTTTCCTGTAGGGGAGGTTGATGCAAAGACCCGTCAGCTGTTGGATGTCACAAAACAATCTCTCTATCTTGGTGCGCAAAAGGCTATAGCCGGCAACAGGATTGGAGATATTGGAAGTACGGTCCAGCATTATGTTGAGCAATTTGGTTTTTCTGTTGTTAGAGAGATGGTGGGCCACGGAATAGGTAAAAGACTTCACGAGGCACCTGAGGTACCTAACTACGGTAAGGCCGGACAGGGGAAGAAACTCATAGAAAATATGGTTATCTGTATTGAGCCAATGATCAATATGGGCGTAAAGGATGTATACTTAGACGACAATGGATGGGCAATCCATACGGCGGATAATATGAAGTCTGCTCATTTTGAGTTTATGGTGGCTGTAAAACATGGACAACCACAGGTATTAACAACATTTGAATTTATTGAAAACAGGTAAAAATTAAATTATTAGAAGATGTCAAAACAAGCGGCGATAGAGAAAGACGGTACAATAGTAGAGGCGTTGTCAAATGCCATGTTCAGAGTTGAATTGGATAATGGACATGTGATAATAGCCCATATCTCCGGTAAAATGAGAATGCACTACATTAGAATTTTGCCCGGAGATAAAGTAAGGGTAGAGATGTCTCCTTATGATTTAACTAAAGGAAGGATTTCTTTCAGATACAAATAAAAACTTAATATAATGAAAGTAAAAGCATCCATAAAAAAGCGCAGCGAAGATTGCAAGATAGTTAAACGCAAAGGTCGTTTATATGTAATTTGCAAAAAGAACCCTAAGTTCAAAATGCGCCAAGGATAATTCCAATTGTAAATAATTTTTAGATAAAGAAAAATAATTATGGCACGTATAGCCGGAGTTGATTTACCAAAAAACAAGCGTGGAGAGATAGGTTTAACCTATATCTTTGGAATTGGTCGTAGTTCTGCCAAAAAGATCCTTAGTAAGAACGGAATTGATTTTGATACCAAGGTACAAGATTGGACAGATGACCAAGTCGCTGCAATAAGACAGACTATTGCAGAAGAGTATAAAATAGAGGGCGAACTTCGTTCTACTATTCAGATGAACATCAAACGTCTTATGGACATTGGTTGTTACAGGGGAATCCGTCATAGAATTGGTTTGCCTGTAAGAGGACAGAGCACAAAGAATAATGCCCGTACTCGTAAAGGCAAGAAGAAAACTGTGGCAAATAAGAAGAAAGCAACTAAATAGAACATAGGAATATGGCAAAGAAAACAGGATCATCCAATAAAAAAAGAGTTGTTAAGGTTGAGGCTTATGGGCAGGCTCATATTTCTTCTACTTTCAACAACGTGATTGTAACTCTAACAAACAGCCAGGGACAGGTTATCAGCTGGTCATCAGCCGGTAAAATGGGCTTTAGAGGTTCTAAGAAAAACACACCTTACGCAGCTCAGGTAGCAGCAGCAGATTGTGCTAAAGTTGCATACGATTTAGGTTTGCGTAAAGTAAAGGCTTATGTTAAGGGCCCGGGTGCAGGACGTGAATCTGCTATTCGTACTATACACGGAGCAGGAATAGAGGTAACTGAGATTATAGATGTAACTCCACTTCCTCATAACGGATGTAGACCAAAAGGTCGTCGTAGAGTATAATTCCTAATAATTTAAAATTGATTAAATATGGCAAGATATACTGGGCCTTCTACTAAAATAGCCCGCAAATTTGGAGAACCAATTTTTGGTCCCGACAAAAGTTTTGAACGCAAAAACTTTCCTCCAGGACAGCATGGCCTTGCAAGAAAGAGAAAGAAAACTTCTGAGTACGGTATACAGTTAAAAGAGAAACAGAAAGTAAAATATACTTATGGTGTTCTCGAGAGACAGTTCCGTAATCTATATGAGAAAGCTTCTAAGATGAAGGGCAGAAAGGGTGAAAACCTTGTAATGCTTCTTGAAAGCCGTCTCGACAATTTAGTCTACAGATTGGGTATAGCCCCTACACGTGCAGCTGCAAGACAGTTGGTTTCACACTGTCACATTGTGCTTAACGGTAACGTTTGCAATATCCCTTCTACCTTGGTTAAACCGGGTGAGATTATTGGTGTTCGCGAAAGATCAAAGAGCTTAGAGGTTGTTCAGGATAGTATTGCGGCTCGTGCTAACAAGTACCCTTGGTTAGAGTGGAATGCTGCCTCTTTGGAGGGCAAATTCCTTAACCTGCCAGACAGAACAGAGGTACCTGAAACCATTAACGAGCAGCTCATCGTTGAGTTGTACTCTAAATAATAAGCTTGCTTTTAAGCGTAACACTAATAAAAATTAATAAACATGGCAATTTTAGCATTTCAAAAACCCGATAAGGTTATAATGCTCGACTCAACTGATACCTATGGTAAATTTGAGTTTAGACCTTTAGAGCCTGGATATGGTATTACTATCGGCAACGCTTTACGCCGTATACTACTCTCTTCAATAGAGGGTTTTGCAATCACATCCATTAAAATAGATGGAGTTGATCATGAGTTTGCAACAATCCCCGGAGTTATTGAGGGCGTAGTTGATATTGTGCTCAATTTTAAGAGAGTACGTTTCAAACAGATGGTAGAGGGCGAAGATAGTGAGGTGATTACCGTGAATGTTAGTGGACAGCAAGAATTTACTGCAGCAGACATTTCAAAAAGTCTTTCTTCGTTCAAAGTCCTTAATCCTGAACAGCATATCTGTTTTATGGAGCCAACTGTAAAGTTGACCATAGAGATGAGAATAGGAAAGGGTAGAGGTTATGTCCCTGCAGATGAGAACAAGATAGATGGGGCACCATTTGGAACTATTGCAATTGATTCCATCTTTACCCCAATAAGAAATGTAAACTGGAATGTAGAACCATGGCGTGTAGAGCAGAAGACAGACTACGATAAGTTGAATCTTGAGATTACTACAGACGGTTCTATCCATCCTAAGGAGGCTTTGAAAGAGGCTGCAAAAATCCTTATACATCACTTTATGTTGTTCTCTGATGAAAAGATAAGTTTGGAGGCACCGCCTGAGGTTGTAAGCAACGAGTTAGATGAGGAGTCATTGCGTATGCGTCATCTTCTTCTTACAAAACTTTCCGATATGGAATTGTCAGTTAGAGCTCTAAACTGTCTTAAAGCAGCTGATATAGAGACATTTGCAGATTTGGTTTCGCACCAGAGATCTGAACTCATGAAGTTTAGGAATTTTGGTAAGAAATCTTTAACCGAAATAGACACCTTGGTTGAGAGACTTAAACTCAACTTTGGAATGGATGTTTCTAAGTATAACATTGAAATTAAAAAAAATAACAATACAAAATGAGGCATAATAAGTCATTCAACCATTTAGGTAGAAAGAGCGGTCACCGTAAGGCTATGCTTGCAAATATGGCTTCTTCTCTCTTGCTTCACAAGAGAATAGAGACTACACTTGCCAAAGCTAAAGCTTTGAGAATGTATGTTGAGCCGCTTATTACCAAATCTAAGGAGGACAGTACTCACTCAAGAAGAACTGTGTTCAGCTACTTGAAACAGAAAGAGGCTGTTACCGAGCTTTTTAGAAATATTGCTCCAAAGATTGCGGATCGTCCCGGCGGATATACCCGTATTCTTAAAACAGGTTTCCGTGTAGGTGATGCTGCAGACATGGCAATTATAGAGTTGGTGGATTTCAACGAGGCTGCTCTTGCATCTTCTCCTAAGAAGGATGCCAAGAAACCTTCTACCCGTAGAAGTAGAGCTAAAAAGGCTGCTCCTGCAGCTGAGGCTCCTGCTGCTGCAGAGGAGGCTAAGGCTGAATAGCATAGAAACGGTATAGAAAGAGTATCTTTCTAAATAATAAAGGGATGTCTCGGTAAAGTGGCATCCCTTTGTTATGTTTTATTCTATTGTCTTCTGACTTATTTCGTTAAATTGCTTTTTCAGTTCTTCTGTTTTGGCAAGAAATTGTCTGTAGCCGACGCTCTCACTATTAAACGGTCTGTGCTGTTCTGCCAATGTGATTTTTTCTGCTAAGCGCATGGTAGCTCCAATATTTGGATTAAAACAATTCTCTACGAACTTTTCAAATATATATTTAACCGCAACTGCAGATGGATGAACAAGGTCTTCTGCATAGAACCTGTAATCCCTAAGTTCGTCTGTCATTATCTCGTACGATGGAAAATATGTAATGCTATTACCGTTAACAACCTCCTCTAATGCCAGATGCAGTGATGCCTTGCTAATTGTATTTCCGTGTAACCCATCTTTAAGATGCCTTATAGGACTCACCGTAAATATAATCTGCTTGTCGGGAAAAACCTTAGTAATTCGTTTTAAATTCTCTGAGATTCGGCTCACCGACAATAACTCCCGTTTAAAAAGCGCAGGATTAAGCTTATTGCAGTTGGCCACTACCATGTCTGTTTCCAAATACCTGTAACACCACGCTGTTCCTAATGTAATCACAACAACCGTTGCCTTATTGAAAAACTCTGCAGCTTCGTACAGCGATCTATTGGCATTTTCCAAAAAGGCGGCAGGAGTGTTCCGCGCAAAAGATGTATGGTGTGACAGTGAACAGTACAACTCTCCCGTTTTAATGACATCTTTGTCATCAAATCTCTTGAGTGCCGCAATTCTTTCAGCTGCATTTGCAATGGATACCGGATTGTACAAAACCCCAAACGGATTTATGCAAGCATTAAACCTGTAATAGTCTAACATACTGCCAATACTGTCTGCAAAGCATGAACCTAACATAAGGATATTGTCTTTATATCCAATTTTATATCTATATTGTTGATATGTTACAGGAGTTGTGAATCTTATCATTTTAATGAAATTAATGTGTCTAATATTTTGTTTCTGCCGGCTCTGCCGATAGGGGAATTTTTAAAAGCTTTGTTGAAGCCGGAGCTTGAAATGGATTCCAAAAACTCCTTTGGATTGCTGAGAAGCTGTTTGGTTACAGGGTGTAATCTAATAAGTTCCTCCATCCCCGGCTTGTTCTTTCCGTTCCACGGACACGCATTAAGGCAACTGTCACATCCAAATATATATTTGTGTGGATTGGGAAGATCCGTGGGAAAACTATCCTTTCTGTTCTCTATGGTGTGGTATGAGATACATCTGTTGGCATTAACTTTTCCGGGAGCATAAAGTGCACCTGTTGGGCAGGCGTCCATGCATCTGTGGCACTCTCCGCACAATGAAAAAAGATTTTGCTTCCCGACAGCGTAAATATCTGTGTCATAGCCATAATCTGTGCTGCATTTTGGAATACCAAGGATTATTCCGCTTATCAATGTCTTTATTCCGGCCTTTTTGCTTATCAAAAATCCATTTTTCCCTATTGCTCCAAGTTCGCATGCAGTGGCAAGTGTCCGTTCCAATACCGGAGCCGAATCTGTAAAGCATTTTCCAATTGCATTATCTATCTGCCCCTTTATATACGATAGAATAGTATTGAGCTTTTGTTTTAGGATAATATGATAATCTGTCCCCAATGCGTACTGCGCTATTTTTGCTATACCGTTATTATACAATGTGTCACTATGGTATGATGCAAGGAACACTATAATGTAATAATAGTATTGCAAGCTGTTGCTCTCATTATTAAGAAGAAGCTCCGGAGACTGTCTTATATCCAAATGATTATACAGATATTTCATTTGAGCGAAATCTCCTTTCTGCAAGGCAAGGCGGTAATTATCCATTGCAATATCAATTGCGGGAGAACAAGACGGGAGTGGTATAATCTGCCAGTCTGCAAATTTTTCCCTCTCTGCCAATTGCTGTATGAGAATATGTAAATTTTTGTTCTCCATTACTTTGATATTCTTAAAAAATAACAATAAATTAATAAGGTATTAAAGAATAATATTGTTTTTTTATATTAAAGTAGTAAAACTTGTTCAAAATTATTACTTTTGTATTCGTTGGCTTCTAAGGGGGGCTCTGTACCCCTTTAGATTCTACTGCTGACAAATTTAAGAAGCTGTTTTGAATTTGTAAAAACAATTTTAATATTGAAATGAATTTTAAGATTACTAAAACATCTTCCACTATTTTTATTTAATGGTAAACTAATATTTGAATATTAATGAAGAGAATTCTTGTTGTTGGTGCCGGTGGGCAGATTGGAACGGAATTGGTCCCTCACCTTCAGAAGGTTTATGGAGAGGATAATGTTATTGCTGCCGATCTTAAGCCGGAAATGGTTAAGAAATTAAGTACTTTTTCTAAAGCAATCTCTTTGGATGCTCTTAATTTTGAAGAGTATAACAAGGTTGTTAAAGATAACAGTATAGACGGTATATACAACTTGGTGGCCTTGTTGTCTGCTACCGGCGAAAAAAATCCGCAGTTGGCCTGGAATATAAATATGGGAGCACTGCTTAACTCGCTCAACATAGCAAAGGATAACAAAACAGCACTGTTTACTCCAAGTTCGATTGGAGCGTTTGGCGAAAACACCCCTCATTACAAAACACCGCAGGACACAATAATGAGACCAAATACCATTTATGGTGTCTGCAAAGTAAGTGGCGAATTGCTTAGCGATTACTATTTTACAAAATTTGGTGTTGATACCAGGAGTGTAAGGTTCCCGGGTATAATATCAAATGGTGCAATGCCGGGTGGCGGAACAACAGACTATGCTGTAGAGGTTTTCTACAAAGCTGTAAAAGAGGGCAGATTTACCTGCGAAGTTCCAAAGGATGCCTATATGGATATGATCTATATGCCGGATGCTCTTGAGTCTACAACACAACTTATGGAAGCAGATCCTACTAAGCTAAAACATAGAAACAGTTTTAACATAGCATCTATGAGCTTTACGCCGGAGCAGCTCTTTACTGCAATTAAAAAAAGAATACCGGAGTTTACATGGGATTACAACGTAGATCCTGTTAAGGCTTCAATAGCTGCTTCATGGCCCGATATAATGGATGATTCTGCAGCAAGAGAGGAGTGGGGGTGGAATCCTAAGTGGGGATTGGATGAGATGATAGATGATATGCTTGCTGCATGCAGACGCAAATTGGCCAACGGTGAATTTTAGCGAACCATTTTAAGAACATCATAATTTTTAACTCATGCTCCAAAAAAGAAGCTGAATAAAGAGGTAATAACCGTTTTATCAACTTCTCTAAAACTAAAGCGGATAACCAAATTACCGGCTATCCGCTTTAATATTTCATTGTAGAAATATAATTTCTTACATAAACATTCCAATCATGGTAGCACTAACCAATGCCACCATAGAGGCACCGAACAAAGCCCTGAAACCAAAGGCGGAGAGCGTAGATTTCTTGTTAGGAGCAATACCTCCGATACCGCCAATCTGAATACCCACAGAGGCAAAGTTGGCAAATCCGCAAAGAATATATGTTGCCATAATGATAGATTTTGGAGATGAGAAGATTCCGGTTTTTATCATATCGGCAAGACTCTGATAACCTACAAACTCTGTAAGGATAAGCTTTTCACCAAGCAGACGGCCTATTGGCGCTATATCTGCGGCAGGCACGCCGGTTACCCATATTACAGGATAGAACAGATACGATAACAGGAATTCCAAAGAGAGGGAGTTGTATCTTCCATCTGTAGCGGATGCTATAAGATTATTTAAAGTTGTCCAGTCTCCAATCTTTAGGAATATATAGTTAAAACCTGCAATAAGTGCATAAAATACAAGAAGCATTGCCGCTACGTTGGCAGCAAGTTTAAGACCGTCAGATGCTCCGTTGGTAACGGCATCAAGAACATTCCTTCCTATCTTCTCCTGTGAAACCTCCACGGAGTTGTCTATCTTTTCGTCTTGCGGGTATAGAATCTTTGCAATGGCAATAGCTCCCGGAGCTGCCATAACAGAAGCAGAGAGAAGGTGTTTTGCAAATTCAACCTCCAAAGCTCTGTCCCCGTTGCCCAACATACCTATATATGCTGCAAGCACGCCTCCGGCCATTGTTGCCATACCTGCTGTCATGACAAGCATAAGCTCAGACTTCGTCATCTTGGGAATATACTCCTTAACAAGAAGCGGAGCCTCGGTCTGTCCAAGGAAAATATTACCTGCACACGAAAGAGATTCTGCACCTGAGAGCTTCATGAGCTTTGTAAGGCACCACCCCATTACCCATACAATCTTCTGGAGGATTCCAAGATAGAAGAACAGGCTGGTTAATGATGAGAAAAAGATTATTGTAGGAAGAATCTGCAGAGCAAATATATATCCAAACTTGTTAAGGTCTACAAGATCTCCAAAGAGAAATTCAGAACCTGCTCTGGTCCAGCCCAAAACAGCTACAAAGCATTTTCCGAATACCTCAAAAGCAGACTGTACAGCAGGGAAAAGCAGCACAGAGAGCGCAATTATCAACTGCAAAGCCAAAGCCTTGAACACCGTACCCCAATTGACCTTCTTTCTGTTACAGCTGAATATCCATACGATAAAAAGGATAACAGCCATGCCAAAGATTCCTTTTACAATGGACCAGATATTAAAGGAGAATGTCCTTTGAGCTAAAATTGCTTTAAACGGGTTATCCTCCTCCTGAGCGATCTCTGTTACGGAACTCTGCTGTAAAGTGTCCTGTTGTATCACGTTGGTGCTATCGTCACCCAACATGACCTCTTCGGCAACCTGTTCGGGATTGGTGCCGGCTGTAGGTGCTTGTGGTTGTGCTGCAAGTCTGCCCAACGGTAACGAAAAGGCCAGCAGCATCCCCAACAAAATGAAAATATACTTTCTCATTAAAAAAATTTTTATTGATTAATTGTTTTTTGTCTTTCTTTTTGATTTGCTAAGTTTCTCTATCTCCTTATTGATAATGGCTGCTCTTTCATAATCCTCACTGTCAACAGCCTGCTTAAGGCTCTCCTTTAAGAACTCTACCTCATTGACCATGCTTTTTTTCATAACCTCCATCTCAGGAAGGTCTATTTTAACCCCCCATTTGTCCATCAGATATTCAGATATGTACAGTGGCGCAGCAAATTTTTTTGCCAAGATAATACCATCTGTAACAGACATCCTCTCCCTAACCTCCTTTTCCCCGTCAAAAAAGAGTACCTCTGTATAAAACTCGTTAAGGTTGTCATTATGCCCAACTTCAATTTCCAACAGTTCTATTCTATATGCTTTGAGAATCTTCTCCACAACAGAATGAATGGTAAAGCTTTCTGTCTCATCGCTGCTCTTAAAATTTAAAAGCATTGTATGCATCTGCGGGGGATCCAACGAGACAACTATACACCTGTCCCCCTCCTCTTGACACAGAAAGAAGGTGAATTTCCCCCCATCCTGTGGAGAGGCTGCAAGTGCACCAACGGTTAGACGAATCCTTTTTGCCATTGTCTTAAGATATAAACCAATACTCAGCAATACGCAGACGAATTGGGATTAACACACAAATATACACTATTTTTATTACTTTTGTGACTTCAACATTTTATTTATGAGATTTGAAAAGATAGCACAAGATACAGAGTCGAGAGCAAGGTGCGGACTTATATACACAGATCATGGAGTTATAGAGACCCCTATATTTATGCCTGTAGGAACAGTAGGGTCTGTAAAAGGGGTCTATCACAGAGATTTGTCAGATGATATAAAAGCCCAGATTATATTGGGCAATACATATCATCTCTATCTGCGTCCCGGGCTTGATATAATCAACAAGGCCGGTGGTTTGCACAGATTCATATCGTGGGAGAAGCCAATGTTAACGGACAGCGGCGGATTTCAGGTCTTCTCTTTGGCCGAAAACAGAAAGCTCACGCAAGAGGGTTGTACTTTCCGCTCGCATATAGATGGTTCAAAACATACGTTTACCCCGGAGAACAATGTAGATACACAAAGAATGATTGGTGCGGACATAATTATGGCCTTGGATGAATGCACCCCCGGAGATGCTCCGCGCTCGTATGCTTTGGAGTCTCTTAAACTTACGCAGAAATGGGTAGAGAGATGTATAAAGAGGTTTGATGAGACAGAGCCTCTGTATGGGTATAAGCAGTTTTTCTTCCCGATAATCCAGGGTTGTGTCTATCCGGATCTGAGACGGATGGCAACCGAGCATGTTGTGGGGTTGGACAGAGACGGCTATGCGATAGGCGGACTCTCTGTTGGTGAGCCTACAGAAAAGATGTACGAAATGATAGAGGTTGTAACCCCTCTTATTCCGGAGCAGAAGCCTGTATACCTTATGGGGGTTGGAACACCTGCCAATATATTAGAGGGGATTGCAAGGGGCGTTGATATGTTCGACTGTGTAATGCCAACCAGAAACGGCCGTAACGGCATGCTTTTTACATGGGATGGAATGATAAACATTCGCAACAGAAAATGGGCAGACGATTACTCGCTTATAGATCCAAAAGGGGAGTCCTTTGTTGACCATACCTATACCAAAGCATATCTCAGGCATCTCTTTATTGCGGGGGAGATGTTGGCAGCACAGATTGCAAGCGAACATAATTTAGCATTCTATCTGAGTCTTGTAAAAGAGGCGAGGAAGCATATAAAGGCAGGAGATTTTCTGCGATGGAAGAATGAAACAGTTAAAAAGTTGGAGACAAAGATTTAGCGCAACAGAATGAATTATAACTTTAGAATAACAATAATAGACCGCTACATAATAAGAAAATTTATCGGGACTTATCTTATGGCATTGCTGCTTATAATTGCAATTGTCATAATATTTGACATAAGTGAGAAGATAGACGATTTTGTAGACAAGAAGGCTCCGTTACAGGCAATAGTATTTAACTATTATGCTAACTTCATTCCATATTTTGTGAATATGTTCAGCCCTCTGTTTGTGTTTATTACGGTTATATTCTTTACCTCAAAGATGGCGGCCAATACAGAGATAACTGCAATTTTAGCCGGAGGAATAAGCTTTAAACGGCTCATGTACCCGTATATGCTCTCTGCCGCCTTCATCTTTCTGTTCAGTCTGTCGCTCAATCTCTTTGTAATACCCCATGCCAACAAAGGGAGGCTTGCATTTGAGGAGAGGTATATAAAGGAGAAAAAGTCCAATATAGGAAGGAATACGCATTATCAGATAGACCCCGGAACATTCCTCTATGCCGAATCTTTCAGCGAGTGGAACAATACAATCTACAGATTTACACTCGAGAGTATAGAGGGGCACAACATAAAATCTAAATTGTATGCTGAGAGTGCAAAATGGAATGAGAAGAAGGAGTGCTGGACACTTGCAAACTACGAGCTGAGAGATTATTCAACAACAGGAGAGAGTATAAAAAAGGGGAGCAGTTTAGATACCGCCCTTGCTATTACAGTAAAAGATTTCTACAGAAAGAAGAACGAGGTTGAGAAGAGCGATATGGAAGAACTCGACAATCTTATTGCTACGCAGGAGATGCGTGGAGATGCAATGGTAAAATACTCATTGATAGAAAAGAACACAAGGATAGCTATGCCCTTCTCCGCCTTTATCCTTACTATAATAGGTGTCTCTCTCTCCTCAAAAAAGAGACGTGGCGGTATTGGAATGAACATAGGGGTAGGTTTGGCCCTCAGCTTCTCATATATACTGTTCATGAGGTTCAGTCAGATGTTTGTTCACACCGGAACACTCTCTCCGTTTGTCGCCATCTGGCTTCCAAATGTCCTGTATGCCATTATTGCCGTTGTGCTGTACAGGCTCGCCCCTAAATAGCATTGGCGTTAGCATTGGCGAACAACTGTTTCTAAATATGAGTTAAAAAGCTAAGGCCAAAGCTATCTATAAGAATCTGTGGGATTCCGGGTTCCTGAAGCCGGCAAGAAGATCCTTTACCAACATCCTTTTTTTGCCCGCAAGCTGCAACTCCTCCAAAAAGAGCTCGCCATCTCCGCAAATAACGGAGAGATAGGTTTTTCCGTCACTTTTTATTGTCCCGGCTTCTAATTTCCCGCTTCCCGACAAATTCCCATTTTTCATATCGGCTCGGGCCATAAATATCTTTACGCCTGTCTCTTTGCCTGTTTGGTCTGTTATTGTTGCTAATGCAGCGGGATATGGTGACAGTCCCCTTACAAGCAGCTCTATCTTGTCTGCCGGTTTTGACCAGTCTATTGAGCAGTTGACCTTGTTCAACTTTGGAGCATCGGGAAGAGAGGCATTGTTATTCTCCTCCTCACTCTGTGAACGTGGAGTGACACTCCCTACTGCAAGTGAGTCTACAGTCTTTAACACCAACCCGGTGCCAACCTCCATAAGACGGTCGTACAGAGTGCCTACGGTCTCCCGCTCACCAATATCAACCCTCTTCTGCATAAGTATCTGCCCTGTGTCTATCTTTTCATCAATGAGGAATGTGGTGACGCCGGTCTCTTTCTCTCCATTTATTATTGCCCAGTTTATAGGCGCTGCCCCCCTGTATTTTGGTAGCAGTGATGCGTGAAGGTTGAATGTTCCCAACTTTGGCATCTTCCATACTTCTGCAGGCAACATTCTAAAAGCCACTACTATAAACAGATCGGCCTCTAAACATCTCAATTCATCTAAAAATGCATTGTCTTTGAGCTTTACAGGTTGCAGCAGTTCAAGTCCTGCCGAAAGTGCATACTCTTTTACGGCGCTGTACCCTATCTTAAGGCCACGACCCTGTGGTTTGTCGGGAACTGTAATAACTTTAACTACATTATAACCGCCCTCTACCAGCGCTCTCAAAGGGGCTACCGCAAACTCGGGGGTCCCCATATATACTATTTTCAGATCTTTTGGATTCATGTTGCTTTTAATGGTTTTATGCTTTTTCTGCTCTTTTTGCAGCTCTGCGGTCTCTCCTTATCTCCCTCCATTTGGCAATCTGCCCTTTAAGATACCCTTTTTTGGCAATATTCTTAAAGAAGTTGGTGTAGGAGTCAAGGTTAAACAGTGAGGAGTCTTTTGTAGATTTCCATGTAAGGAATACACCTATGGGAACCAATACAAGTGTAGAGACAAATGTGCCAAGGAATGCCCCTATGGAACCGTCATTGGCTAATTTAACACCGCTAATATCTATTACCCAGTAAAATACAAAGAAGAGCGCAGATACTATTATTGGGGTTCCCAAACCTCCTTTCCTTATAATCGATCCAAGCGGAGCTCCAATAAAGAAGAAGATAAGGCAGGCGAAGGAGAGGGTGAACTTTCTGAATATCTCAACGGCGCTTCTTCTTTTGTAGTAGCCGCTCTGGAAAAGTTCTCTCTCGTAGTAATCGCAGTAGTCGGCCTGCTCCTGAAGATAGTTTATTGCCGTTGCTATTGCCTGAAGCTCCTCGTGGTCATCCTCCCATTTGAGTTTGCCGTTCTTTATGTCTGAGTATATGGAATCTAACGCAAAGAGCGGCATATTCCTGTATTTCTCGGCTGTGTCCAATTGGTATGATGACTGCATACTGCTGTTTATTACAACCTTTCTTGTCTGTGCCGCTAAGGTTGCATTGTATGCCTTTGTGAGCGAATCTTTGTCTGCAATCTGTTGGGACAGATTCTTTGATCTTACGGCATCATCATACTGATCTCCTTCGGATTTCTTAAAACTGTAGTTCTTTAGCGGAATAACAACCTCCTGCTCCGTAAAGTTAACTCTGTTGAGATCTAAGGTTGTATCTGAATAGCTTCTTACGTTGTCCTCCTCATAGCTTGTGCCGTTGTAGAGGGTGAATATAAGCCCTGATTTATCTGAACTTAACCTTATCATTCCGGAATCGGCCAATGTGAGACTTACATTGCCTTTGTTCTTGCTGTGGTCATAAACCATCACCTCATAGATCTTTCCGTCCTCTCCGTTTCTTACCACTCTCAATGTGTAGCCCTCTATTCCGTTATAGAAAATTCCGGTAGGAATCTTAATCTCCTCCTTGGTTCTTCCTATATCTTCGCGCAGGGTGTACACTTTGTTGTATGCTACCGGAATAAGGTTATTTGATGCAAAGAATGCCGCTATGCTTATTATTACTGCAACATAGATCAGCGGGCGCATGATTCTTGGCAACGATATACCGGCAGCCTTCATGGCAAGCAGTTCGTTGTTCTCGCCAAGATTGCCCATTGTCATAACGGAGGCAATGAGTGTGGCTAATGGCAAAGCAAGGGGAATGAGCGTTGCGCTTCCCCATGCCAAGAATTCTGCTATTATCCCAATACTCAAGCCTTTTCCTACAAGTTCATCTATGTACAGCCACAAGAACTGCATCACCAAAGTAAAGATGACAATGAGAAAGGTCATTATGAATGGCCCTAAAAATGATTTGAGTATGAATCTGTCTAATATCTTCATATAAAGTTAATAGGCTTTGGCTTTCTTTACTCTCTCTACTCTCTCTACTCTCTCTACTCTCTCTACTCTCTTTACCCTAAATCAACCAACGCCAACGCCAATGCTAACGCCATTTAACTGGCTATAAACTTTTAACAATAAACTATAAACTTAATAAAGACCCGCCAACGCCAACGCTATTTGGTGGCGGTGTCTATCATCTGCGTAAGTGCATCTGCAAGTCCTGCTGTATCTTTTCCTCCGGCGGTTGCCAAAAACGGCTGTCCGCCTCCTCCGCCTTTAATGTTCTTTGCTGCCTCTCGTATATCCTTGCCGGCATTGTACCCCTGCTCTACAAGATCTTGAGTGTACATGAGGGTAAGGGTTGGTTTCCCTTCAAATTCCGTTGCGGCAGCAAATACAGAGTTGCTTGTCTCGTTCTTGAGCAAAAAGGCAATCTGTTTTACAACATCCGGGTGGAACGGCCCTTTTAAAGAGAATACGTTTATACCGTTAAGGATCCTCTTCTGAGATATAAGGGAGTCTTTTATTGTAACGGCACGCTCCTGCATAAACCGTTCAATCTCCTTCTTGAAGGACTCGTTCTCTGTGAAGATCTTTTTAACAGCCGATATAACGTTTGTCTGGTTATTGAACAGCTCTTTTATTCCCAACATTATGTCCTCTACACCCTCTATGAGAGTCTCGGCTGCACTGCCTGTAACAGCCTCTATTCTCCTCACTCCGGCAGCAACGGCAGATTCAGACACTATCTTAAAGTATCCTATATTTCCCGTTGCAGATGCGTGAGTTCCTCCGCAAAGTTCAATCGAATCTCCATATTGGATAACCCTTACTGTGTCTCCGTATTTCTCGCCAAAGAGAGCCATCGCCCCTTTTGCCTTAGCCTCGTCAATTGGAATAGCCCTAAATTCGGTACGTGAGATATTTGCCCTTATCATCTTGTTAACAAGCCTCTCTACATCTCTCAATACCTTAGGCTCTATCTTCTCATAGTGTGAGAAATCGAACCTGAATCCCGCTGCGTTCACGCTTGAGCCTTTCTGCTCAATATGTGTACCAAGAATCTGCCTTAACGCATAGTGCAAAAGATGTGTTGCCGTATGGTTGTTCTCTATTGCTCTTCTTCTTTCTACATTTACGCAACCGGTAAAGAGTGAATCAAGATTGTGAGGCAGGCTCTCCGTAACATGTATTGGGAGTCCGTTCTCTTTAAGGGTGTTAATAATATCTGTCCTCTCTCCACTTGCAGATATTATATATCCGCTGTCTCCAACCTGTCCGCCGCTCTCTGCATAGAACGGGCTTTTGTCAAACACAATCTGGAAGGTCTCCTTGTTCTTTGCCTTTACGCTCCTGTATTTAAGGATCTTCATCCCCTCCTGCTCAGTAACATCATAACCTGTAAATTCTGTGTGGTCGCTTGGAACCAGCACAACCCAGTCAGACTCCTCCTTAGCCGTGGCGTTGCGGCTTCTCTGTTTCTGCTTTCCAAGTTCCTCCTCAAATTTCTTAAAATCTACACTGTAGCCCTTCTCTTTAGCTATAAGCTCGGTAAGATCTATCGGGAAGCCAAATGTATCATATAGAACAAAGGCATCCTCACCGGAGATCATCTTGTTTGCTGCACTCTTTGCCATAAGGGTGTCCATCATCTTTATACCCTTTTCCAGTGTTTTAAGGAATGCCTCCTCCTCCTCTTTTATCACCTTCTCAATGAGCTGCTGCTGTTTTTTAAGCTCCGGGAAAGCGTCTCCCATCTGCTCTACCAAAGCGGGAACAAGCCTGCAAAGAAGCGGTTCGTCCACCCCAAGGAATGTGTATGCATAACGCACAGCTCTTCTTAGAATACGTCTTATAACATAGCCGGCTTTTACGTTAGATGGCAGCTGGCCGTCTGCTATTGAAAAACTTATGGCGCGGATGTGGTCTGCTATAACCCTCATTGCCACCCCTGTATCTCCGGTGGATTCATATTTTCTTCCCGACAATTTCTCTATTACGGCAATCATGTTGGTGAAAACATCGGTATCGTAGTTACTCTGTTTCCCTTGCAGAGCCATACAGAGTCTCTCAAGCCCCATACCTGTGTCTACATGCTTCTGTGGAAGCGGTTCCAAAGAGCCGTTTGCCTTTCTGTTGAACTGCATAAAGACAAGATTCCAGATCTCAATCACCAAATGGTGCCCTTTGTTCACTAGATCTAATCCGGGAACCTTGGCACGTTCATCGTCTGGTCTGAGGTCTATATGTATCTCTGAGCATGGGCCGCAAGGTCCTGTCTCTCCCATCTCCCAGAAGTTGTCTTTCTTGTTGCCTAAGATTATCCTTTCGGCAGGCAGATGTTTGAGCCATGCATCCCTTGCCTCTGTATCCATCTCCACCCCATCCTCTTTACTGCCTTCAAAAATTGTTGCGTAAAGTCTGCCTTTGTCTAATTTGTAAACCTCTGTAAGCAGCTCCCACGCCCAGTCTATGGCCTCTTTCTTAAAATAATCTCCAAAACTCCAGTTGCCAAGCATCTCAAACATAGTATGGTGGTACGTATCGTGTCCAACCTCCTCAAGGTCGTTGTGCTTTCCGCTGACTCTAAGACATTTTTGCGAATCTGCAACTCTCTTGTGCGTAATAGGAGCATTCCCCAAAAACAGATCCTTGAACTGATTCATACCGGCATTGGTGAACATTAGGGTAGGATCATTCTTTACAACCATTGGAGCTGAGTTCACAATGGTATGCTCCTTAGATCTGAAAAAGTCTAAGAATGTTTTTCTTATTTCATTAGATGTCATATTCTCTGATAGTTATTCTGTGTATCACTTATCTTTTTTACCAGCTAATCTATTAACGCTATAATAGTAATCTTAAAAAAATAACTTGGTAATCTTTAATTGTCTTTTCGGTCTATATTTCTTTTCTTAAAAATACTGCTAAATCTTTACCAACTTATTTTTTAACGCTTACTAAGGTGCAAAAATAGTCTTTTTTATTTTTTTATTTATTATTTTTGCGCGGATAAAAGAGAAAATAGAATGTTCAGAAAGAAAAGATATGAGTTCAATGCAGAAACCTTGTCATATGAGATTCACAGGATTCCGCTCCTGAAAAGAGTTTCCAAGGGTTTTGTGCTTTTTCTTCTCAGTCTTGCTGCTTTTTCGGTTTATTATGCTCTGTACACATGCTATTTTGGTTACGATACGCCAAAGACGGCCAAACTTAAGAGGGAGTCTGCAGAGTTGCATTCAAAGATAGATCTGCTTAACAACAGATTGGAGAAGAATTTTCAGATACTTACAGAACTTGAACTAAGAGACAATAATATATATCGCCCCGTTTTCGGTATGGAGGAGATAAGTGCGGATGTGAGAAATGCCGGTTTTGGTGGTGTGGACAGGTATGCCTATTTAGATGATTACCGCAGTTTGAAGTTGCTTAAAGACGCGGAGATGAATATGGATATACTCTATAAAAAGGCATTTGTACAGTCCAAGTCGTACGATGATGTCTCCTATTTTGCAAAACGAAGTGGGGATATGGCACTCTCTGTTCCGGCAATACCGCCTGTGGCTTTGGACAGGGTGAGATATTCAAGCTCTTTTGGGTATAGAAGGGATCCGTTTTCAAAGACCCTTACCATGCATAGCGGCTTGGATCTTAGCGGAAAGATAGGTGAGCCTATCTATGCTACCGGTAACGGAAAGGTTGTTGATGTGAGCTACAACTTTTTCGGTTACGGCAATTCTGTTGTGATTGATCATGGCTTTGGATACAAGACCAGATACGCCCATCTGAGTAAGGTATTGGTAAGGGAGGGGCAATTGGTCGAGAGGGGAGAACTTATAGCAAATATGGGTAATTCCGGGAAAAGCAGCGGTGCTCATCTTCATTACGAGGTCATCTACAGAAACAACAGGGTTAATCCTGTAAATTATTTTTCAAATGAGGTTAGAGGTGAGGAGTACAGGGCAATGATAAAATCCGGTAAACCTCTTGCCGGGAGATAGCTTTTATTTAATGGGCAAATACAGGTTCAACAGAGAGACTTTAAAGTTTGTTGAGGATAAAATAGGACTAAAGGGGTGGGTTAAAAGGATTCTCAAATATTTTATTATGAGTATTTTGCTGGCCCTGCTCTACTATTTTATCATATCTGTTGTCTATAGTACGGAGAGAGAGAGGGAGATATCAAGGGAGAACAGAATGCTCGAGCAGGAGCTAGCCAAGATGTCCGATAAATTGAAGATTCTTGAAAGCAGTGTGGAAAACCTTAGAAATAAGGATAAGGAGATATACCGGGATCTGTTTGATTCGGAGCCGCTGGACCTTGGTAATTCGTATGGGGAAAACCCGTTTTTCTCACAGATAGATACCACAGATAACGACAGAATTATTGAATTTACGGCCGAGAGATTGATGTTTTTGCAGAAAGAAGCGGATGCAATCAGCGGTAATTTTAGGGTTATCGACAGCGCTTTTGCTTCAATGGGTGGCAAACAGCTGTTCATTCCCTCTATAGTTCCTATAAGGAATTTTAAGATTAACCAAACGGGAGCATCTGTAGGGAATAAGATTAATCCTTTCTTTAAAACGGTGGTAAAACATACCGGGATAGACCTTTTGGCAAATGCGGGGACAGAGGTGATTGCCCCGGCAAACGGAACGGTCGTCTCTACGAGCAGAGCCTCAAAAGGTACCGGCAATACTGTTGTGATAAATCATGGAAACGGGTATGTTACAAAATATATGTATCTTGGCGATATACTTGTGAGACAGGGCCAAAGTGTAAAGTTAGGGGATGCTATTGCAAGGGTTGGGGTTACCGGAATGTCTTTTGGGCCGCACTTGCATTATGAGGTATTGAAGGATGGGGAAAATATGGATCCTGTATACTATTTTTATTCGAGCATGTCTCCAAAGATGAATATGGAGCTTATGATAAAGACGGCAAATACGGGCCAGTCGTTGGATTGATTTAAAGGAACTTTTGACTTGCAGATTATGAAGCAGGATGAGATTAATAGTGGAAAGTTGTACTATACTATGGGGGAGGTTGCCGATAGTATAGGGGAGAGTCTCTCTTTGGTGCGCTTTTGGTCTGACAAGTTTCCTGAACTTTTTAATCCAAAGAGAAATAAAAAGGGGAACAGACTCTTCTCTCCGCAGGAGTACAATACTTTTATGAGAATGCACAATTTGGTGAAGGTGAGGGGGATGAAATTGGATTCTGCGGCAATGTCAATTAAGAGGAGTGGTGATGTTAAGGACAGAAGGGCTGAGGCATTGAGGCGGCTGGTTGCAATAAGGCAGATGTTGAAAAATATTGAAGATTCTTTGAGATAGATTTATATAATGGAATATACTTGTAAACAGATAGTTGAGCCTTTGGAACTTATAGCTCCCAAAAACACTCAGGAGGGGTGGGATAACAGTGGATTTTTGGTGGGAGATCCAAATTGCATATCTACGGCAGCTGTTGTAGGGCTTGATTGTACTTTGGAGCTTGTTGATGAGGCTATAGCAAAAGGGGCTAATTTGATTATAACGCATCACCCTCTTATTTTCAGAGGGGTAAAGAGTATCATACCAAACAATTTTGTCGGGAAGATTATAACAAAACTTATAAAGAACGGGATAGTGCTGTATTCCGCACACACCAACTTGGACAAGGCGGAGAGTGGTGTGAGCAGGCTTATGGCAGAAAGATTGGGGCTTGATGATTGCAATGTTCTCTCGCGTGATGGTTTTGGGCTAGTGGGGGTACTTAAAGAGCCGGTTGAGCCTAAGAAATTTATCCTTGGAGTAAAGGAGCTTTTTGGTGTAAAGTCGTTGAGGACAAGCAGACTTTTGGATACCCCTGTGAGCAGGGTGGCTGTATGTGGAGGTGCCGGCAGGGATTTTATCCCGGATGCGATTGAAGCGGGAGCTCAGGCATATATTACGGGGGATTTGGGATACCATAACTTTTACCCGGAGGATGGGTTTATGTTATTAGATATAGGACATTATGAGAGCGAAGTTGACGTGGTAAATTTTATAAAAAACGTAGTTTCTGAAAATTTTGCTAACTTTGCGGTTTACGTAACTGAAAAAAATAATAATCCAATATATTACTATTAAAGCTGCATTATGGCTACAGGTAAAAAGACTAACACAGTTGTCACTCCGGATGGAGGCGAAACTTTTGCTTCGTTGCAGATTGCCAAGAATTTGGATAACGAGGTGAGCATGGAGGTAAAGCTTAGAAATCTTTACAAACTTCAGCAGGTAGATTCCAAGATAGACAAGATTTATCTTTTGAGAGGCGAGCTTCCTTTAGAGGTTCAGGATCTAGAGGACGATATACAGGGGTTGCAGACCAGATGCATGAACCTTCAGAAGGAGATAAAGGATACTGAGGCATTTATTACACAGAAGAAACATGATATTGTGTCCGGGAAGGCACTTATAGAGAAGTATGAGTCTCAACGTGAAAATGTTAAAAATAACAGAGAGTTTGATTCTTTGACAAAAGAGATTGAGTTCCAGGGTCTTGAGGTTGAACTTTGCGAGAAGAAGATAAAGGATGGAACAAAGAGTCTCGCAGAGAAGAAACAGCTTCTTGCACAGACACAGCAGACTCTCAAAGGCAGAGAGGAGGATCTTGTAAACAAGAAGAATGAACTTGAGACAATTATAGAGGAGACTAAGAAGGAGGAGGAGGCTCTGCTTAAGAAGGAGGAAGAACTTTCCGAGCAGATTGAGCCAAGATTGCTTAATGCATATAAAAAGGTAAGGAACAATGCCAGAAACAAGATGGCGGTTGTTACTGTAAAACGTGGTGCGTGTGGCGGTTGCTTTAATAAGATACCTCCTCAGAGACAGATGGATATTTCCCTCAGCAAGAAGATAATTGTTTGTGAGTATTGCGGAAGGATCTTGGTAAGCTCTGAATTTGAAAACGAGCAGGAGTAATATATAGATTTTATGCAAGAGAGACCTTATATTTTAAGGGATCTGTTCTTTAATCGTGTCGCACAAACATCTTCGGCACCGCTTGGGGTAAATATCAAGAGGGCCGAGGGTGTTTTTTTATATTCTGTTAACGATGACGGAACAGAAAAACCCATAATGGATCTTATTTCGGGTGTGTCTGTAAGCAACGTTGGGCATTGCAACAGAGAGGTTGTTGATGCTATAAAGGCGCAGGCGGAGAAATATACCCATATAATGGTTTACGGGGAGATGATAGAGTCTCCTCAGGTACTTCATGCAGAGCTTCTTACATCTGTTCTGCCAAGGGAACTCAACAATATCTACTATGTGAATTCGGGCAGTGAGGCAAACGAGGGGGCGCTCAAATTGGCAAAGAGGGTAACAGGAAGAGGTGAGATGATAAGTTTCAAGCATGCCTATCACGGGTCGTCGCATGGAGCTTTGAGCATGATGAGCGATGCCGCTTTCAAATCTGCTTTTCAACCGCTTTTGCCTAATGTTAAGTATTTGGATTTCAATTCTATTGATGGATTGCGGGGGATAACTGAAAAAACGGCATGTGTCCTTATAGAGCCGGTGCAAGGTGAGGGGGGGGTGCAGGTTGCTACCAAGGAGTTTATGGCAGCGTTGCGCAACAGGTGTAGTGAGGTTGGCGCACTTCTTATCTTTGATGAGATCCAAACAGGTTTTGGAAGGACGGGAAAGATGTTTGCTTTTGAACATTATAATGTAGTTCCCGACATATTGACTATGGCCAAGGCTCTTGGCGGGGGGATGCCTTTGGGGGCATTTGCAGCATCAAAGGAGCTGATGAATGCATGGCAGAGCAACCCACCGTTGGGACACATCACCACATTCGGCGGCCACCCTGTCTCATGTGCGGCTGCATTGGCATCTCTTAAAATACTGTTGCGGGAGAGATGGATAGAGGAGGTGGGGGAGAAGAACAGAATGTATGTTGAAGCTCTGTCTGCGCATCCAAGAGTTAAAGAGATACGCTCGTTGGGTCTGCTCATAGCGGTGGATCTTAAAGATGAGAGCGCTGCGCATGATATTTTGTATAGACTGTTAGAAGAGGGGGTGCTTACAGACTGGTTTCTGTTTCAGCCTACATCGTTTAGAATTGCACCACCATTGTGCATAAGCTTTGATGAAGTTAAATTATCCATTGATTTAATAATTAAGGCATTAGATAAACTATAGCAGTTGCCGTGTCAATAACCTGTTGATAATGCCGTTTATAAATAAATAATTATTGTTGTTTAAGTTTGTCTACCTTAGCCTGCGGACAAATAAATATTAGTATATGGCAAAGACTGTATCTTCAAGAGGAAGAAAATCCTCAGACCCAATAAAAAATGTAGAGGCGGTTGGGCTTGAAAGCGGAAAAAAACCGCCTCAGGCTATAGATATTGAGGAGGCCGTTTTAGGAGCATTGCTTCTTGAACCTAATTCTGTTGCAGATGTATTGGATATTCTTATTCCGGAGTGTTTCTATAAGGAGGCCAACAGAAAAATATTTAAGGCTATAAGTTCTTTGGCGTTGCAACATGCTCCAATAGATATATTCACCGTTGCGCAGGAGCTTAAAAAGACAGATGACCTTGAGGAGATAGGCGGGCCATATTATCTGTCTCAGTTGAGCATGAAGATAGGAGCGGCCGCACATTTGGAGTATCATACAAAGGTGCTTGTTCAAAAGTATATACAGAGAGAGCTTATATCCATCTCTTACGAGGTTCAGAGAGATTCATTCGATGACTCCATTCCTGTAGATGATCTGTTGGATTCCACGCAGCAGAAGATATTCAACTTGGCAGACAGGAATATGAAGAGGGAGACCCAAAGCGTTCAGGATGTATTGAGTGAGGCAATTACAGAACTTGAGAGTATTCAGGACAGGGAGGATGGCCTTAGCGGCGTGCCAAGCGGCTATACAGGAATAGATAGCATTACTTACGGATGGCAGCCATCTGATTTGATAATCATTGCAGCCAGACCGGCTATGGGTAAGACTGCTTTTGTGCTTACAATGGCCAGAAATATGACGGTAGACCATAAAGTACCGGTAGCTGTGTTTTCGTTGGAGATGTCCGCAGTTCAGCTTGTAAAACGATTGATGACAAGTGAAACGGGGCTCTCTTCAGATAAGATAAGAGGCGGAAAGAAGTTGGAACCGTACGAATGGGAGCAACTTAATGTGAGATTGAACCAATTGTCCCAAGCTCCGTTGTATATAGATGATACCCCCTCTTTGTCTATTTATGAGTTCAGATCAAAAGCCAGAAGGCTTGTTGCATCGGCCGGTGTCAAACTTATAATAATAGACTATCTGCAGCTTATGGCAGGTCCACCGGAGCTTAAGGGGATGAGAGAGCAGGAGGTATCTGCAATATCGCGTTCCCTAAAATCTATTGCCAAAGAGCTGAATATCCCTATTATAGCATTGTCTCAGCTCAGCCGTGCCGTTGAGACCAGAGGCGGGGCGAAAAAACCGCAGTTGAGTGACCTTAGAGAGTCCGGTGCCATAGAGCAGGATGCCGATATTGTTATGTTCATTCATAGACCGGATTATTACGGTATGGCGGAGGATCCGTCTCAGGTGGGGCTTACAGATATAATAATTGCAAAGCACAGAAACGGTGCAACAGCAGAGGTTCCTATGAGGTTCAGGGCTTCCGAGGTGCGTTTTGTGGATGAGAACGACAGAGCATTGGATATGAACTCGGCATTTGGCGGTGGTATGGAGGAGGTTGGATCTCAGATGAATATTGGGGGCAGTAATGACGAGTTTGCCGGTGGGGAGAGCTATTTTTAAGATAAACAAAACTTTTTCTTATATGAGGAGTCTTTTTATATGCATTGTGTTTGTTCTGCAGGCTGCGATATCTGCAGCGCAGAGTGACAATCCTCCGTACAAGGTTGGGGAGAGTCTCACATATACCGTGAATTATAAATGGGGCGCAATTAATACAGATGTCGGTGAAGCTGTTACAAATCTGTCGTTCAGTGACGGTTACTATCATAGCGTTATAAAAGGAAGAACTTTCAAGTTCTATGATATCTTCTTTAAGGTAAGGGAACATTTTGAAAGCAAATTTACACAAACACCTGTAAAGCCTTATTATTTCTACAGAAATACATACGAGGGTAAGTATCACATGCAGAACACATTTTTTTTTAATACGCAAGATAATGTGATAAATGCCAAGATCCAGAAATATGACAGGACACCCAAAGATACCATGTTAAAGGGGACAGGTGAGACATACGATCTTGTCTCCCTTTTCTATAGGGTAAGAAGCATAGATTTTAACACTGTTACAATGAATGTGAGAATCCCTATCTCATTTGCCATAGACAGTGATGTATATAACTTCTATTTTATCTATCAGGGAAAAGAGGTTAAGAAGATTCAGAAACTTGGAACTTTCAATACTCTTAAGTTTGCAGTGAAGTTGGTTGCCGGCTCTGTATTTACGGGGGAGGAGGAGATGACAATATGGGTAACGGATGATTTGAACAAAATACCATTGCTGTTTGAGGCACCCATATTGGTGGGTCGTGTGCAGGGGAGACTAAGCTCGTACAAGAATGTAAAATACCCTTTATCAAGCAAAATCAAATAGATTTTTAGTAAGAAAATTATTACAAATATCAGATGTCAGACACTTCTTTAAAGACTGTGAGACATGGCGGCGAAATTATTTCAATAACGCCAAAAGTTGTCTCTGTAAAAATTGAAACTTCATCTCTGTGCGCGGCTTGCCACGCGAAAGGTGCTTGTACAGCGGCAGATAAGGCCGATAAGATTATAGATGCGGTTAATCTGTATAATTTAAAATTAAGCGTTGGAGAGCATGTTACAGTAACAATGAAGAGGTCTATGGGGATGCGCGCCGTGGTTATTTCTTATGTTGTCCCGTTGTTTATCCTGTTATTTTTATTATTAACTTTGCATATGTTGCAATTGGGGGAACTTTGGGTGGGATTATCCTCTGTAGTTGGAGTGGGTTTGTACTACTTGGGGCTGTTCCTATTCAAGAAGAAGATTGCAAGCAACTTTGTCTTCATAATTGATAAACAATAATTAAATGGGTACAACAATCATTATTACCGTGGTCAGCCTTACCATCATGGGGCTTGTTCTGGCGGTAGTGCTATATTTCGTAGCACAGAAATTCAAAGTTGAAGAAGATCCAAGAATCGACATTGTTGAGGCTATTATGCCGGGGGCTAATTGCGGCGGATGCGGATATGCAGGATGCCGTGCATTTGCCGAGAATTGCGTAAAGTCCGGCAATATAGATTCTATGTACTGCCCTGTTGGCGGTAATGCCACCATGCAGAAAGTTGGAGCTGCTTTAGGATTTGAAGTTAAAGAAAAGGCGCCTATGGTTGCTGTTATAAGATGTAACGGAACCTGCGCCAACAGACCTCGCACAAACGATTATGATGGAGTTGCGTCGTGCGCTGTCAAGAACTCGCTATATGCGGGCGATACAGGTTGTAAATATGGTTGCCTTGGATGCGGCGACTGTGTTGAAGCTTGCCAATTTGGTGCTTTGTCTATGGATGAGGCTACCGGATTGCCTGTTGTTGATGAGGATAAATGTACATCTTGCGGGGCTTGCGTAAAAGCGTGTCCAAGGTCTATTATAGAGCTTAGGAACAAAGGCCCTAAGAGCAGGCGTATATATGTTGATTGCGTTAACAAGGACAAGGGCGGTGTGGCAAGAAAGGCTTGTACCGCTGCTTGTATAGGATGTGGAAAGTGCTTTAAAGTATGTCCTTTTGAAGCTATTACATTGGAGAATAACTTAGCATACATAGATTTTAACAAGTGTCGTATGTGTACCAAGTGTGTGGCCGAATGCCCTACCGGCGCCATTCATGCCGTAAACTTCCCTCCACGCCCTCCAAAACCGGCTGCCGCTCCGGCTGCTGCCAAACCTGCTACTCCTGCCACACCAAAGGCAGATGAGCCTAAGGAGGCTGTAAAGGCAGAAGAAAACAAAGTTGCTAACAATGCTTAAAATATAGTAAAATGAGGACATTTTCATTAGGAGGCGTTCATCCAAACGATAATAAGATATCAAAGGATGCCAAAATAGAGGATTTTCCAATTCCTCAGATTGCTTATATCTCCATGTCTCAGCATCTTGGGGCACCTGCTGAACCTATTGTAGTTGCAGGTGACAAGGTTAAGGTGGGGCAGCTCATAGCAAATGCCAACGGCTTTATTTCCGCACCTGTCCACTCCTCTGTATCCGGTACTGTAAAGGGGATAGAGATGATAAAGGATCTTGCCGGTAATATGACAAAAGCTGTTGTCATAAATGTTGAGGGGGATGAATGGGTTGATACAATAGACAGAACACCGGATATCAAAAGAGAGGTTGAACTTGATGCAAAGGCAATAATAGATAGAATTAAGGAGTGTGGTGTAGTAGGCTTGGGCGGTGCAACCTTCCCAACCTGTGTTAAACTTTCACCTCCTCCGGGCAAAAAGGCCGAATTCCTTATTATAAACGGAGCCGAGTGTGAGCCATATCTTACATCTGACTACCGTGTTCTTGTAGAGATGCCGGAGCAGGTTCTTATAGGAGCTGCCATTATGATGAAGGCGTTGGGCGTTTCCAAAGGCTTTATAGGTATTGAAGAGAATAAGCCTGAGGCGATAAGGATAATGCAGGAACATGCGGTAAAATATAATGGAATAGAGATTGTTCCTTTAAAGAAGAAGTATCCGCAGGGCGGTGAAAAACAGCTTATAGATGCAGTTGTGGGGAGACGAGTGCCATCTATGGGTCTTCCTATAGATACCGGTGCTGTTGTCCAAAATGTTGGAACTGCTTTTGCTGTTTATGAGGCTGTACAGAAGAACAAACCTCTGTTTGAGGGTATACTTACTGTTACAGGCCAATGTTCTCCAGCCCAGAGGAACTATAAACATAGAGTCGGAACCCCTATAAGCGCAATTATAGCCGAGGTTGGCGGTGTTCCGGAGAATGCTGCAAAGGTTATTAGCGGCGGTCCTATGATGGGTAAGGCTATTAGCAACTTGGATGCACCCACGCTTAAAGGTTCCTCATCTGTTCTCTTTTTGACTGAGGAGCAGACAAGAAGGAAACCGGAGAGCAACTGTATAAGGTGTGCCAAATGCGTTGCTGCCTGTCCAATGGGATTGGAACCTTATCTGTTGAATAAACTTGGTAAGGCCAAAAGATATGACGATCTTGAGGCGCACAAGGTTTATGACTGTATTGAGTGCGGTTGCTGCCAGTTTACCTGTCCGGCAAATATTCCGCTGCTTGATACAATACGATATGCAAAAGGTACTGTGATGAAAATTATGCGTAGCAGACCTAAAAAATAAACTATAACATCAATACAATAAAGAATGAATAGATTAATTGTATCTCCTTCTCCGCATATTCACGGGAAAGAGAGTACCGCAAAATTAATGAGGGATGTAGTTATAGCTCTTGTCCCCGCAGTTCTCGTTTCGGTATTCTTTTTCGGTCTTGCTGCTGTTAAATTGTTGGTTATAAGTGTTGTAGCCTGCGTTGCAGTTGAGTATCTGATAGAGAAATACCTTATGAAGTCCACAATCACTATTTGTGATTGGTCTGCTGTTGTTACCGGAGTCTTGTTGTCATTAAACCTGCCTGTTGCCGCTCCATGGTGGATACCTGTTGTAGGAGCCATAATAGCTATAGGTGTTGCAAAGATGACATTCGGTGGCTTGGGACAGAATATCTTTAACCCGGCTTTGGTTGCCCGTGTTTTTCTTTTGGTCTCATTCCCTGTAATCATGACAAATTGGGAAGCTCCTCATAGTTGGTTAGCATCCTCATTAGTGGATGCAACATCAGGCGCTACACCTCTTGGAATTGTAAAGGAGGGCTTGGCAAACGGACAGACTTTGGATGAGATTTTTGCTGCAAATAATTTCTCTTACATTGAGATGTTGTTCTCAAGGATAGGTTCTTCCGGAGAGATATCTGCAGTAGCTCTTTTGATAGGTTTTGTATATCTTTTGATTAGAAAGGTAATCAAACCGCATATTCCGATTGCAATTTTTGCAACGGTATTTGTATTCTCGGGGATTCTTTGGTTGTGTAATCCGGAGCAGTTCACAGATCCTATCTTCAACCTTCTTACAGGCGGTATGTTGTTAGGCTCTATATTTATGGCTACAGATTATGTTACCTCACCTATGAGTACAAAAGGTATGGTTATATATGGTGTGGGCATTGGAATCCTGACAATCCTTATAAGAACATTTGGAGCTTATCCTGAGGGTATCTCATTTGCAATTCTTATAATGAACTCTGTGGTTCCGTTGATTAATATGTATGTTAAACCTAAAAGATTTGCAAAGGAGGCAAAATAATGGCAATACAATCATCATTTAAGAATATGGTAGTGGTATTGAGCCTTGTCTGCCTTGCTGCTGCCGCTGTTTTGGGCGGAGTATATGCTCTTACGAAAGAACCTATTGATGCCGCACAGGTGGCAAAAATCAATAACGCCATAGGCGGTGTGGTTCCGGAGTTTACTAATGATCCTTTTGCAGAGAAATATGAGGTTGAGATGGAAGGGAAAAAGTTTGTCGTTTATCCTGCTGTAAATAACGGAACATCTGTAGGTTATGCAATAGAATCCTTTACTACAAAGGGATTTGGCGGAAAGATTGTCCTTATGGTTGGTTTTACAGCTTCGGGCGAGATTAAAGGTGTATCTGTCATTTCGCATGCAGAGACTCCCGGTCTTGGCGCCAAGATTACAGATCCGTCGCAGCCTTTCGTAACACAATTCCAAGGCAAGAACCCTGCAGATCCTAATTTTAAATTTGCTGTTAAAAAGGATGGCGGTAATTTGGATGCCATTACAGCTTCTACCATTACTTCAAGGGCATATATAGATGCTTTGGAGAGTGCGTATAAGGTATTTACTTCAATTAAAGAGAACAATAATGTAGCCGGAGGAACAGACAATGAATAAATTTAAGATTATAATAGAGGGACTTATCAAGAACAATCCTACGTTTGTCCTTGTCTTGGGTATGTGTCCAACTTTGGGTACGACTACCTCAGCTATAAACGGTCTTGGTATGGGATTGGCAACAACGTTTGTGCTGATTTTGTCAAATATGCTTATTTCAGCTGTTGCTCCTGTCATTCCGTCAAAAGTAAAGATACCGTGCTATATAGTTATTATCGCATCGCTTGTTACAGTGCTTCAGTTTATAATGCAGGCATTTACACCCGGTCTGTATGAGACTTTGGGCCTGTTTATTCCTCTTATCGTTGTAAACTGTATTGTACTTGGACGTGCTGAGGCGTATGCTTGCAAGCACTCTGTAGTTGAGTCTGCTTGTGACGGCCTTGGTATTGGTCTTGGTTTCTCATTGAGCCTTACGGTAATAGGTTTTGTAAGGGAGCTGCTTGGTGGTCTTTCTGTTTTCGGCTGTAAGATTGCCCCTGCAGACGGAGTGCTTGCGTTTGTTTTGGCTCCGGGCGGATTCCTTGTACTTGGCTATTTGATGGTCCTGTTTAACAAGTATTTAAAAAAATAGTACATACTGTAAATATTAATTGATATGGAATATATTTTAATAATTATATCTGCGATATTCGTAAATAATATCGTATTGTCGCAATTCCTTGGAATATGTCCGTTTTTGGGCGTTTCCAATAAGGTATCAACTGCAATAGGAATGGGCAGTGCAGTATGTTTTGTAATGGCCATTGCAACACTCTTTACATACTTGGTGCAGTACTATATTTTGGTTCCGCTGAATATTGAGTTCATGCAAACAATCACCTTCATATTGGTTATTGCTGCACTTGTTCAGATGGTGGAGATTATTCTTAAGAAGGTAAGCCCTGCTCTTTATCAGGCTTTGGGAATATTCCTTCCTCTTATAACAACCAACTGTGCCGTTTTAGGTATAGCTATAGTTGTTGTTTCAAAGGAGTTTGGTTTTGGAGGTGAGGCTCCTCATATGTTTAATCTTGCGGAGTCTGTAGTATATGCCGTTGCAACAGCGCTTGGATTTGGCCTTTCTTTAACTATTTTTGCAGGAATAAGAGAACAGATAGAGCTTTCAAATGTTCCTAAGGCATTTAAAGGGATTCCGATTGCCCTTATAACAGCCAGTATATTGGCTATGGCATTTATGGGATTCTCCGGCTTGGTAAAATAGTAAACACAGATGGAAAAGAAAAGAGCAATACAGGAGGTTATGACAGTTTTGGAGATAGAGGCACTGCTTAGAGAGTCAAAAGTTGACGAAGCATATTCTCAATTGATAGAGCTTTTAAAGGTTGAGGAGAGTAATGCTTACGCGTGGTATCTTCTTGGTGGTATCTACCGCAGGCAACAGATGTGGGGTGAGGCAATAAATGCATATAATCGTGCAAAGTTAATAGACCCGGCGTCTCCTGCTGCAACTGCCATAGATTCGATTTATGAGATTCTTAACTTTAGAAATACAGATTTGATGAATCCGTAATGGGGTATTGCTATAAGCACAAAGCTATAAATATAAAGGGCGGCACATCAATATTGTACCGCCCTTTACTATTGTACCGAATGAAGCTTCTGCATCAAATGAACAAATAATGACAAAGTTTATTGCCAATTAATAGCAGCATATAGCTTTAGCCTTAGCCTCAATCCCGGCTTTTATCCTGCGCAAAGCCTCCTCTTTTCCAATAAAGAATATGATATCCGCTATTCCCAATCCTTTTGCCTCCCCTACAAAGAAAAGCCTTAAGGTATTCATTATCTGTCCCATCTTCCATCCGTTCTCTTTAATAAAACCTGTTAAAGCCTCCTCTATAGTGTGAACCTGCATATCCTTCTTCTCTAAGAAATCTGCCAAATTGCTGCAGATTCCGTTAGTCTGCTGAGAGTTCTTGCAGCAGTGATGCTCATTATTATTATGCTCGTTATGGCCGTGTCCACAGCACTCGTGCAGTTGCCAAAAATCTTTGAACTCCATATTTTCAATATGCTTATAAACCTGCTCTATCAGCGGTTTAACCTCGGGCGTAAAGAATTTCTTTACATCTGCTGCTGCGTATGTGGTTGGTGAAGCAAAAAGGTAGTGTGCTATATTCCAAAAATCCTTTACAAAATGGGCACGCTCTTTTATAAGGTTGCAAACCATTACCACATATTTGAAAGGTATATGTCCGTTGCCAACAATTACAGAATCTCCGTTTGATTTGGTCACCTCTTCCAACTTCTCGTTAAGGATAGGCAGGAAATCTTGTGCGAGCTCTTTTGGCGAGCGTTTGCGCAGGTACTCCTGATTAAACCATTTGGCCTTTTCAGGGTTGAATCTTGCACCGGATTTGATAACTCTGTCAAGTGAGAATGCCTTAACCAATTCATCTATGGTGAAAAGTTCCTGTTCCGTTCCAGGGTTCCAGCCGAGTAGTGCCAACATATTTATAAAGGCATCCGGGAAGTAGCCATCCTCCCTGTATCCGCGTGAAATCTCTCCGGTTGGAGAAACCCATTCCAAAGGAAACACAGGAAATCCAAGCCTGTCGCCATCCCTTTTGCTTAGTTTCCCTTTGCCATCCGGCTTTAACAGCAGGGAAAGGTGTGCGAACCGCGGTTGTGATTTCTGCCATCCGAATGCTTCGTAAAGCAGGTAATGCAGTGGAAGAGATGGCAACCACTCTTCGCCACGTATAACCTCCGTTATCTCCATCAGATGGTCATCCACTATGTTTGCAAGATGGTATGTTGGAAGTTCATCTGCACGTTTCCATAAAACTTTGTCATCTAACGTGTCTGAGTTAACTTCAATATGGCCGCGTATAAGATCGTCCATCTTAACCACCCTGTTCTCAGGTGTCTTGAACCTTACAGTCCAGTTGGTTGTCTCCTTAAGAAGCCTCTCTACCTCGTCGGGAGGAAGAGTAAGAGAGTTCCTAAGTTCCATCCTTGACTTATGGTTGTAGACAAAGGTCTCTTTGCGTGCCTCAGCCTCTTTTCTGCGTGCATCAAGCTCTTCGGCGCTATCAAAGGCATAATATGCGTTGCCGGAGGCTATAAGTTGGTCTGCATATTGTCTGTACAGATGCTTGCGCTGCGATTGTCTGTATGGGGCATGAGGATGCCTCTCGGAAGCAACCTCAACAACATTCCCATCTGCATCAACCCCTTCGTCGGGGTATATGCCGCACCAGCGGAGCGAATCTATTATATACTTCTCTGCACCGGGTACAAACCGTTGTGAATCTGTGTCCTCTATTCTGAGGATAAAATCTCCATCCTCCTGTTTTGCGTACAAATAGTTGTACAGGGCTGTCCTAACACCACCCATGTGTAGCGGGCCTGTAGGACTGGGGGCAAATCTTACTCTTCTTTTTCTCATGATAATAGCCTCTGTATTGTGTTGTTAATCTTGTGTTCTGTGTAAAAATGAATTGTCTGTTTCAAGTGTCTGTATCCCATCTACCTCCTCCAATTTCATTCTTTCGGGCGTCCCGTTAAAATTATGTTCTACGGAAGCAGACCTGCTTTCTGTCTCTCTCTTTGCAAGATTCCTGCGTTTAAAGGCCGGAACTGTTTCAAGGAGTGTGATGTCGTCATCCGCCTCCAATATAAGGGCAGGTTTTCCTTTAGGCCTTTCGTAAGGTTTTACCTCCTGTTTGGGGATAACTGCACTAATCTCTTCTACATGAGGGGCCTCTACAAATCCTGTCTTGCTGTAGTTAGATGTGTCTTGAGAGGGTTGCTGCACGTCGTTTATAGTCTCTTCATCTATTACAACCCTTTTTACTGTTCCGGTTGACGGTGCGGAGAATGAATTGCTGTATCTGTCTCCCATTACAACAATCTCCTCATCATCTTCGGAAACGAGCGGCAGGTTCTGTACATTGAATCCGGTGGCAACAATGGTAATCCGTATCTTTGTCCCCATAGACTCGTCAAACACAACACCTCTTTTGAACTTGTTTACCTGATTCCCGGTATAGTTGTTCACATAATCCATAATCTGAGACAGTTCGGCCATGGTAAGGTTGCCCTCCTCTTTGCTTGATGTTATGTTCACAAGCGCTCCTTTAACCGTTGAGAGATCGCAGTCGTTAAGCAGCGGAGATTCAAAAGCCCTTTGGACTGCCTCAATGGCTCTGTCGGGACCATCAGCCTCACCCTCACCCATAATTGCCATGCCGCCATCCTTCATAATCATCTTTACGTCTGCAAAGTCTACATTTATATATCCCCTCTTGGTTATCAGCTCCGCTATACTTTTTACAGCTGTATTAAGCACGGCATCAACCTTAGGGAACGCATCTACAACCGTAAGGTCTCCATATACTTCGTATAATTTCTGGTTGTCTATAATAAGCAGAGAATCAACATGTTTTTGAAGCTCCTTAATACCTTTGATAGCTCTGCGTACAAACTCTTTGCCCTCATCTCTAAAAGGGAGTGTGACTACACCAACGGTGAGCAGCCCCATCTCCTTTGATACCTGCGCAACAACCGGGGCTGCGCCTGTACCGGTACCACCACCCATTCCGGCGGTTATGAAGGTCATCTCAATACCATTCTTAAGGGAGTTTTTTATGGCATCTACAGACTCGGATGCCGCCTTCCTTCCCCTTTCCGGATCACACCCCGCACCAAGACCTCTGGTAATATCGGATCCCAATGCTATTCTCTCTCCAACCTCAGATGATTCAAGGGCTTGGACATCTGTGTTGCAGATCATAAATTCCACATCCTTTATTCCTGTACGGAACATCTCAGACACTGCGTTGCTGCCACCACCGCCAACACCAATAACCTTTATTATAGACTTTCTGGAACTCCAGTTAGCCGGTTTTACCATACCATTCTCATCCATATACCAAAATCTTTATGCTTCGTTATCATCCTCTTTAAACATGTCGTTCAAGGTGGTTTTCAACCTTGTAAACAGACCCGGCCCCTCCTTTGCCTTCTTCTCCTTTTCATGCCTGCCGGCCGTAACCTCAATAAGTTCGGGCTCAAGCTCCTCTGTATTAGTATTGTTCTCAACTTCTGCCATATCGTTAATATCAATATCCTCTTTGGCTGCGTTGTACGGAGCGGAATACCCGTCTCTCTCACACTCCTCGGCACCCATCATAATAAGACCCACAGCAGTAGACAATGCAGGATCATTCATCTCTATAACAGACTCTTCCGCCTCTATTACAGGTGCACCCAAACTTGTTTCAAGCCCGGTAATAACTTGAGCCAACTCCTTAATATGAGCCAACTTAGACGTACCTCCGGTTAATACCAATCCGGCTTTCAACTTGTCTTTGTAGCCACTCCTTTCTATCTCATAATATACAGCTTCGAACAGTTCCGATGCACGCGCCTCAATGATATTCGAAAGGAGTTTTACAGAGATCTCCCTTCCCTCTCTGCCATTTATGCCGTTTACGAAAATCGTCTTCTTGTCTGCAGCAAGAGGGGAGTAGCAGCATCCGTGTTCAACCTTAAGCTGCTCTGCATTCTTCTCTGCGATGCTGCATCCAATCTTTATATCAGATGTTATAATCTTGCCACCAAACGGAATAACCGCAGCATGTCTTACTATATTGTTCTGAATAATAAGAAGATCTGTAGTACCACCACCTATATCTACCATTGCAACACCAAGCTCCATCTCCTCTTCGCTAAGGACAGCCTTTGCAGATGCCATAGGTTCAAGGATAATCCTCTTTAGGTTAAGACCGGCCCTGTTTATTACATCTGCGGTATATACAGAGGAGTTTTTCTTCCCGACAAAAATCTTGAAGTTTGCTGTTATCTGTGTTCCCAACATACCTACAGGCTCCTGGGTAGGGGTAAAATTATCTATGCTGTAGGACTGTGGTATAACATGAAGCACCTCCTCATCTCCCTGTATAAAGGAGCCGTTCATGCTTGATATGATCTCATTTATCTCCTCTTCCGATATCAACTCTTTTGGGTTGGGCCTGTTGGTCTGGTATCCGTTGGTAACGCAACGTATATTCTGCCCGGCAATTCCAACATAAACATCATTCAGCTTTATGTTAAGCTGTTCCTCAACATCCTTTATTACAGGGACAAGAGATTGGAGGGTCTGGCGTATATTCATAACCTCGCCTCTGTTAATCCCTTTAGACGGTCTCTGACTGTATCCTATTATTCTGATACCTGTCTCCGTCATTTTACCAACAAGGCATACAATCTTTGTTGTACCTAAATCAATTGCAGCAATAAGTTTATCATTCATAGTGTCTATATGGTATTAGAAGCTTTTTTATTTTTACTATTTCTTTTTTTACAAACAATCTGGCCTTTGTACTTTAAATTGACAATATCATATTTAAGCCATCCTACACTTGGTATAACATTGTTGTAGAATGATGTAAGTTTGTCAAATTTCTCCTCAATACTATTGAGGTCGCCAAAGACAATCTGCTGGTCACCTACTCTCGGACTCAAATAGAGGTCCCCGTTGTCTGCTACATAAATCTGTTCTATCTGTGCAGCCCAAAAAGGGTTCTCCTGCAGATATACAGCTAAATTATATATTCCGTCTATCCAATCCTCAATCTCCGGCAGGGCATTACCTCTGTATCCGTTATATAGCTCGAGAGGTATATGCCCGCTCACAATAGGAACGTATGATGTAAAGTTTTCCGCAAGCGGAAATATATATTTTGTGTCATCAATGTAGAAGCCGCCGTTACTGCTCTCTATCCTTATTATGGGCTTGCGCTGGATAATGTTTATAACCATCTTCCCATCTATGTTAAGAAAAGCCTGGCTGTTTTTTATCATACATCTCTTGTTTAGAAGCTCCTCTAAAACGGAGAGATTTATGCTGTCTATCCTCTTCCCGACAATCTGCCCGTGAAAATTGTTTATAATGTCAATAACATCATCGCTGTTTACAAAACGGTTCTGTGCGCTGTCTAAAATCACCACCTTTATCTCTCTGCACAGTTCGTTGCTCCTTCCTTTTTTACCAAGCGTTGCGGCAAAGTAAAAGTAGAAGGCGGCAGCAGCCGTGAGAAGCAGTATCCCTATATATTTCAGAACCTTTACAAACATTGTTATCTGCTTAATACATTCTTCATCAAATCTGTAATCTTACATATAAACCTGTCGATGTCACCCGCACCAAAGGTTATTAGTATATCTATCTTCCCCTCACTCATCTCCCTCTCCAACAGAGGCATAAGCTCCTCCTTTGTTATCTTTCTTTTGTTCTCTATGTCAACATCCTTAAATATGAGATCAGATGTAACACCCTCTATTGGAAGTTCCCGTGCCGGGTATATATCCAACAGGAGCAGTTCATCCAACATCCCAAGACTCTTTGCAAACTCAGGTGCAAAATCCCTTGTTCTGGTGTAAAGATGAGGTTGGAAGATGCCGCACAGCTTCCTGCCCGGGAATATGTTCCTTATGGAGCTTATAGCAGAGCTTATCTCATTGGGATGATGTGCATAGTCATCTATATATGCCATTCTTGGTGTGTTGACATGAATGTCAAATCTCCTTTCCGCTCCGGCAAATGTTGCAAGCCCGGCTCTTAGCTCCTCTGCAGAGATTCCTCCGTTAAGTGCAGCAGCTGCGGCTGCAACGGCATTTTCAACATTTACCCAACCCGGTACACCAACAGTGCAGTTTTCAATAACGCCGCCGGGATAGTTTATGTCAAAATATATATAACCGCCATCAACAACTTTAATATTAGAAGCATAGTAGTCGCAATGATTGTTGTATGAGTATCTTGCCACCTTTGCCTTTACCCTGCTGAGGTCAATCTCAACACCCTTCTTTAATATAAGTAATCCGTCTCTCTTTATCTGTGATGCAAACTCAGAGAAGGCCTCCTTTACACTATCTATGTTGCCATATATGTCAAGATGATCTGCATCAACCGATGTTATGATGGCTATATCGGGAAACAACTGTAAAAAGGAGCGGTCGAACTCATCTGCTTCCGCTACAAGCAGGTTGTTCTTGCTCAGTAGCAGATTGGTATGGTAATTCTTTGATATACCACCCAAGAATGCGTTGCACCCTTTGCCGCATGCAGTAAACAGATGGGCAATCATTGTACCGGTTGTTGTCTTGCCATGTGTTCCGGCAACGGCAATACATCTGTTATGACTTGCTATCTCGCCAAGAGCCCTTGAACGTTTGACAACTTTGTACCCGTTATCTATAACATAACGGAGCTCCTTCATCTCTTTTGGAATTGCAGGGGTATAGATTACAAGTGTCTCCTCTCTTTCTGCAGGAATGTATCCTGTATCTTCTGTATAGTGTATCTCAATCCCTTCCCTCTCCAATTCGGCTGTAAGGCGGGACGGCGTTCTGTCATAGCCGCTGACCTTATAACCTGCATGGTTATAGTACCGTGCTATGGCGCTCATCCCTATTCCGCCTATCCCTATAAAATATACATTCTTCATCACTGCTGTTTTTTATCAACTATATCTATACAAATATCTGCAATCTGTGCAGCTGAATCCTCTCTTGCAAGAGCTCTTATGTTGCTCTCCAATAATGCTCTTTTGTTGTCGTCTGAAAGTAGCGATCCAACCGTACTGCCAAGCTTTTCCACCGCCTCAGAATCCTTTACCAACAAAGCCGCGTTTTTGTTCACCAATGCCATTGCATTATGCGTCTGATGGTCCTCGGCCACCATAGGGCTTGGTACGAATATGGTGCATTTGCCGGCCTCACACAGCTCGGATATTGTCCCGGCACCTGCTCTGCTTATTACAACATCCGCTACGGCGTATGCCAAATCCATCCTCTTAATAAAGTCAGACCAAACTATGTTGCTGCTCTGCCTCCCCTTCATAAAGGTCTCTATCTCTGCCTTGTAATATTTTCCGCACTGCCATATTACCTGATATTCACTCTCTTTGCCTCCAAACAGCTTTCCGTTGAGAAGCTCTCTTTTCATCCACTCGTTAAGTGTTCGGCAACCGAGGCTTCCGCCAACGACAAAAACGGTTTTTTTGTCGGGAAGCAGATTGTAAAACTTGTAACCCTCCTCTTTGAGCTGCGGGGTAGAAGCCTTTATCTCCTTTCTTATAGGGTTGCCAGTAAAAACAATCTTCTCCTTTGGAAAAAAACGCTCCATTCCATCATACGCAACACATATTTTTGTGGCTTTTGCAGCGTTTTTCCTGTTTACAAGGCCTGCAAACGAGTTCTGCTCCTGTAAAACAACCGGTATACCCTTGCTCTCCGCTGCACTGACGATTGCCGCACTGGCATATCCTCCAACACCTACGGCCAAGTTGGGCCTGAACTCCTTTATTATCTGCCTGGCTCTCCTCTTGCATTTGAAATAATCTATAAGTACCCCTATGTTAGAGGGTGAATAGAGCGGCCTTTTAAGCCCTCTCGCAGGTATTCCTATAATCTTGTACCCTGCCTGAGGGACCTTTTCCATCTCCATCTTGCCCGATGCCCCAACAAAAAGAAGCACTGCGCCCGGCCGTTTTGCCTTTAAGGCAGATGCAATTGAAATTGCCGGAAAGATATGCCCTCCGGTTCCTCCACCGCTTATTATTACCCTTAGCTCTTCCATCTGTCTGCTATTTAAACTCTCCGTTTTTGTCTTTTATCTCATATTGCTCCCCATTATCCTCCGGGTTTGTCTCTCCTCTTCCACGCAAATCCTTCTCATCTGTATAGCTGCCGCCACCATCCGGCACCGTAAGGTCTATGGATGAAGAGCCTTCGAACTCTGCAATATCCTCAGTTATAGGGGCGTCTGCAGTATTTGCTACATCTGCAGCATTTGCCGCATTTGCCGCAGCAAGTTTTTCGGCCCTCTTTTTATCTGTACTTATATCTATTGTTCTGCTTACAGAGAGGATGATTCCAAATGCACTGCACAATATAACCAAAGATGTTCCGCCAAGGCTTATGAGCGGCAGTGTATGCCCGGTTACAGGTATGATTCCAACATTTACCAATACATGAAGCGAAGCTTGCAGGACAATTAACAGTGCAAGCCCTCCAACCGTTATTGCTGTAAACACTCTCGTACAGTTCTTTACGAGGATTATACACCTAAAGAAGAACCACATGTAAAATATAAGAACTATAAATCCGCCTATGAGCCCGTACTCCTCAATGATAAGTGTAAAGATAAAGTCCGAGTAGGGGTGGGGCAGTACATATCGCTGAGTACTGTTTCCGGGGCCTTTACCCAAGATACCTACAGAGGAGATTGTAACCTTTGCCATATCTGCCTGATAGGTCTTGTCCAACTCTTTCTGCCTCTCCTCTGCGCTCAACTCCTCAGATACCTCTGTCTTGCTTACAAATTTGGTCAACCTGCTGGTTGCGGTGTCGATTCTTGGGAACCATCCAAAAGCTAAATGGAGCAAGATTATAACAGCCATGGCAATAGCGCCTATACCTGCAGATTTAAACAGATAAGACCATTTGACACCGGCAACTATAAGTATAATGGCTGCAAGCAGACCAATGAAGCAGGCAGAAGAGAACGAACCAACCATTACTAAAACGAAAGCAAGACCTATTGGTATAAGCAGCTTTATGAAAAACTCCTTAAAGGTGTCTAATTTGCACGATTCGAGTATCTTGGCCATGTATAGTACCAATGTTATCTTTATAAGCTCGGTTGGCTGGAATGTAATGAAACCCAAATTCAGCCACCTCTTTGCACCGTTAATTTCCTGTCCTATTATGGGAACAAGGGCAAGGAGGGCAAGGCTTACAGCGAACATGATAACAGAAAAGCTTCTGTACCATTTGAGCGGTATCTTGTAGAAGACAAAGAGGACAACCCACCCGAACGCAACATATTTCAACTGTTTGAAAAGATAGCTGAAATTGGTTGTGTGCTCTTTGTAGGCCAACGAACTTGTTGCCGAGTATATAAGGGCAATGGATATGAGTGAAAGAAGGAACACTATTATCCATATAACCTTGTCCCCTTTCACATTCTTAATAATTCCACTCTTTATATCATCTGTATTCAGTCCACTCATTTTTAAGTATATGCTTTTCTATTTACAAACCTTTTATAGCCTTTTAAGTCTCCCGACAAGCTTTCTTACAGTCTCTCCACAGCCTCCTTACATCCACAGCCTCCTTACATCCACAGCCTCCTTACAGCTTTCTTACAGCCTCCTTAAACTGCCGTCCCCTGTCTTCATAACTTTTGAACAGGTCGAAGCTGGCGCAGCATGGTGAGAGCAGGACAGTCTCGCCCGGCAGGGCATTCTCATACGCTACCCGCACCGCATCTGCGGCAGAGGTAACATCCACTATCTTGTCGACCTTGTCTTTAAAGTTGTCGTGCAGCTTCTCATTGTGAAGTCCCATGCAGATAAGCACCCTTACCTTCTCCTTTACAAGATCGTAAAGCGGTGCATAGTCGTTTCCCTTGTCTTTGCCTCCGGCTATCCACACTACAGGAGTTGTCATACTGTCCAAGGCATACCATGCAGAATCCACATTTGTCGCCTTTGAATCATTTATATAGAGAACATCCTTTATCTTAAGTACCCTCTCCAACCTGTGTTCCACCCCTTCGAATGTCATAAGACTCTGCCTTATCTGCGTATTGTCTATCTTTACAACCTTTGCAGCAATTGCTGCAGCCATGGAGTTGTACAGGTTATGCTTTCCCTGCAGTGCAAGTTCGTTGAGGTACATTGTATATTCATCCCCGGCTACATTTACCGCCATCTTGCCATCCTTTATGCAGGCGCCCTCCTTAACCTCCTCTTTTTGCGAGAATGGCAGCATCCTGCTCTTTATAAGCATCTCCTTCATCTCCTTTGCCGTTACAGGATCATCTGCACAGAAGATGAATGAATCCTCCCCATCCATGTTCCTCGTTATGCGGAATTTGGCGTTAATGTAGTTCTGCATTTTAAAGTCGTACCTGTCCAAATGATCCGGAGTAATGTTCATAAGGATAGCAATATCTGCCTTAAAGTCATACACATCGTCCAACTGGAAGCTGCTCAGCTCAAGAACGTAATAGTCAAAATTTTCCGTGGCCACCTGAAGCGCAAAGCTCTTTCCAATGTTTCCACCCAACCCAACATTGTATCCTGCATTCTTTAAAATGTAGTATATAAGTGATGTTGTGGTTGTTTTGCCGTTGCTTCCCGTTATACAGATCTTCTTGGCCTTGCAGTATCTGTTGGCGAACTCTATCTCGGATATAATCCCAATTCCCATCTCCCTTGCCTTTACAACTAAGGGAGCATTTTCAGGGATTCCGGGGCTTTTTACTATCTCTTTGGCATTCAATATTTTCTCAGGAGTATGCCCCTCGGATTCAAAAGGAATATCATACTCCTTTAGCATCTTTACATAGTTCTCCTTTATCTTTCCGCTGTCGCTAAGAAAGACATCCAATCCTTTCATCTTTGCCAAGATGGCCGAGCCAACACCGCTCTCGCCACCGCCTAATACTGCAATTCTGTACATATAATAAAACTTAACAGCTTTCTATCTTATCTTTAAAGTGATTATTGATATTGCACATAGCATAATAGCTATAATCCAAAATCTTATGACAATTTTTGTCTCCGGAATCGCCTTTTTGGGATACTGTATGATAGCATCTATACCCTCCTTCTGAAAATGATGGTGTATAGGGCTCATCTTAAAGATTCTTCTTCCCTCTCCATACTTTTTCTTGGTATATTTAAAATATGCTCTTTGCGCAATAACGCTAATACTTTCAATTAAAAATATGCCGCATAAAACAGGTATAAGCAGCTCCTTTCTTATTATTATGGCGGCAACTGCTATAACTCCGCCGAGCATAAGGCTGCCGGTATCACCCATAAATACCTGAGCCGGCGATGCGTTGTACCACAGAAATCCTATTAGTGCCCCAATCAGCGCACAGAGAAAGATAACAACCTCTCCCGTGTGCGGAATATACATTATATTAAGGTATGAGGCATATATTGAGTTTCCCGACAAATATGCCAATACAGCTAATGTTATAACTACCGGAGCAGATACGCCGGTTACCAAACCGTCTAACCCGTCTGTAAGGTTGGTACCGTTGGAAACAGCTGTAATGACAAATATTATTACAAGAATATAGATTACCCAGCTTGCTATCTCTCCTGCTTTCCCTTTAAACGGTGCAAGCCACGCATAGTCGAACTGATTGTCCTTTACAAACGGTATGGTTGTGGTTGTACTCTTTATATCTTTAAAGTAGCGAGTCTGCGTTACGTCTAACTCCGTAACAGTTTCTTTAATGGCCTCCTTTTCTCCGGGAGTTACAGATTCTCTTACAGTTACCTGTTCGCTGAAACACAATACAAGACCAACTATAAGACCAAGTGTCACTTGACCTATAATCTTATATTTTCCGTTCAATCCATCCTTGTCCTTTTTAAATACCTTTATGGAATCGTCTAAGAAACCAACAAATCCAAGCCATAATGTTGTTATTATCATTAAGATAACATATACATTTGTAAGATTTCCAAACAGGAGTGCGGGGATGAGCAGAGAGAGTATTATTATAACTCCACCCATTGTAGGGGTTCCTTTCTTCTGCATCTGACCCTCCAATCCAAGATTCCTTATCTCCTCACCAATCTGCAGTTTCTGCATCAGCCTTATTATTTTTGGGCCTAACCATAAGGCAATAAGCAATGCCGTCATTACAGCCAATATGGCTCTGAAGCTTATGTATTTCATAAGCCCTACTCCGGGGAAATGTATTCCGTTACTCTCAAAGTATTCAAAAAGATGGTAAAGCATCTTGTAATATTATAACTTTATGCTTTGCAGAGCATTTTAAGCTCCTCAAAAGCGCTTTTAATCAATTCTTTATCGTCTAAATGGTGCTTTACACCGTTAACAATCTGGTAATCCTCGTGTCCTTTGCCTGCAACAAGGATTATGGAGCCGGGCTTTGCGTTCAGTATGGCAACTCTTACAGCCTCTTGTCTGTTTGGAATAAAACTGCTCTTACATCTTGCCTTTATATCCATCCCCTCCTTAATATCATTTATGATTGCCAAAGGGTCCTCAAATCTTGGATTATCGGATGTTACAACAATCTTATCTGCGTACTTTCCTGCAATTGCGCCCATCTCCGGCCTTTTTGTCTTATCTCTGTTACCGCCACAGCCAAATACGCAAATAAGGTCTCCGGCAGGATTGAGATCTTTCAATGTCTTAAGGACATTCTCTAAAGCATCGGGAGTATGAGCATAATCAACGGCGGCAATAATATCGTTGCTGCCCTTGAAATACTCAAGTCTTCCGCTGACTGCAGTAAGGCGGCTCACCTCTACTGCAACCTCCTCCTCTTTCATCCCAAGAAGAACTGCTGCCCCATATACTGCCGTGATATTGTAGGCGTTGTGCAACCCTATAAACCTGCACCAAATCTCTTTACCGTTAATGTTCAGCAGAGTGCCGTCTATATTCTTCTCTATGATCCTGCACTTAAAGTCTGCCGCATTCCTGCATGAGTATCTGTATCTCCTTGCCTTGCAGTTCTGTAGCATAACACTGCCGTTCTTGTCATCCTCATTGGTAAGGGCAAACGCATCTGTGCCAAGGTTGTCAAACAGCTTTTTCTTTGCGGCAAGATAATTTGCAAAGGTCTTGTGGTAGTCTAAATGGTCGTGTGTAAGGTTTGTAAAGATAGCTCCGGCAAACTTAAGCCCCTCTGTCCTCTTCTGGTCCAAAGCATGTGAGCTCACCTCCATAAAACAGTACTCGCAACCGCTCTCTACCATCTCTGCCAACAGCCTGTTGAGTTCAACAGGACCGGGGGTGGTGTTTATTGTCTCATATCTTTTCTTCTCAACGTAATTCGCTATGGTTGAGATAAGTCCGCACTCGTAACCCAAATTGCCGAACAACCTGTACAGCAGGGTTGCAATGGAGGTCTTTCCGTTTGTACCGGTTACACCTACCAACTTTATGCATGAAGTTGGATCTCCATAAAAATTTTTTGCTGCAACAGCCTCGGCCGTTCGCCCGTCCTTTACGGGAATGAACACAATATCATCTCTCCTGTATCCCTCTATGTTTTCGCCATTCTCATAGAGAATAACCTTGGCTCCGTTGTCTATTGCATTGCAGATATATTTATGGCCGTCTGCAGCGGCCCCTTTTACAGCAATGAACAGAGAGTCGTGCCTGCATTTACGTGAATCCGTGCAAACATCCTCAATGTCTGTATTGCGGAACTTGTCGGCTGTAGCCGAATCTGTTACCCCTGTCTCTTTTATTATATCAATAAGTCTCATAAACCATCCTCCTTTAATTTAATTGTATTCAAGTTTAAGTACCACTGTTGATATCGAATCTCTGTTTATGCCACTTCCTGCTGCGGGATTTTGGGAAACTACCCTTCCGTGCCCGTCAAAACTTACCTTGTACCCTTGATTCTCCAAAATATATATAGCATCTTTCAGTCCCATTCCAACCACATTGCACAGCAACTCATCACTATTGTGACACTCCTTAATGGTAATATTCCTGCTGCTGTCCCTGCATAGTGTTATCCAATCTTTTCTCTTCATACTCTCCATTATGCTGCTCTTTCCCTTGGCAGGCAACTGTTCAAGCGCTGCAATATCCTGCGTTGCTTTCCCGCTTGATATTACAGGCATTCCCTTCTCTGTTGAGAGTGTGTCCAAGGTAAAGTCTTTCCCGCAGACAGGCTTGCCCCAATCCCTGCTCGAAGAGTATATATGATTTGCAATCTGTTTAAAGACAGGGCCTGCTTGTGAACCTCCGTAAAAGTTACCTACAATAGGCTCGGAGTAGAGGATTACAATAGCACTGTATTTTGGATTGTCTGCAGGGAAGAAGCCGGCGAATGAAGCCTGGTATCTTCTGCGCCCGTTCCTCTCATAACCGCCCCCGGGGAATGCCATACGGGCTGTACCTGTCTTGCCTGCAACCTTAAACGGCAGGGTCTTCATAGATTTGCCTGTACCCTCCTCTACAACTCCGCGCATTGCCTCCTGCGCAGCCTTTATGGTCCGCTCAGATGCTATTGAACCGCTCATCTCTGTTGGAGGAAAATTTTTTATGATCTTTCCGTGATCCTGATAGCTCTCAATAAAGTATGGCTTCATCATTACCCCATTGTTGGCTATTGCGTTATAAAATGTAAGAGTATGCAGTGGCGTAAGCAGTGTGGCGTAGCCTATGGCCATTGAGGGGAGACTTGTCGCAGACCACATCTGAGATGTAGGTGTATATATTACAGAGCGTGCCTCTCCCTGTATGTCTAAATTAAATCGTTCTCCAACCTTCATACTCTGGATTCTGTCTGTAAATTTCTTTGGGTCTTTTGAATAATATTCAACAGCAAGTTTTGCAAAGGCGCAGTTTGAAGATTTCTCAAAAGCCTTTTTTACTGTTACCAACCCGTATCCTCCCGGGGTAACATCTGAATAGGTATGTCCTCCATAGCTCCATTTGCCGTTGCCTGCATCAATCGGTGAATCCAAGGTAACGTAACCGTCCTCCAATAGAGATACCAATGTAACAAGTTTAAAGACAGAGCCCGGCTCTGTTGCATCTCCCACGGCATAGTTATAAGATTCGTCATAACTGCCGTTCTTCCCCTTTTTCATATTGGCGATTGCACGTATGGCACCTGTCTTTACCTCCATTACGATAGCTGTAGCACCCTCTACAGCCTGTCCCTTTGCAAGCTGCTCCCTAAGAGCCTTCTCTGCAGCCTCCTGCATATCTATGTCTATGGTAGTTTTAATGTCACAACCGTTCTTTGGTTCAATGGTAAGATCGCTGTTAACCGGTCTCCACTCCCCGCCGAGCATCTTCTGTATCTTCTGTTGTCCTGGTTCCCCTTTAAGGTAATAATCGCAACTGCCCTCTATGCCAACACTAACACCCTCTGTGTTGATGAACCCTATGGTCCTGTATGCGAGTCTTCCGTAAGGGTGTTTCCTTTTATATTTTTCTTCAACAATCAAACCTCCCCTGTTAGCGCCTAAGGAGAGGATGGGGAATTTCTTTATCTCCATCAGTTCCGGGTAGTCAACAAGTCTGTTACCCAATGCTTTATATCTCTTACCCTCTTTTCTTGCCTGTTTAAGCTCTTTTGTATATTGGGCAGCGCTTTTATCTTTGAAGAAAGCCGCCAAAGACTTGCCTAATTCCGCTACATTGTTGTCAAATACATCCTTACTTGGTACAACGCAATCTATCCTTACCTTGTAAAAAGGTATGGAGGTGGCAATAGGTCTGCCGTCGCGTGAAAGAATGTCACCTCTTATGGCATCAACCGTTTCAACTCTGTATGCAATATCCTCCGCCTTTATCTCTGTAGGGGAGAAGTATTGCAACTTTATAACCTTCCCAACAACTATAAGTACCAAGATAAAGTAGATTGCGAAAAACCATTTTATTCTTTTTGTGATTATCTCTTTCATCTTTCAAGTGCTATAGGTGGTGACACCGGGTTTATAAGTGTTGAGTTCTGCTTTTCAAGTCTCTCTTTAACCTCCCCTCGTTTGCTTAGAGACTGTAGCCGGGCAGCTTTTCCTGTATATTCCGCCTTTAGGTTCTTAAGCTCGAGCTGGTTTTTTCTTATTGTAATCTGAGTCTTCTCTACGCCAAGATTTATTGATATATACAGAATGATAATGAGAAAAATATATAACACAAACCAGATGTCTCTGCCCAAGACATCTTTCACTATCTGCCCCCTTAGAAGGGAAGAAAATGTGAATGTGGCTTTCTTTTGGTTTTTACTGTTTTCCTCCATTTTACTGTTTTTCTATATCTTTTCAGCAATTCTCAGCTTGGCACTTCTGCTTCTGTTGTTCTCCATCTGTTCGTTGTTGTCGGGAAGCAAAGGCTTACGGTTAACGAGTTTAAAAGGGGTCTCTATCTTTCCATAGAAATCCTTTATGGCGATTCCGCTACAGTTTCCTGTCTTCATGTAATTCTTTACCAACCTGTCTTCCAACGAGTGGTAGGTAATTACAGAAAGCCTTCCTTTGCTTTTCAAAACCTTCCCGGTTGCCGTAAGAAACTCCTCCAATGCACTCATCTCATGGTTGACCTCTATCCTTAACGCCTGAAACAGCTTGGCTAAAAATTTATGCCGCGTTTGTGCGTTAAAGAACTTGGATACAGTGTTTACTAACTCCTCTGTTGTCTTTATGGGGCTCATGGAGCGTGCCTTGCAGATGACACCGGCAACCTTCCCGGGATTCTCTATCTCGCCCCACTCTCTGAATATTTTGGCCAGCTCCTCCTCCTCGTAGCTGTTTATTATGTCTTCGGCATTAATCCCCTCTGCACAGTTCATCCTCATATCCAATGGCGCATCGAACCTAAATGAAAACCCCCTTTCTTCTGTATCGAACTGGTGTGAGGAGACCCCAAGATCGGCAAGTATCCCATCTACCTTGCCAACATTAAGGAATTGAACAAAATTTTCAATGAATCTGAAGTTGTTGTGTACCGCAATAAGTCTGCTGTCTTTAGGTGCATTGGCTATGGCGTCTGCATCCTGATCAAAAGAGATGAGCTTTCCGCCTGGGCCTAATCTTTTGAGTATCTCGGCAGTATGTCCCGCTCCGCCCATAGTGGCGTCTATATAGACCCCATCCTTGTGCTCCTCTATGTTAAGCCCGTCTACACTTTGGTGTAGCAAAACCGGATTGTGATAGCTGCTCATTTCAAAATAGATTTAACTTTAACCCAAAATCTTTTGTGCCAATTGAGAAAAGTCTGCTCCATCCATCTTTCCGGCATCATATTTCTCACCGGACCATATCTCAATCTTATGATCGTTGCCGGCAAATACAAGCTCTTTGTCCGCTCCGATTTGAGATAGAAGATGTTTTGGAATAGAGATTCTTCCCAATTTTCCATCCGGCTCTACAATGGCTCTGTTCCTCATATATTCCCTCCAAAACAGTGCATGCTCTTTGTTGAAAAAGTTCAATCTGGATTTGACCATGTCCGATTCCTTCTCCCACTGCTCGTATGTGAACATCTCCAAACAATCCTCGAACAGATCTTTTTTGATTACCAATAAGTTGCTTCCCGACAAAGAGAGCACAGCCTTAAAAGCGGAGGGGAATACCACTCTGCCCTTGTCATCTATCTTAGCTCTATATTCACCAATGAATTTTGCCATTGTCGTTCTTTTGGATATTTTGGGGGTTCTGCAAAATTAAGTATTCTTTTCTATACTTTTACACTTTTTTACATTTTTTTACACAAAGTTATCAACAGTTTGCTTTTTTTGCTCTATCTTTATGCTTACAAACTGGGTTTGAAAATTTTTATTGTCTGTAAAGAGTAGTATATGAATAAGTTGGTGTTAATAACCTTGATTATGGTGTTTTTTGCCTGTAATAATAATCAGCAACTTGTAGAGGAGACTGTTGTAACCGAAAAGGATACAGTTTTTCAATATGGAATACCTGTAGGTGATTATGAAATATCAATATCGGATATTGGTAACGGTGATCTGTTTGGTACATTGTTGAACGATGCGGGGGTAGACCAACAGACTATTCAGAAACTTATATCAATAGCCGGAGATAAGTTTGATGTAAAGAAGATAAAGGTAGGCAACGAATATGAGTTCTTTTACAGGAGAACAGGGGATAGCTTAGAACTGTCTCCAAGTTTTTTTGTATATGAGAAAGACAGACTCTCTCATGTTGTAATGGGACTCAAAGACTCGCTCTTTGTAAGTGTTGTTGAGAAGGATATAGTTACAAATAAGCGGGTGGCTAAAATAGATATCCAATCATCATTGTGGTTAGATATGAAAAGAGCCGGAGTGCCGGCAATACTTGCAATAAAGTTAGAGGATATATTTGCTTGGACAATAGATTTTTCGGGGTTGCAAAAAGGGGATAGCTTTGAGGTTCTCTACGATGAGCTGACCTATAAGGATGAACTTTTGGATATAGGAGACCTGTATTATGCTGTTGCCTCTCATAATGGAAAGGTCTATCCGGCGGTGCGTTATCAGATTGAGGATCGCGGAGCCATGTATTGGAACGAAACAGGGGAGAGTCTCAAAAAGGCCTTCCTTAAAGCTCCTTTGCGTTTTACAAGAATCAGTTCGGGCTTTACATACGCAAGGAAGCATCCGGTACTTAAAATTGTGCGTCCACACACAGGCGTTGATTACGCTGCGCCGGCCGGAACCCCTGTAATGTCTATTGGAGACGGAGTGGTGATCTTTAAGGGGTGGACAAATGGCGGCGGTAATACCATAAAGATTAAGCATAACAAGATATATACGACATCGTACATGCATCTTAAAGGGTTTGCTAAAGGACTTGCTACAGGAAAAAGGGTGAATCAGGGTGAGGTTATAGGATTCGTTGGAAGTACGGGTATTTCAACAGGTCCTCACTTGGATTTTAGAGTCTACAGAAACGGCACCCCGATAAATCCTTTAAAGATGGACAGCCCGGCTGCCGAACCTTTGGATAAGAAATATTTAGAGGACTTCAAGGCGGTAGGCGAGAGGTACAGACAACAGATGGATAGCGTGAGATCAGATGAATATTATAAAGACTTCTTAAAAGGCCTTATTCCGTAACCATTTATCAGCTTTGGCATTGGCATTGGCTTTAGCTTTCTTTACTCTCATACCCTCTTTACCCTCTTTCCTCTCTTTACCCTCTGTACTTTAAAAAACGCTAACGCCAACGCCAACGTTACTCCTTCTCTATTCGTAACTGTTGTACAAAATTGCCGTTTGTATCTGTTTTTACAAAAAGGGTTATTCTAAAATTATCAGATTCTGTGGTAAGCGTTCCTATGGCATATTTCATAGGGGCCTTTCCACTTTTATGAATTATGGAGAAGGTTTTTGGAGGGTATTTTATAAAGAAATCTTTCATTATCTGAGTAGCCTGCGTCTTGCTGCAATCATTTACACTACCAGAAATTTCAAGCTCTAAATTGCTTGCAAACCAAGCAGATAGTTTTTGAAAATCTCCGTTTTGGATATATTTTCCTATAGGGACAAAAACATCATTTTCCTGTTGAGCAAAAAGCGGCAGAGACAGAAATGTAAGCAGTATGTATATATATAATCTTTTCATCTTTATGTCACTATTTGTGGTAAAACTCACGCGAGCTGTACAAAAAACAAGCCATTAACTGTAACTGTGTGGCACAATCAATGCTGCTCTTATGTGTGCAAAGGTATTAATATTTTTAATTACATTTGTGTCTGCTATGAAATTCACATTGTTAACAGTAGGAAAGACCACATTTCCGTTTGTTGAAGAGGGGCTGTGCCTGTATGAGAAAAGATTGGGGTTTTATATTAATTACCAAAGAGTTGAAATACCCGAACTGAAAAATGCAAGGGCATTGTCTTTTCAACAGATAAAACAAAAGGAGGGTACACTTATATTAAAAAGTGTAAAGGCTAATGATACGCTTATCCTTATGGATGAGAGGGGTATTCAGTATGATTCTATAAAGTGGGCAGAAAAGATGGAGGGGTATATGCAGGCCGGCCGAGATGTGGTTTTTGTTATAGGGGGAGCTTACGGATTCAGCCAAGAGGTATATGACAGGGCAAACGGACTTGTCTCTTTGTCTAAAATGACCTTTTCACATCAGATTATAAGGGTTATTTTTCTTGAGCAGCTCTACAGGGCATGTACCATAATTAAAGGGGAACCTTATCATCACAAATGAGATACGTGAAGCAGAAATTAAAATTTAGAGAGTATGAAGAGTGGTATTGCAGATAGATTTTTGTACTGTTTAAAATACTTTTTTTTATTTGTCAGAGGGAACAGAACGGCTATTTTGGCTCTCCTTACCCTCTTTTGTGCCTTATTGCTGATTATATCAAGGAGTCCTGTCTATAATATTGACAACGAGGTAAAGAGGATAGAGCGTAATGTAAATAAGCGGTTGGCTCTTCTAAATGATTATGTAGATGAGGTAAAAAACACCCCACCAACAGACAGTTGGCCTTATCTTAAAGGTTTCCCGGAGGATATGATTATCTACAGGTACAATTCAGATACCCTTCAATTTTGGAAGAATCAGTTTCCTATAGGAAATGACGAGGTAGATATCCTGCCTTTGTGGTACAGACTCAGCTATCTTAACACAAAAAACTATTTTAATACCCCTTTGGCCTATCTGAGCAGCAGCGAGCTTCAGTATGTGAACTTGGGTACAGGATGGTATCTTGTTAATGTTCAGTTGGCCGGGAGAACAAAAATTGTAAGTGCCCTGCTTGTAAAAACGGAGTATATGGGTAGCGGATCAACACTTATAAGCAGGAATAATCCTAATCTGTCAAAGAATAAAAGGGTGAAGATTGTACCTGTAAACAGCGATGAGGGGGTTGTTGTAAATAATACAAATGGGGAACCCCTTTTCTCTGTATTGGAAGAGAGGCTCTCCAATGCCATCTCCTATAATTATGCATTAGGGTGGATTACCGTTCTTCTTGCATTTATTACAATGTACTCTTTTCTGTACAATCATCATAAATTCAGATTTTATGTGATGTACCTCATAGGATTGGTTATCTTAAGGCTTACCTGTATTGGCTTTGGCTCTTACTTGTGGAATTATGAGATTTTTTCCCCAATGCTTTATGCAGATACCGGGTTGTTTTCATCTTTTGGAGGCCTGCTGTTAAATAATATGTTTGTTTTTCTTGCAATCTTGGGGCTTTTCCAATTAAGAAGAAGCATTGTCGGGAAACTTATTTTTTTTGATAGAAAGATTGCAAACGGAACAGGTAAAAAAGGTGGTTGTGGTGGAGTAAAGCTGAGGAAAGGATTATTAATGGGTGGAATCTTTGTTATTCCTCTTATAATTGTTATATATATCCATATTACACTTAAATCGCTGATATACAACTCAAGCATAATATTGGAGCTATATAGGTTGGATGAACTTACACTCTATTCTTGTCTTGCCTATATATCATACGGACTACTGTTTATAGCACTCCTTCTCTCTCTGCAACTAACGGTTTCATCTGTAAGAAGATTAAGGCGTTTTTCACTTCTAAGCTATAGAAGTACGGTTGTATTTATGTTAGTGGTGTCTCTATATACACTTGTTACCGTTTCTGTATGCGGTTTGAATAAAGAGAGAGAGAGGAGCAGAATGTGGGCAGGTAAGCTGTCTGTTGAAAGAGATGTGGGGCTCGAACTGCAATTGCGTTCAGTTGAGAGCAAAATTCAGTCTGACCCTGTAATAGCTTCAATCCTTGTCTCACCGGAGAGCAGCCTTAATATTCTAAAGAACAGATTAGACGAACTATACCTTAAAGGTATGACTCAACGCTATGAGATAAAACTTAATATATGCAAGCCTAATGATGTGTTGCTTTATAATCAGGGGCAGCGCATGGTAGACTGTAATAGATATTTTAATGAGATAAGGCAATATGGAACACCAATTACCGATAACTCTAATTTTTATTTCCTTAATAATTATAACGGAAAGATAAGCTATTTGGGTGTGTTTTACTATTTCACGCCAATTGGTGTTGTAAATCTCTATTTGGAATTTGACTCTCGATATGCCAAGAGTATGCAGGGCTATCCTGCTCAATTGCTTAATTACAAGCAGGTTGATAATATTAATCTGCCATTTTCATATTCTTACGGAAAATATATAGATGGCAGACTTATAGCATATAGTGGAGACTATAATTTCCCTACCTCTGTAGATGAGATGGAATATGATGTGGGATTCTCATCTTTCAAAAAGGGAAAGAACCTGTTTTTTGTAGACAAAAGCATAACAGGCAAGATTATAGTAATAACAAGACCTGTAAGGTGGGTGCTCTCATATTTTATCTCGTTTTCATACCTTATGCTGTTCTACGGAGGGCTTATCTTTATATTCTTGCGAATAAGGAGAATGAACAAGAATGTCCTTAGAATAAGGATGCCAAAGAAGTCCTTCAAACGCAAGATTACCTATCTTGTTACCGCGTCGCTTGTTTTTGCACTTATCTGTATGGGTGCAGGAAGTATATGGTTTAGTGTTATATTCTATAATGAGAACAACAGGTTGCAGATGGAGGAAAAACTGCAGACCGTACAATCTACTTTAGAGGAGTATTGTAAATATGTTGGGGAGTATACGCAGCTTAATACACAAGATCTTATATCTACCATAGACAGGCTTTCATCGAGCATACAGGTAGATATAAATCTGTATGATCCTCATGGCAGACTTATAAGATCCACACAGCCTGAACTGTTTGACAAATCTTTAATCTCATCCAGAATAAATTCCGAGGCTTATGACAAATTGGTGCATGAGAGGAAGCGCCAGGTGCAGAATGTAGAGAGATTGGGAGAGTTAGATTATTATTCGCTTTATTCACCTATACTTAATAATCAAGGCAGGCTTATATCAATTGTGAATATTCCATATTTTGTAAAGCCTTCTGATTTTAGAGGCGACCTTTCTGCTGTCATTGCTACTATAATTAATATCTATTTGTTGCTTCTTATTACAGCAATCGTAGGTGGAGGAATGTTGTCAAAACAGCTGTCGAAACCGTTGGCGGCAATAAGCAGCAAAATGAAACGTATGGATGTGTCCAAAAAGGCAGAGCATATAGATTATAAGAACAGAGATGAGCTTGGGCTGCTTGTTGGTGCATACAATAAGATGGTAGATGATTTGGAGGAGAGCACACAACAGCTTGCCAAGAAGGAGCGTGAACATGCCTGGAGTGAGATGGCAAGGCAGATAGCACATGAGATTAAAAACCCTCTTACCCCAATGAGACTCAGTATACAGCATCTTATAAGTATGAAACAGAGAAATATAGCCGGGTGGGAGAATAAATTTGAAGATGTTGCAAATTCCATCTTGGAACAGATAGAGATATTGTCAAATACTGCGTCTGAGTTCTCGAGTTTTGCCAAGTTCTATTTTGAGGAATCCATTGAGATTAATCTTTATACGCTGCTTGAGGAGCAGAAGATACTCTTTGATACGCATGATGATATAAGAATCTCATTTGTACATGATACAGATGAGGCAATGGTCTTTGCCAGAAAGGGGCAGATAATAAGGGTTATAGTAAATCTGCTTTCAAATGCGGTACAGGCTGTTGAGGCAAATGGAGGTGGCTATGTAAAGATATCTCTTAAACAGGAGCGTGGCGGCTACAGGGTCTCTTTTGAGGATAATGGGCCTGGTGTAAAGCCAAATGATGTTGACAAGCTGTTCAAGCCTAATTTTACAACAAAGAGTAGTGGGACAGGTTTGGGGCTTGCAATAAGCCAGAATATAATAGACCAAAGCGGTGGTGAGATCTCGTACTGTCGCAGTGAGTTTGGCGGTGCAAACTTCAGTTTCTTCCTGCCGATGGCTGCTTTAAGAATACGCGAAGAGGTGGAGAAATGAAAAAAGTTGCCCGTTCGGCAACTTTTTTTATTTCTGTCTAAGGTATATCCGGATAGGACATCCCTCAAAATTGAAATGCTCTCTTAATCTGTTCTCCAAGAATCTTTTGTAAGGATCCTTAATATATTGTGGCAGGTTGCAGAAGAATGCAAACGACGGACTTGCCGTAGGTAACTGTGTAATATATTTAATCTTTATATATTTGCCTTTGGTCGCAGGTGGCGGATAGTTCTCTATCTCCTGGAGCATAACCTCATTAAGTTGGGAGGTAGGAATCTTTCTTGAATAATTCTCGTATACATGGGCTGCTGATTTGAGCACATCCAGGATACGCAGCTTCTCTGTGACTGAGGTAAAGATAATGGGAACATCTGTAAATGGCGCTATTCTCTTTAGGATGGCCTCTCTGAACTCTTTCATTGTGTTGGAGCTTTTTGTAATGGTATCCCATTTGTTTACAACAATAACGCATCCTTTTTTGTTGCGTTGGATAAGGTTATAGATAGCCATATCCTGTGCTTCAATGCCATTTTGGGCATCTATCATAAGTATGCAAATGTCTGAGTTCTCAATGCTCTTTACTGCTCTCATTACCGAGTAGAACTCAAGGTCCTCTGTAACTTTTGTCTTCTTCCTTAGTCCTGCTGTATCCACAAGCATAAATTCATAGCCGAACTTGTTGTAAAGTGTTGCAATGGAATCTCTTGTGGTTCCGGCAATGTTTGTTACAATATTGCGTTCCTCTCCCAAAAGTGCATTGGTAAGTGACGATTTTCCAACATTGGGACGTCCCACAATGGTAATGTGCGGTATATGCTTCTCCTCCTCTTCCTGTTTTGGATTGTCGGGAAGCAGAGAGCATACTTTATCTAAGAGGTCTCCTGTGCCGCTTCCGTTGGCTGCTGCAATTGAGTACGGCTCTCCTAACCCTAAAGAATTGAATTCATATACGCCAAACATCTTGTCTCCTGTATCTACCTTGTTGACTACGGGGATAACGGGCTTTTTGCATCTTCTTAGTATATGGGCAATCTCCATGTCGTAGTCTGTGATGCCTGTACCAACCTCACACAAGAACAGAATTACATCTGCCTCGTCTATGGCGAGTTGTACCTGTTTTCTTATTTCGCCTTCAAAAATGTCATCTGAATTTGAGGTGTATCCGCCTGTGTCTATAACGGAAAATTCCTTCCCGCACCACTCGCCAAGGCCATAGTGCCTGTCTCGAGTAACGCCGGCTGTCTCATCTACAATGGCCTTTCGTTGCCCCACAAGTCTGTTGAAAAGTGTTGATTTGCCAACGTTAGGTCTTCCTACAATTGCAATTATTCCCATATCTCTATTCTCCTGTTTTTTTGTTCTTCCAGTTCAACTGCTTTGGCTTTAGCATTAGCTTTAGCCTTGGCTTTGGCGTTAGCTTTAGCTTTGGCTTTGGCTTTGGCTTTAGCTTCTTTACTCTCTATACCCTCTATATCCTCTTTACTTTCTTTACTTTAAAAATTGCCAACGCCAAATTAGTTTGTAGTTTATAGTTAAAAGTTTATAGTCAGTTAATTAGTTTATATTTTTTAAGTTGATAGTTTCTTACTTTAAGCTTTGCTGCTATTAGCTTTAAACTTGTCTATACACTATAAACTGTACACTCTCAACTATATACTGCCCTTGCAGTCGCTCATACAGTTACGGCATGGATCATCTGTGCCTTCTGCTGCACTGCATGAGGATTTGTCTCTTTTGATTCTCTTATTCTTTTTTGACCATAATATCTTCTCCTCTGCAGAAGCGCACATAATGCCCCTCTTCTTAAGCTCCTTGTTGTGGGCTATCTCGCCATCGGGGAATTTGCCGTCCTTTTTGAAGATTATGTTAAAGCATAACCCGAACACGCAAAGCCCCACTAATATTATGGTGATAAGAAAAACCTTCATCTTTTACTGTTTTAACGCCCATTTCTCTTTGTACCCGAGCGGATGTTTGGATACATTGAACATAGGAGGGAGCTGGCACATCTTGAACGAGGATGCTTTCATAAGTCTTAACACCTTGTCCAAGACTGCTTTATCTATCCCTTTGTCCAAAAGCTGCTCGTAGCTCATTTGCTCCTCGTTAATGCTGTACAGTATGCTGTCTAAAAGAGGGTAGTCCGGCAGCGAGTCGCTGTCTTTCTGCCCCTCTCTTAATTCGGCAGACGGAGCTTTGGTAAGTGTGGAATCCGGAATGACACGTTTTAAGGAGTTTACGTAGTGAGCCATCTCATAAACCTCAACTTTGTACAGGTCTGCAATGATCATGGCTGCACCGGCAAGGTCTCCGTAAAGTGTTCCGTATCCGCAACAGATCTCGCTTTTGTTGGATGTGTTAAGCGCCAATGCTCCAAATTTATTTGCGTAGGCCATAAGCAAAGTACCTCTTATTCTGGCTTGAAGGTTCTCCTCCGCTACATTCCATTCGTTGTCGGGACCAAAAACAGGTGCCAACTCCTTCATGAATCTGTTATAGATAGATGCTATTGGTATAATGTGGTATTTTATGCCAAGATTCTCTGCTAAATCAACAGCATCCTGCACGGAATGTACCGTTGAAAATTCGCTTGGCATTATAAAGCCCATAACGTTATCACTGCCAAGAGCTTCGGTTGCCAATGATGCCACAAGAGCAGAATCTATACCTCCGGAGAGCCCGAGTACAACAGATTTGGCTCCTGCCGCGTGGACAAACTCCTTTATACCGTTCACAATCTTGTTGTGTACATCTTCTATATTTTGCTTAGGGTCTAACATGGTTCAATAAAATTAGAAAACGAACGAAGTACTTATAGACTGGTAGTTATATACCTTGTTAATGACATCTCCAAACAGTTCGGCAATAGAGATAACTCTAATCTTTGAGGTATCTGCACCCTCCGGTACTCTTAATGGGATTGTGTCTGTAACAATGAGTTCTTTAAGTTTTGAATTAGCTATATTCTCGTATGCGGCACCGCTCAGCACAGCGTGCGTTGCAAGAGCTCTAACACTCAATGCACCTTTTTCCATAAGCATGTTAGATGCTTTGCAAAGTGTTCCTGCGGTGTCTACCATATCGTCTATGATTACAATATTCCTGCCCTCAACTTCACCAATGGCTGTCATTGAGCCAACTACGTTTGCTCTCTCTCTTGATTTATGGCAAACAATAAGAGGACAGCTCAATATGCGGGAATATGCATTTGCTCTTTTGGCTCCACCCATATCCGGTGCTGCAATAGACAGATTCTCTATGCTAAGGCTTCTTAAGTAGTTAAGGAACAGGGAGCTTGCGTAGATGTGATCTACCGGGAAATCAAAGAATCCCTGTATCTGGTCTGCATGAAGGTCTGCTGTCATCACCCTGTCGCATCCTGCAGCTGCCAAAAGGTTTGCAACCAATTTTGCGCCAATGGATACTCTTGGCCTGTCCTTCCTGTCTTGGCGTGCCCAACCAAAGTATGGCATTACTGCAATAACTTTATATGCAGAGGCTCTTTTTGCAGCGTCTATCATGAGAAGAAGCTCGAAAAGGTTTTCAACAGGTGGGTAGGTAGACTGCACAATGAATACAGTTGCACCTCTAACGCTCTCGTTAAAGGCAGGTTGGAATTCGCCGTCTGAGAAAACGGTGACAATAGATTCTCCCAAATTCAAATTCATAGATTTGGCGATTCTTTCTGCCATGTCTCTAGAACCGCGGCAGGCAAAAATCTTTATTGTATGAGTGTGTTCCATTTATTTTAATGTGTTTTAAGTGTGTGTTTTTCGTTTTATTCAGGCTTTATGTTCCGCTGCAATTTTAAGGGATTCATCTATATGCTCCAATATCTCCTCTTTCCCCATTTTTGTTTCGGATGAACTTACGAATATGGGGGGCAGCTCCTCCCAGTACTCCAATAGTTCCTGCTTATTACTCTCTATCTGCTTTGCCGCTGCTGTTTTGCTCAACTTGTCTGCTTTTGTAAAGATTATGGAGAACGGTATCCCTGCCTCTCCAAGACTTATAAGAAACTCAAGATCTATCTTCTGGATTTTATGTCTTGAGTCTAAGAGTACAAACAGTTCAACAAGTTCAGACGAGCCGTTAATATAATCATTGTTCATTTGAGCCAACGACAGCCTTGCTTTTTGGGAGATCTTGGCATACCCGTACCCGGGCAGATCTACCAAATACCATCTGTCATTTATCTTAAAATGGTTAACCAAAAGCGTTTTCCCGGGGGTAGATGATGTTCTTGCCAACTCCTTAATATTGCAAAGCATATTTATCAGCGAGGACTTGCCAACATTTGATCTGCCTATAAAGGCAAATTCCGGCAACCTCTCTTTAGGCCTATCGGCTAACTTGCGGCTGCTGCCGGCAAAAACTGCACTTTTTATCTCCATAACAGTAGCAATGCTTCTTGATTATAAATACGCAAAATTACTTAACAGAGTCCAATTCCGCAAAAATATATTGTTGGGCCCTCAAAAACTTGAACAAATAGGTAGCTAAATGGGTTCCACGCTTCGCTCTAACTATTTGAACAGGTTTATAAAAGCCTCTCCATAATAGTAATAAAGCAGAGACCATGCGGCAAACCTTACGGCTTTGCCAAAAAGCATCCAAAAGGCGCACTTCAAAAAGGAGATTTTGTAAAATCCTAAACCTACAGAGAGTACATCCCCCACAACGGGGGCCCAACTGAAGAAAGCAATAAAGGATTTATATCTGTCTATATACTTTTTCTGCTTTTCGAGGGTTTCCTGCTTTATCTTAAACCATTTTTCTAACCAGTCCCATTTGCCAAGCCATCCAAGCCAATATGAGGAGAGACTTCCGAGCCAGTTGCCCACAGTTGCAACAACTGCAGACATTACAGGATCGTAACCTGCTGCCAAAATCGCGATTATGAGTATTTCGGAGCTGAAAGGCAGAATTGTGGCTGCCAAGAATGTGCCCAAAAAGAGACCAAGGTATCCGTAATTGCCCAAAAGTTCCATCATAGTCTGCCGCTACCTTTTATTTTTAAAGAAATTTGAGATAATATCTGCACATTCGGTTTCCAAGATGCCACTCCTGACAACGGTTTTAGGGTGTAGTAATGATGGCGAAAAGAGCGAATAACCACGTTTTTTGTCGGGAGTACCGTAAATAACCTCTCCAATCTGTGCCCATGCAAGAGCTGCTGCGCACATAGGGCATGGTTCCACAGTTACATAGATTGAACACTTGTCCAAATATTTTCCTCCAAGATAGTTGGTTGCCATTGTAATGGCCTGCATCTCTGCATGGGCGGTAACATCATTAAGGGTTTCAGTAAGATTATGTGCCCTTGCTATGACCCTGCCGTTGCAGACAATAACGGCTCCTACCGGAACCTCATCCCTCTCCGCTGCCGATTCCGCCTCCTGTAAAGCCATCTTCATATATTTTTCATCATCCCTTTCCATTCTGCAAAGATGATAAAACTACTTTAAAAAAATAACACAATCCCTCTATAAATTCATTCTATTTCTCGCTAACCACCAGAAAGACTGACACAAATTCTCGTTATACACCAAACGATATTTCCATCGGTTGTGCCACCAACGCATGGTTTTGGCTATTCCATATTTTATCCTTTTACCAAAAGTGTCTATTCCTACTGTTGACATTGGCAATATCTCCTTCTTTTCAAAAATATCATAGAGAATGCGGTTGGCAAGATTGGTGTCTGTTTTGTAAGAATAAAGTTTGTCATTTGATGCAAAATAGGCGGCATCCATGCCAATATATTCTACACATATTGTGGCTATAGCGTTAAAGAACTGCATCATGCGCTCTTGTTCATAAACATTGAACACAAAAGCCCAATCTATGTCTGCGTGATAACGACAAAAAAAGGTGCCAACATCAAGCAGATGGCGCAATGTTATCTCATTGGTGGCGAAGTGTTCTCCGGTATGGCGCAATAAGAAAAGTGCGTTGAACGTAGGTGGTGGCAGCAAAACATTGTCTATAGGACTTGCTATGCATTCCCCCCTTTTTAGAATTGACATTAAGATGTTTTCAAATCTGATATTACTTTTGTGCGACACGTCATCAATAAATTTGGCGTGATTCTCCACCTCCACACCGTTATAGTCGAAGGTTGAATGCTTGTGATATTCCTTGCGGACATTGATACCAAGTTCTTTCTCCACCAAGTCATCAGCCTCATCTTTTTTGCCAAACAGAAATATGTCTATGTCACCAGTAGGCCTGTGTTCCGGGCATGGATAACAAAGATTGCAGCCATATCCCTTCAATAGTAACATACTTATGCCATATTGTTTATAGAATCCGGCTAAAGATGCTATCTGTCCTTTATATTTAATATACATCTGTTCCATCATAGCCATCTGTCCAATCCATTGCAGAAGCAAGGGTTTGGGTGGTCGTTGGTCAGATGGAATTTTTTTTATTGCGTCAATTAATATAGCGCTTACACCCTGTTTCTTTGAGATATTGACAATGTAGTTCCAGTCAACGTGGTGCCGGTTTATACCGTCAAATGAAACACTTTTATCCGCGCTATTTATGGCAACATTAGTTAAAGCCAGTAAATTAGAAATATTTTTGTTTAGCATCTTTTTAAAAATATGATTTTAGTACAGACAACATCAACCTAAATAACAATATTACAATTTTAAACGAACATTTATAATAGTGCCTATTTTTTTCTAAATTTATTCCCTAACTCATTTCTCTTTATGTGTGTTTTATAGACATAGCCATATCTCTTTCATCCAACCATAGCTCCTTTGGCAACTGTTTCCTTCTTCTCTTGCTAATCAAATAATCCATTTTTCCTATGGCGGAGAAAAACAGATACACAGCATCCTTGACATACGTAGCTGCAGCTGATTTCATATACCATGCAAATGATTTTCCATATTGCTTGTATCTTCTAAAGACATATCGCTGTTTCTGGTGCGTCTTTAAATTCTTTTTAAGCGAAGGCATGCCAAACTCACGATAAAAAAGCAGAGGGTGCTTAATATTGCAGAACTTGCTGCAGTTTGCTGTACGAAGCCACAACTCAAAGTCTTCGCATCTGAGACACTTCTCATTGTACCTATTTTTACGGAACCAATCCGTCCTGCCACATACTGTAGGATGTATAAATCCCGTTGAGACACCGCTCATGTCTGAGGATCTAATAATATTGTTTTTGTCATCAATTATCATGGCAGATGAGCCAACGATATCCACATCTGGATGTTGCTCCAAGTACATTACCTGTGTTTCTATTCTATCTATAGCCATAATGTCATCTGCGTCCATACGGGCATAATAAAAGCCTTTGGCTATCTGTACAGACTCATTCAGACGGTATACAAGACCTCTGTTTTTTCCGTCACTAATGTATCTAATTCTTTCATCCGTCTTAGAGTACTGTTGTGCTATTTCTGGAGAACTGTCGGTACATCCATCGTTTATTAAAAGCAATTCCCAGTTCTTATATGTCTGGTTTACAACAGACTTAATGGCATCTGCGAGAAATTGCTCTGAATTATAAAACGGAATAGCTATAGTTACAAATGTATTCTTATCTGTCATGCAAAAAAACTTTCAATGTTGTTCTTTATCTTGAATTTCAGATTTTTGTATCTCAGTTTGTAATACTGCGGATACATATATCTGCAATAACTTGTGTGTTTACGTACAAAAAATGTGTCTATCTCTTTAGGGGCATCCACATAGGCATTGGGAACTATGCAGAACCTGTCTATATTAGTCACCCTATTTTCCATAGATCTTTTTTGAAAATGCGCATATCCCAATTCTTTAGCGGTCAAAAAACCGTCTTTATGAAGTGTCCAGCCTGTCAATGTCCCCAAGTTCCACTCAAAAATATGTTTTCCTTCTGATATTCCTTTGTATCTGAAATTGCTATCGTATTCACTTGTAACAAAATTCTTTTCCAAAGCATTCATGTCTGCATACATTTCATCAAATCGCTTGATCTGCCAACCATGTTCTAAATATATGGTATTTATACTTGTTGGATTCAGTTCGTCAAAAGCCCAATTGCGTTCCGACCCGAAAATCTTTTCTAAGTTATTTTTCCGGAATGACACATCCTCAAATATTCTGCGATTCACCTCATCTGTATTCCTGTATAAGGTCATGTGACCTAAGAACATAAACTTATCTGCTCCTAATAAGAAATCGTCTGTTAGGAACTTTCTAAGAGTACCGAATATACAATCCGTCATGTCGCAGTGTCCCCAATAATCGTAACCTTTGGCATATTCTGCAAATATATATCCGTAGGCTGGTTTATAATCGCATAGTTTATAAGGGTGGTCAAGGTATATAGAGAAGCTGAATTTCTTTTGTGCCTGTTGCTTTATCTTTTCTAAAGTGGTGTAAACAACCTTAACATTTGAGGGATATTTCAACTCTTCTGTATGATCATCTGTCAGTATAAGCCAATCAATGGTCGGGTTCTTTTCGCATGACAGCAACCATAGCTTCATGTGGTTAATCGGTAGTTTGCCGAAATACGGACATATAAAAAGAATTTTCTTCATAGTTGACTCATTTATTGATTTTTTTCTGTTGTTAACACCTCACGAATAATACTTTCCAACTTGTTTACAGCTGTATGTCTACGACAATTACTAAACGCATATAGCTTACCCTCTTTGCCGAGCCTAATACGCTCTTTGTCATCATCCAACATTACGTCTATTGCCGAATGCATATCGTGTATGTCATCTACCACCATACCACCCGGTAACTGCTTGGCATTACCCACATTTGTACTTATAAACGGCAATGATCTTGCCATAGCCTCTATCATGGATATGGAGAATTCTTCATGTGAACTGGAAATTAGATAGATTGAAGCATTATCCAAGATATATGGAAAAAACTTCCTATTAATATTTGTAAGCATAAAAACGGTATGTTCGCCATACTGCTTATCAAATTCAGCTTTGACTTTTTGCAACCTATAATAATAAGATGTTTTCTTTGAACCAATCATTACAAGAGCATATTCCTTCTGCTTTGACTTATAAAATTCGCGCATCATCTCTATTTGATTCTTTACAACCGAGTAGTTGGCAATACTTATTAAATATGGCTTACCTTCAGTTGGCAGTTTGTATGATTCTTTAGCTTTCTCAAAGAACATGTCATCAGCGGCGTTACAGAGCACATAGTTGTTACAGATATTCATAGAAACATAATCATAACCGGAATCAAATTCTGTAAGACTGATAGAGGCAGCAAAATGCTTGCATTGACGCTTGAATGTGAAGCGGTAATACAATTGCATGCGTATCCAATTGTATGTATTACCAATAGTATGTTTAAAGTCTGATTTTATGCAGAAAGGCTTGCATAGTAGCCCAGACAGACCATGAGCATGAAGTATGCATGGGGCTTTAATCTGAGCTATTACAGGTAATAAGGCATCGGTTGTCATTGCTTGTCCACACTCAATGATGATAATATCAAAAAAGTTATCAAGCACAAATCTACGTATCCCTATCAAATCACCTTTTACCCTCTTTGCCAAGTTATGCCACAAGACAAAACGATGAATATGTACCCCATTATGTTCATCCATGGTGGGCAACTTTTCGGTTGGTGAAATTGAGGTGGCTACTGTTACTTCATTATTGACAGCAAGACCCTCTGCAAGGTATTTCACCACCATTGGCACACCGCTTTGATATGGGTAGTAATTTTCCGAAACAAACAGTATTTTCATCTATTTAAAAAGTTTGTTTAATCTTAAGACAATAAGCATAATGAGTGCTGAATTTACAAGACCACTGATAATCATTGTATAATATATCATATGGCATAACGCTAATGTAATTGATGCAAATATAAATATAAACTTGTAATTGAGGTCTCGTACCTTACGGCTCATTGAGTCTAGCTTAATGCCAAAATATGTACAGATGCATACTATAATGGGTGCCCCAATTGCTCCAAAATAATTATAGCCTGCGCATATATTTGGCAATATCTTGTCAAACGATACTCCACCCGAGCGAATGTAATTGAAAATATAAAGGGAGGTCTGCTGTTTGACTGAGAAATTCGAAAGTACAGCAACATTAGAAATACAATCATTAAAGAAGGACATGATAGGATCTAACACAACTCTCTTTGATGCAATCAGACCCACTGCTACATCACTTGTACCTTGAAAATATACCTGCAATGTTTTAGCCCAATACTGAATACTACTTGAATCCTCAATATTTCCACCTCTAAATTCGCTGAACATCTTTAAAATAGAGATATATACAATAGAAATACCTATTGCCATTGCAGAGAAAACAATAATTTTTTTTCTGTATTGAGGATAAAGCAAGGTTATCAAATAAATGAATGTTGCTGCCGGTATTATTATGCCGAATCTGCTGAAATCGTAAACCACCAATGAATTTAATGCAACAATTCCTATTGACATAATAACATCTATTGTTCTATGTATTTTTCTACGGTTGTAGATATAAGCTAACAGTAGAAGTATAAGAAAATACCGGCCGGTTCCTATCAATAGAGCCAATCCTCCCGTGCCCTCTATTTCTACAATATTTGACTCTTCATTTCCTATCAAGCTCCCAACAAAATGGTACCTTGAAACCATTGAAGGTGTAGTCACAATAATAGCAATGGCCACAATAACAAAGAAAACAAGAAATGGATTGTGACGTTGGGCATAAATACGTTTTTTTATAGGTGATTTTTCTGTAACCTCTTTGCCGTAAAATTTATTTGCAGCATATCTTAGAACTATAAAGAAACAGACCTCTTCATAGCATTGCAATATTATAGCTTTTTCCAAATACTCTTTTCCTAACATCATCTCAACAATAGGATAGTTGGCAAGGAAATAGACAAAAGGGGTTATTACATATTTGACCAAAGAGGTGGCAAATAGTATTGCTAATGCTATATGTGTAAATTTCTTTTGCTTTAAAGTTTTATTAAAATGGTAACATATGCCAAAAAGCAAAGGCTCAAAAAACAACAGGCTATAGTCTGCATTTCTTGTACCAATGAACATCGTTGCCGATATTACATAGCATATAATGGATATTATATTCATCTATTGTGCTTTAAAACTATAAATTTTACATTCCTGCGTGCTTTTATAATAAGCAGAGGATCTATTTATGCAGGCGATCTCTGCCATACGTGCAATATTAAGTCTTTTTACGTAAATATTATTATAAAATGACATTATTCTACAGATTTTATATGAAATTTATTCAATAAACTTTTAATGGGAAATATATTATCTAACATATTAATGTTTTGTTTACTGTAAAACGGTATGGAAAGCAATAGCCCAATAACAATTGACAAACAGATTTCCATACATAGCATATAGATGTTGTTGGCACGTATAAATAAATCTATTACCGTGGATGCAATAAAAACTATTATAAAGTAGAGACAGCTTTTTGCTAACTGCATGTATACAAATTTAGTTGATTCGGGATATGCCTTTTTATAGATGGATATGTGAAGGATTGCCCCTTGCAAAATGGCGGCAATTGCACCTATGATTAAAAAGACAATTATGCCAATGCCAAGCTCTAACATGACTAAAACAACAGACATATACACTACAGCAATGAGCAGACTCCAGATAGCACATGACTTCACATTATTCCAAAGACTGTTTACAACACTTATCGTAGCCCCAAAAGAGGTGATTGGAATTATCAGTAATTTTATGATCATCCAGGAGGAATATTGTGCAATCTCATCATTCAGCCATATCCGTAAAAGAGATGATGAAATGCCCATGACTATACCACAAAGCAGCCCGGAGACAAGCCCAACGATATAGGCCCCATTTACAGTTATTTGTACAAGATCTTCATGCCTTTTGTCTGAATACGCTATTAGCATCAGCGGACGGAAAAGTACCCCTATTACAGCCGTTATACTAATACAATAAGAGCCAAATTCAGATATACTACCCAATACTCCCGTGTAATAAAGACCAAAATAGTTATTGGTTAATATTGCATCTATCTTGTAAATAAAGACACTTGAAAAACTAATCAAAGAGACCCATGTGAGCATCTTCACAATTGGCTTAATTGCACCAAAATCCACGAATCGTCTGCCAAATTTTATCTCACGGCTTTTTGTAGTCTTGTAAAATATTATGCTTACAACCAATACCAACAATTCGGCGAGCAGCGCAGACAATCCCACATTCGCCACATCTGTAGAGAGAAATGAGAACAATACAATATTGAAAATAAGTTTTGTAAGATTTCTCAGTATCTTCAGATAGTTTATAAGGTCTAACCGATTGTCTGAATATATAGTAATGTTAACGCAATTGCTGCAAACAGACACAAACAGGCTCGCAACAGTATATGCAATAAGCAGTCCCACTGAATGGAACAGGTTGTCCGGTATATGCAGCAATGTCTCTATTTGCGGTAGAAAACAGCAAATGATGGGCATTACAATGACGGCAAGCAGAATTGTGATTGCTATAGCCGAAGTGAAATAGACAGATGCTTTGTTATAGTTTTTCTGCCTATATTCCACAGAATAAAACCTTGTAACAGAACTTTGCAGAGAGTCTGTCAAGATGATTATGTATTGGTTTATTACCAATGCTATTGGTAACACTCCGTATGTGGCTACCCCTAACTCCCTAACAAGGTATGGCGTGTAAAGCAGGCCCACCAATACATTGGTTACAAGGCACATCACATTGGTGACTAAGTTTTTTCTGATTTGTGTCATCTGTTGTTAAAGGTTGAAAATTCCATCTCCTTTTACCCTCTTATGTAGAGACACAAAAGTACTATTTTTCTTTCTTATCACATTTCAAAGCAGATAAATTTTACCGGAAATACGACATTTATCGGGAAGAAAATTATTCTTTGCTTCCCGACAAATAATCTCAATTGTCGTATTTTTGCACGGAATATTTGCATGTATGTTGTTGTGATTCCTTTTGTTGTTTCTATAATTTTTAACAGCCACTTGAAGCAACGCGAAGAATAGACTATGCGTTACATTACATTATTTCTTTATAGAACTTGATTTGACAACTCTGTACGAATTCCTTTTCGAAACGTGAATTAATCATAGGCCGAGCCATCCGCGCCATGTGCATACGTAAGACATCATCTGTCAATATTCGTTCCATTGCTTCATAAAGAGCAGTTGTATTTTTAGATGGCACAATTAATCCGTTTTTCTCATTTGCAATGATTTCACGGCTGCCATTAATGTCCGTAACAATAGATGGCAAATTCATGGCACCTGCTTCGAGCACAGTATTAGGGAACCCTTCGCGGTATGACGGCATCACGAAACAATCGGCATCCACATACATCTGCAGCAAGTCATCGCCATACTTCGTTCCACAAGCGTTAATGGCGTCATTCGTGTCTATCTCCTTACGTGTAGTATCACTCACCGGGTCAAGTTCGTGTTCATACGTACCCACAAGCACAAGGCGCACATTTTTATATTTGTTATACAATCGTGTAAAAGCCTCAACCAATTCATTGATGCCCTTGTCGCCCACGATACGTCCCACGAATAAAAAGGTGAACACACCATCCTCTTTTTGTACAACAAACCGTGCGGGATTAAAACGTTCCATGTCAACCCCCATCACATTGCCGTAGCCTAGTATCTTCATCGGTTTCTTTGTAATACCTCCCTTCTTCAAGTCGTTTAGCACACCTTGACCCTCGGGAATTACGTGAGTGGCACAAGCACACGTCAGCCGATCTGTAAACATCAGAATTCTACGTTTCAATCCTGTTGCTGTAGGCCACATCAGTCCTGTGAACGTATGCACGCGTCGCGGAACTCTAGTAATCCAAGCCGCAAACATACATATCAGGCCCGCCTTTGGAGTCATGGAGTGTACCATATAAGGTCTTTCCTCACGAAGCACCTGTATCATGGTCCACAGTGATTTCAGGTCATTAACTATGGATATATGACGTTCCATCGGCACGGCTACGCAGTGGAAACCATCCTCGTCTCTAAGTTTATCGAGTTCCGCTCCCGGTGATGTCACCGCAACCATTTCATATCCCATCATGCGCATTTTTATCATCACCTCACGGCAGAAGCACAACGATTGCGGCACAGTGACGGTACGAATAATCTTATTGTGTTTTCGTTTCATAAATTACTAATTTTTCGTAAGAAAAAAATCCACAAGCGTGATATTCAATTTTACAACTCTGCATTTGTTATGCAGTTTAATTTAGTGTTTTTTATACAAATTCCCGGCCAATGGCTACATTACACTAAAGTCGTACCAATTCAACACTTTCTTGTGTCAGTTCCTGCCAAGCTACTTCGCAAACAGGCATCAAGTATTAGTTTCTCTATTGCGGATGCCTCCATTACGTACATTCCGGACACTTCGCGATGACTTGGGAATGCAAATATATCTAACAATGGGTAATAGCGGTATATCAGTCCCTTTATCTTGAATTTTTATTATTCTACAGATTTTATATGAAATTTATTCAATAAACCTTTAATAGGAAATATATTATCTAACATATTAATGTTTTGTTTACTGTAAAACGGTATGGAAAGCAATAGCCCAATAACAATTGACAAACAGATTTCCATACATAGCATATAGATGTTGTTGGCACGTATAAATAAATCTATTACCGTGGATGCAATAAAAACTATTATAAAGTAGAGACAGCTTTTTGCTAACTGCATGTATACAAATTTAGTTGATTCGGGATATGCCTTTTTATAGATGGATATGTGAAGGATAGCCCCTTGACCTTGACTTGAACTGAAAATAGTGGTTCTTCCGCAATTTAGTTGAAGTGACAGCTACAACTAACTAAATATAGATAT
>CAKUYQ010000010.1 GCA_934717185.1 uncultured Bacteroidales bacterium | reverse complement strand
TCGTGCTTCGCTTGAACTCTTGAAAAGGAAAATGGTCTTCTGTAACATGGGCTTCAACTAAATTGCGGAAGAACCATCTATTTTAGAATAGGGGTATGGAGATACTACGATGATAAAGGCAGGTTGGTTGAGATGAAGAGGCATTCAAAACTTCCCCTCATAAAAAGAGAGGATGTTGCCATATACCCGTTCAAACCATAAGCCAACGCTAACGCCAATGCCGATTTTGGTAACCGCTTTTCCGTTGATTGACAGTGTCAACCATTCTCCAGGGAAGGTCAGTTACAAGATTCTGAAAATATGTTTACAATAACAAAAGGAAATAATTCTTTCACGCCTAATCATGTTGTAACTACTCAGGTGCCCCCGGCCATAGGCCGACGGCCCTGACCACCTGCTAATGATGATTGAGACAATAATGCTATGCCTGCGCAAGGGTCGCGATGACCCGAAGGACCTCGAAGGGGTCCTGTCCGTTCTTGACCGCCGTCTGTATGACGGAGGCGACCGTGGCGTAGTTTTCCACGCCGGCCTCGGTCCTGAAGCATCCGCTGACCTTGAGTTTGGTCTTGGCCGGCCTGAGCGCCTTCTCGCTGTCGTTGTTCGTGGGCGGGACGGCCGGGTTCGTGAGGAAGGTGAAGACGTGGCCCCTGTGCTTTGCGATGCTCTTTTTGAGCCTGTCCAGCTCGGTTTCCTTCCCGTCTTCCCTCGTGTGGACGGGAGGTCTGGCGAGCAGTTCGTCCAGGCGTTCCTCCATCCTCGTCCTCATATCCTGTCCGATATACCCCTGATGCCTCTGATGGACGGAGTCCCTCAGGAGGTCAAGCATGTCCAGGCTCCATGCGTCATCCGGGAAGGCCTGCATGGTGTAGGTGAGGTTCCTCAGCAGGTGCGCGATGCAGATCTGGTGGTCATCCATACCGACATCCCCCATGAAGTAGGCGGGCCAGCGGTCGGTCACCCAGACCGTTCCGCCCAGCTCCTCGGGCGAGAAGTGCCTGTTGACGACTTTGTGGCTCCTGCTCCTGTCAAAGGCAAGGTACGTCGCGACCGTATTCTGGAAGGCCCAGAGCCAGTTGTTCCCGCCGCTCACGTTGACTCCCGTCTCGTCGGCGCCGGCCACCTTTCCGTCCGCGACCTTCCGCCTTATCATCTCGTATGGCTTCTTAGAGAGCCTGCGCATGGCATTCAGCATGTTGGACACGGACCCCTCGCTGATGTGCAGCCCGAAGACGGTCTCGAACAGGTGGGTGAGGCGCTTGAACGGGACGTTCTGATAGGTGCTCAGATACGAGGTCATGGCCATGATGTTGGGCCCGTAGGACACAGGCGCGTTCACGCTTTCCGGGAACCGCCCCTTGCAGCAGTGCCCGCAGGCGCACTTGACCCGCATCTGGAGATGGCTCACGACCGTCGCCATGATCGGGAGCGGGATGTCCACCACCTGCCTCGTGGCCGCGACCGTCGCGGATTCCATATCCAGCGTCCTGCCGCACTCCGGGCAGACGGCCGCGGGATACCAGCGCTCCGTCCCGGTCACATCCCCGGACTGCAGCCTTGTGCTGCCTTGATGTCCCTTCTGGCCGCCGGTCTTCCTGCCGGAAGGCTTCCGTTGGGATTGCGTGTGAGGGATGCCTATCGGGTTCCTGGAGGGAGGGACGCTGCTGTTGGCGCTGGTCCTCACAATGGGTTTGGCCCCGCCTTCGAGTTCCGCGATTCTGGCTTTGAGTCTCTCTATCTCCTCGTCCCTACGGACAAGATTACGGCTCAGGACATCAACGGCAAGGGTTTGCTCATGAAGTTTCTCCGCGAGCTCCGTGGAGTCGAGATCCTCGGAGTATCCCATTTCCCGAAGAAGTTGCTTGCATCTGCGGGTGAGTCTCACCCGGTCCGCTTCGATGCTCTTTCTAAATCCTGTATTGAAGTCCTTTTCCATACCACGAAGATAAGGAAAAGGTTTGATATATGCAAATTTAATAAATTGAGCATCAATGCGTTAAAAGTTATTATCCGGCCCTGTGACGGGATTGGACCCCCTTCGCAAGGAGGGCCAGATGGAAGTTTTTCAAATGCTTCCACTGGGCAGCAAAAGGCCGGCAAACGGCTGATTTTCAGAGGCACGAAACGCGACCCCGCGGCAAGGGGCTTTTTTTTGAAAAAAGTTCCAGTGGGATGGCGAAGGCCTCGCATCCCCTCGGTTTATGGTCAGGGCAGGGGCACCTGAGTAGTTACATCATGTTTTCAATGCCGGAGCTAATCTAAGTGAGATACAAATTGCAACAGGAAATAAGAAGATTATCAATTATATTACTGCTATTAGTAACATGTGTTTGTGCAGGGTATGCACAAGATAAAACTTTATATGTGAAGGGTAAAAATTTCGAAGGGTACGTTTTTCAAAAAGAACACTCTATTTGGGGAATTGCGCCCAATGAAAATCGTTATACACTAAATAAAAGGGATGTCTTTATAGCTGAACAAATTTTGCGAGATAGTGTAAATAGTGATTATATTAAGGTTCAGCAGGATAGCTATAAAAGACCTCCAATAAACAGAAAAACCTTAAAAAGGTATATACGACAGTATGTAGGATATATAAATGGTAGTGGAGAAATAATTGTATGGATAATGTTTGTAGAAAGGCAGATGGCCAAAGATTTAAATCCGGCATTGGACATTATAGCCATGTGCGATGGTGGATATAATTATTGGTCTGTTTGTATTAACATTACACGTAGAAAATTATTTGATATACAAATAAATGGAAATGAATGATTAACAATAAACACAGGTTTACATCTGCTATAATCTTAATTTATCGGGAAGAAAAATGCCAATTAATCGAATGTCAATGGTGAACTTAATAAGGTATCGTATTATTTCTATTGTTATTGCGAGTTTGCCTGAACGAGAAAAACAAAGCTTACGTTAGCGTTAAAGCATACCGTTACAATTTGTATATTTGCAGGACTATTGGTTCTCTCCAATTATTTTAAATAAAGATGAGAAAGATAATACTTATAACAGGTGGCGCCCGTTCCGGCAAGAGTTCATACGCAGAAAAACTTGCAAAGCAGCTCTCTCCCAACCCTATATATATGGCAACATCAAGAATATGGGATGAGGAGTTCAGACAGCGCGTAATACGCCATCAGAAAGCACGCGGAGAGGAATGGGCCAACATAGAGGAGGAGAAGGAACTTAGCAGACACAATGTAGAGGGAAGAGTAGTCCTAATAGACTGCGTTACGCTATGGGGCACAAACTTTTTCTTTGATAACGGTTCAGATGTAGACAAGAGCCTAAAGGAGATTAAAGAGGAGTTTGACAGATTCACCTATAGGGATGCAACATTCATTTTTGTTACAAACGAGATAGGAATGGGGGGAACATCCGAGAATGAGGTACAGCGGAAATTTACAGATTTCCAAGGCTGGGTGAACCAATACATAGCAGCACACGCAGACCAAGTTATCTTTATGGTTTCCGGTATTCCGGTGGTAATAAAACAGTAATAATGAAGCACATTATCATTTTGGGAGACGGTATGGCAGATGTTCCAACCTCATCGTTGGGTAACAAGACGCTTTTACAGTACGCACAAACGCCAAATATGGACAGATTGGCTGCATTGGGGCGTACAGGGATGCTTAAAACCGTACCCAAAGGATTTACACCGGGAAGCGAAGTGGCAAACCTTTCTATTTTAGGATATGACATACCCAAAGTGTATGAAGGGAGAGGGCCGTTAGAAGCTGCTGCCATTGGGGTAGAGTTGCAGCCGGGTGATTTGGCCATACGCTGCAATCTCATAACAATCCAAAAGGATACAATAGAAAGCCATTCGGCAGGACTCATCTCTACAGAAGAGGCGGCCGAGCTGATAAATTTCATAAACAAAAATCTTGGCAATAAAAAGATAAGGTTCTACGCCGGAACGCAGTACAGACATCTGTTGGTCATAAAAAATGGAAGTAAAAAATTAGATTGTACCCCTCCACACGACCACCTGTCGGAGCCGTTCATGCCGCTTATGGCAAAGGCAACCGCCAAAGATGCAGAGGAGACTGCCAATCTAATTAACAACCTTATTATCAAATCACAAGAGTTATTAGCCAATCACCCTGTTAACCTGCAAAGGATAAAAGATGGCAAACTTCCGGCTAACAGTATCTGGCCATGGAGCCCCGGATACAAACCAAATATGAAGCCGCTTGCACAGATCTATCCGGCAATCAAAAGAGGCTCTGTAATCTCCGCAAGCAACCTAATCAACGGCATAGGCATCTACGCCGGGCTGAACCGAATACATGTTGAAGGTGCAACAGGACTATATGATACAAATTACGGCAACAAGGTAAAAGCCGCATTAAATGCCCTACTTGCAGACGATTTTGTCTACCTGCACATAGATGCAAGCGATGAAGCAGGCCATGAGGGAGACCTGAAAAAGAAACTTCTTACCATAGAGAATTTAGACAGATATGTAGTAGAACCAATATACAACGCAGTTAAGGATTGGAACACTCCGGTGGCAATCTCCGTGCTTCCGGACCACCCCACCCCATACCAACTGCGAACACATACGGCAGACCCCGTACCGTTTTTAATTTATTATCCCAATATTATTCCCGACAATGTCCTCTCCTTTAATGAGATATCCTGCAAAGAGGGGGCTTACGGAGACTTGAAGGGAAACCAGTTTATGAATGAATTTATGGCCATTTAGCACGAAACCTAATATGAAGAAATTTAACATTTTACACCCGGACAACAATATACGCCAATCATTGGTTGACAAAATAGACAACCTTACAAAGCCGAAAGGGGCATTAGGAACATTGGAACAGTTGGCCCTACAGATTGGGCTTATCCAACAAACATTGGTTCCAACCCTTAAAAACCCGCAGAACATAATATTTGCCGCAGATCACGGCATTGTTGAGGAGAATGTAAGCCTCTCCCCAAAAGAGGTAACATGGCAACAGTTAAGCAACTTTGTTCACGGAGGAGGAGGAATCAACTTTCTCTGCAGGCAGCATGGATTCAAATTAAAGATAGTTGATGCCGGTGTTGACTACGATCTGCCGTACGACAAAGGGATTATAAACATGAAGATAAGGAAAGGAACAAGAAATTATCTTCATGAGGCTGCAATGACACAACAGGAAATGGAACTTTGCATAGAGAGAGGTGCAGAGATAGTGAAACAATGTTACAAAGAGGGAAGCAACATACTTAGTTTTGGAGAGATGGGCATTGGCAACACCTCATCGTCATCTATCTGGATGAGCTATTTTACAGACATTCCGTTGGAAAATTGCGTTGGCGCAGGTTCCGGGCTCAACAACAAAGGAATTGAGCACAAATACAATATACTAAAGGCTTCCATGGAGAACTATAAAGGGGACGGTTCTGCCAAAGATATAATAAGGTATTTTGGAGGCTACGAGATGGTAATGGCTGTTGGAGCAATGCTAAAGGCAGCTGAACTTAAGATGATAATTCTTGTAGACGGTTTCATTATGACAAACTGCATATTAGCAGCAAGCAAGCTGTATCCGGCAGTTTTAGACTATGCCATCTTTGGGCACTGCGGAGATGAGGGTGGGCACCGCCTTGTTTTGGATGCACTCAATGCTCATCCGTTGCTTAATTTAGGATTCCGCCTTGGGGAGGGGACAGGAGCCGTATGTTCGTACCCTATAGTAGATTCCGCCGTAAGAATGATAAACGAGATGGAGACCTTCCAAAGCGCCTCAATCACAAAATATTTTTAAAAAAGATTGCAATGAATCTGTTAGCTGCACTCATATTTTTTACACGCCTGCCATTCTGGAGGATTAAGGAGGTTCCGGCAGAATGTTTCAAACATGTAGTACCCTATTGGCCATTTGTAGGTTGGCTTACGGGAGGAATTACCGCTGCAGTTCTATGGTTAGGCGGGCAGGTATTTCCAATTACATTAGCCTGGATAATAGCAATAGTTACAAGACTGCTTGTAACAGGATGCCTGCATGAAGACGGTTTTGCAGACTTTTTAGATGGTTTTGGAGGTGGTACCACACGTGAACGCGTCTTAGCCATTATGAAAGATTCACATTTAGGAACATACGGAGTAATAGGTCTGATTGCCTACTTCTGCATTATTATACAGGTATGCGTGGTGCCAATAGAATTGCTCTGTATCTTTGTATTATGCGGAGACTGCTGGGCTAAATGTGTGGCATCTCAAATAGCCAATGTACTTCCTTACGCACGTAAAGAGGAGGAGAGCAAAGCCAAGTCTGTCAACTCACCCATGAATACAAAAGAGAGGTTAATAGCTATAGCAGGTGGTTTAATACCTGGCATATCACTATTACCTTTAAAATATGCACCCGCAATGTTATGTCCCATATTAACGTTCATTGTATTATGCCTTATAATGAAAAGGAGAATACAGGGCTATACCGGAGACTGTTGCGGTGCACTTGTCGTAACAGGCGAATTGTCATATTATTTAGGTTGCCTTATTATATGGAGATTATTTTAGTAAGACATACATCTGTGGACGTTCCTCCCGGAGTATGTTATGGACAGAGTGATGTACCATTAAAAGCTACTTTTGAACAGGAGGCCAAAGTTGTAATAGAAAACTTGTCTCACTACGGCCGGTTTGACATGGTATACACAAGTCCGCTTTCACGATGTACCAAATTAGCGACTATATGCGGTTATCCTAATGCGATACGTGAAAAGAGGGTGATGGAGATGAGTTTTGGGGAGTGGGAGATGCAACGTTACGACAGTATAACAGATCCGCGCCTGCAGGAGTGGTATGACGACTATTTTAACGTGGCTGCAACCGGAGGAGAATCATTCATTATACAATACGAACGGATATCTGATTTTCTGAATGAGATAAAAAGGTTGCCATACAACAGGGTTGCCATTTTTACACATGGCGGGGTGATAATTTGCGCCCTCATATATGCCAAATATGTAAAAAAAGAGGTCGCATTCAGACACCTGCCTCCATACGGAGGAATCGTTAGCATAAATATATGATACAGTCTATAATGATTATTATCCCAACAAACATCGTCTCTGCCATCCGATTTATTCTTACAGCCTTAGTCATGTCTGCAGTAGTCAACAGCCTGTCATTAACACCAATAAAAGGCTTCCACACCTCCTCTCCAAAGTAGTTGTGAGGGCCGCCAAAACGGCAATCAAGTATTCCTGCCAACGCAGCCTCGGGGTATCCGGAATTAGGACTTGCATGTTGGTTGCCATATTTTTTCACAAAAGACAATAATGATAATCTTCCCGACGACAATACCATTAAAAACGCGGTTATACGTGCCGGAATGTAGTTTGCCACATCATCCATACGAGCTGCAAAACAGCCGAACTCCTTATAGCGTTCATTCCTGTACCCTATCATAGAATCCAATGTATTGACCATCTTGTAAGCCATCATACCCGGAACGCCCAACAGAAGATACCAGAAGAGCGGAGCTATAACCCCGTCGCTGAGATTTTCCGCAAGTGTTTCAAGAGCAGCTGTCCTTATCTCCTGCGCGTTAAGGTTAGATGTATCCCGCCCAACTATTCTGGCAACCTGCCTGCGTCCCTCCTCCAAAGATCTGTCCACAGCTCTAAAAACCTCCCTTACCTCTCGTATGAGTGTTGTTCCTGCCAAGCAATAAAACACTAATATTACAGATATGACAATATAAGCATCCACTTTAAGTAATTCATATGTAACGACAAATGTCAACACAACCAACAGTAATGCCCAGATGCCACCTTTAAGCATACGTTTCCTGCCCTTATTAAAACGATGTTCTCCCCACGAAATCAACTTTCCAAAACCAACAACAGGATGCGGGAGATGCTCCGGATCCCCAAATATGAGATCCAATATCCACGCTGCTACTAAACAAATTGATTTTATCATAACAAACTTATATTATGCGTTGGCCTTAATTTAGTTAATAGTGTATAGCTTATGGTCAGTTTTAAAGTTAATAAAAGTAAAGATGAAAGTTAAAAACTAATATCTTTAAAACTATCAACTGACAAACTGACTATAAACTTTTAACCATAAACTATAAACTTAATAGGCTAAAGCCAATGCCAACGCTAAAGCAAACTAACAAATATGGCTATCGCCTTAACCAACATATCATTCTCCTTTGACATTTGCGTTGCAATACGAAAACAGCCATTATTGAGTCCCTCAAAATTGGAGGCGTCCCTAATAAGTATCCCATGCTCTTTTGCAAGATACTCTTTTAGCATAGACGCATTGCCATGCTTTAACGAGCATAGCATAAAATGAGTTTGGGTTGGTGTTACATCTACTCTGTCCAAGCTATTTAACATTAAACTCAGCCTTTGTGCTTCTAACAGATATGCAGGCATATCTATAGGGGCATCGTTAGGGTGTTCCATAAGGTACAATCCGGCCTCAACAGCCAACTTGTTCACAGACCACGGCATTCTGTTGTTACGCAGACGCTGCAGTAACTCCCCCTTTGCCGTAACATAGCCCAACCTTATGCCCGGGACAGCATAACGTTTTGTCATAGAGTGCAACAGCAAAACATTACAATAACTTGCAGCCTCCTTTGCCGTAAATGTTTCCGCCATTGTAAATGCCTCGTAAGATTGATCTATGACAAAACAGACATTCGGGTTATTCTCTATCAAACTGCGCAAATATCCAATCTCATACACCCGGCCGGTAGGGTTGTTGGGGTTGCAGAGCCACAGCATACTTATATCGTTTGGCAACCGGTAACCGGAGGTTTTGTCGGGAAGCTGATAAACAGCTCTTACATTACAACTATGCATTCTGCAGGCATCTGCATACTCATTGAATGTGGGTTGGTGAATAGCAACATTAAGCCCGCTGAAAGTCTGAGCTATAAGATATATTGCCTCGGTAGCGCCATTGGTTACACATACCTCTCCGCTTTCAAGAGATTTTACTGCAGCTATCTTTTGCTCCAATGAATACGGCTCTGGTTCGGGGTAACTGCCAATCTCGTCTATACAGTTGCAAAGATGTCTTTTAAGCCCCTCTATGTTTACCCTGTTAAAGACGTTTGAACTAAAGTTATACCTAATCTTACTGCCGTATTTGTAGGCATCGTCTCCGTGTCCGTTAATCATAATCTCTTGTAAGTATATCGTAAACCAACGGAATGTTCAGATATTTGCGAACATGTTCCGCCAATTTGTCGTATTGCTGTTCCTTGAATTTGTGATAATCAAATGTCTCCAATGACTTTGTCTTCTGTATATGCGGTTCCAACAAGAAGTCTATAAATTGTTGATTATCTAAAATGCCATGGATGTATGTGCCCATACAGGTAGGGCTTACCATATAGCCGTCTGTGTTTCCATCCTCTAATTTATTAAGCGGGAGTGCTGTTGAGCCATCTATCTGCACGGTAGTTCCCATGTGAATCTCATACCCGCCCATAATCTCACTCCTGCCGTACAATGAAAACTTCGTCTGTCTTGTTACCTTTTCGGTGCCCATCTCCGTTATGGTAGGCAGCAATCCAAGACCCGGCAGCATCTCCACATCCCCTTCTACGTGATGCGGGTCTAAGATGCGCTGTCCCATCATCTGGTAACCTCCGCAGATACCCAAAACAGAACTTCCGTTTCTATGTGCCTTAAGGATAGCTTGAGCAGCACCGTTACGCCACAGTTCATGCATATCGTCTATGGTACTCTTGCTCCCGGGCAGAATAATTATATCTGCTTTTGACAGTTCGTCGGAATTATTACTGTAGAAAAGATGTACTCGCGTATCTCTTTCTATAACATTGAAATCTGTAAAATTGCTAATGTGACGCAGCAAAACAACAGCAATATTTATCATCCCCTGCTCTGCCTTGAGAGATTTTGAAGCTAATGAAACGGAATCCTCCTCCTCTATATGAATATCCTTATAATATGGAAGAACCCCCAATACAGGTATTCCGCACAGCTGTTCCAACATCTTTACGCCGGGCTCAAACAGCCTTATATCTCCCCTGAATTTATTGATTATAATACCCTTAATCAATTTCCTCTCTTGAGGCTCCAATAGCATGAGCGAACCGTAAACGCTTGCAAATACCCCTCCCCTGTCTATATCTCCAACCAATATCACATCTGCTCTTGCATGTTTTGCCATAGGCATGTTCACCAAATCTGTATCGCGCAGGTTTATCTCCGCTATACTCCCGGCTCCCTCCATAACTATGGGGTTATACCTTGCAGCCAAGCGGTCAAATGCAGCATTCACCTCTACCCTCAGCTCCTCTCGCCCCTCCTTGCGGAAATAATCATAAGCATCTCTGTTCCCTATAGGTTTTCCATTAAGTACAACTTGAGATGTATGGTCACTTTGCGGTTTCAGCAATAGCGGATTCATATCCGTATGGCACGGAACAGCTGCCGCCTCCGCCTGTACAGCCTGCGCACGCCCTATCTCAAAACCATCCAGAGTGGCAAATGAGTTCAATGCCATATTCTGTGCCTTGAACGGAGCCGGATTATAACCGTCCTGTCTGAATATCCTGCAGAAAGCTGTCGCTATAATGCTCTTTCCAACATCACTGCCTGTTCCGGCAAACATAATTGGGTGAAGTCTCTTCATTTCTGTTTCCTAGCTTTATATGCAAATGACATCCATCTCTCCTCAGGCAGTTTCTGCTGCCACATCTCATAACGCGCCATAATGAAGAACAGATCAGACAATCTGTTCATATAGCACAGTATCTGCTCGGGCAGACTGTCTTTTCTGTCTAATGTCCACAGACGGCGTTCTGCCCTTCTGGCCACTACACGCGCAAACTGCAGTTGTGCAGATACTTGGGTTCCGCCGGGCAGGATAAAATAACCGTTATCCTCCATCTGCAAAGTAAGGCGGTCCATCATCTCCTCGCAAACGGTAACCATATCAGGTGGAAGCACGTTTGGATTCTTATCCCGTATTGAAGACGGCGTTGCCACATGGCTCATGACAACCATAAGGTTCCTTTGGATAGAGAAAAGAAACGGCTGCCACTCATGCTCCACAGGCAGCATGGAACGAACAATCCCTATAACCGTGTTCAGTTCGTCTATACATCCGTTAGCCTCTATACGTATATCATCTTTCGGTACACGTTCTCCGCCATGAATGCGCGTAAACCCTGTATCTCCGCTACGTGTATATATCCGCTTCATAAAACTTCTGTCATTTGTACGGCAAATTTAAGAAGCAGTTTTAAATTTTTCTCAATTGTTAGTCCATTTGAACTCTTTTTGGCTCTATTTTCTGTCTTAAACCTCATTTAGCACCGTTACCTTCCCCTTAAAAAAGAAAATTTGCCTCAAAAATCTTACGCAAAAAAAATTCAACTTATTTTGCGCTTACTTTAACAAAAAAATTAACAGACTTCTAAGAATAAAAATCTAATTTTGCGTCACGCTATACAGTGCAGTTGCCCTCAAATGCAAAAGCAATGAGGGTTGTATGTAGGAAACTGTATATGATTTAATACTCATTGTTAATTCATTTGGTATATCATGAATAATCCACGACTTATTGTCGCAGGCATAGGGCCCGGTAGTGCAAACGACATTACTCCGGCAGTACTGCAAGCTATAAAGGATAGTGACGTAATTATAGGATACAAATACTATTTTCAATTCATAAAGCCATATCTAAGGGCTGATGCCGTATGTATAGATACAGGGATGAAACGGGAAAGGGAGAGAGCCGAACAGGCGTTTGAACAGGCGGAAAAGGGAAAAACAGTATGTATAATAAGTTCCGGTGATGCAGGGATTTACGGTATGGCTCCACTTATATACGAGATGAAAAAGGAGCGCAACAGCACCGTTGAGGTTGAGGTACTCCCAGGCATAAGCGCATTCCAGAAAGCGGCATCTTTATTGGGAGCTCCAATAGGCCATGACTTTTGCATCATCTCTCTGTCTGATCTTATGACTCCGTGGGAGAGGATAGAAAAGCGCATATTCGCGGCAGCCTCTGCAGACTTTGTAACCGCTATTTACAACCCAAAAAGCGAGGGACGCTATTGGCAGCTGTACCGTCTTAAAGAGATATTTCTTAAGGAACGCAGCGGAAATACACCTGTAGGCTATGTAAGGCAGGCCGGCAGAGATGAGGAGAAGGTAACCGTTACCACTCTAAACAACTTTGACCCCGAAGATGTTGATATGTTCACTGTTGTGCTCATAGGTAATAGCCAGTCAAAGATCTGGAATAACAGGTTCATAACCCCACGCGGGTATTATCGGGAAGAAAACTGTAATAAAACCAACGGCATTGGGCAGGAGATAATGATAAAGAGCTTTAGAACCATTGAAAAGGAGCTGAAACACCCCAATGTTCCACTTGGAAAAAAATGGGCGCTGCTGCATGCCATTCACACCACCGCAGATTTTGATATGGAGGATATTCTGTATATAGATGAAAATGCAGTGGAACAGCTGTATACCCTTTTTGAAAACGGAAAGACAGATACAGTAATTACAGATGTCACAATGGCGGCATCGGGAATAAGGAAAGCGGCCCTGCAACGTTTTGGTGCATCTGTAAAATGTTACCTGCAAGACGAAAGAGTTGCGGATATGGCTAAGGATAAGAATATTACACGCACACAGGCAGGCATACGATTGGCCGTGGCCGAGCACCCCAATGCGCTATATGTCTTTGGCAATGCACCAACAGCACTAATGGAGCTTTGCGAGCTTATAAAAAGGGGAAAAGCCACCCCGGCAGGTGTTATTGCAGCTCCGGTTGGATTTGTCCATGTGTGTGAGAGCAAGCACATGGTAAAGCCGTTCACCAAAATACCAAAGATAATAGTTGAAGGTAGAAAGGGGGGCAGCAATTTGGCGGCCACATTGGTAAACTCAATACTCAGTTTCAACGATGCAGAACAGCTAAAACCGGGCAGAGATGTGTAGGCAACGTTTTTATGTGATCGGACTGCCGGATGAGCAGCCATGCAGTTTTGCTCCGGATGTTTTAAAAATCATAAAGGGAGGAATGTTTTTTTCGGGTGGAAAGAGACATCATGAGATTGTTTATAATCTGCTTCCCGACAATCACCGTTGGATAGATATTACAGTTCCGTTGGATATAGTTTTCTCTGCGTATGAAGGTATAGATGAGATTGTTGTCTTTGCATCCGGTGACCCGCTTTTCTTTGGATTTGCCAACACCATCTTAAAACGGCTGCCGCAAGCTGATGTAAAAGTATATCCGTTTTTCAACTCACTGCAGATGTTGGCGCACAGAATGGCACTACCCTACCATAAAATGAGGCCTGTTTCATTAACAGGACGTCCGTGGGACGAGTTTTACAGTGCACTGATAAAGGAAGAGGAGCAGATTGGCATCCTCACAGACAAGAACAAGACCCCTGCCGTTATAGCACAGCGGATGTTGGAGTACGGATACGACAACTACACCATGACTGTGGGAGAGCTGTTGGGAAACAGCAGCAGAGAGCGGGTACGAACATTCTCTCTAAAGGATGCTGCACTGGCAGAATTTGATTTTCCCAATTGCATTATTTTAGAGCAGAAATACAAACGTTGTCGCCCTTTTGGCATTCCGGAAAGCGATTTCCATCTGTTGGACGGGCGTACCAAGATGATAACCAAAGCTCCAATACGCTTGCTTACGCTAAGCATGTTGGACCTGCACAATAGAGCAGTGCTTTGGGATATAGGTTTCTGTACAGGCTCTGTCTCCATAGAGGCTAAACTGCAGTTTCCTCACCTTAAAGTTGTTGCTTTTGAGCAGAGGCCGGAGTGTGAGGAGATTATTGCAGCCAATTCATGTAAGTTCGGCACTCCGGGCATTACTGTAAGCATGGGTGATTTTGTGAATGCAGATCTGTCTGCATTTCCCGCGCCGGACGCTGTGTTTATAGGAGGGCACGGTGGAAAGCTGAAAGAGATCCTTCACAAAGTGAACAGGGTGTTGCTACCGGGTGGAGCAATAGTATTCAACTCCGTTAGCGAGAGCAGCAGGGAACTCTTTACAGACGGCATTAAAGAGATAGGCCGCAATATTGTACACAAACAGCATATTGCGGTAGATTCGTTTAACCCTATTGAAATAATGAAAGCAGAATGAAAGCGATAATATTGGTTACAGAGCAGAGCCTTAATATGGCCAAAACCATACAGAGAGAATTGGGCGATGCCACCATATATACAAAAAATGATTGTGAGGGATGTGTTAACATTACCTCGTACAGCCGGTTTCTTTTGGAACATTTCAGTGAATTTGAGAGTATTGTCTTTATAGGGGCAATGGGGATATGTGTTAGAAGCATTGCAGCCTGCCTAAAGAACAAGTACAAAGATCCTGCTGTGTTATGTGTAGACAGTGTTGGAAGATATGTGATACCTGTGTTATCAGGGCATATTGGCGGAGCAAATGAGCTAAGCCGCAGAGTAGCGGCAGTTATAGGCTGTGAGGCTGTAATAACAACCCTCAGCGACAACGAAGAGCTGTGGGCGTTGGATACATTGGCGCAGCAATACGGCTGGCAGGTTTCAGCAACACCGGCAATGATGAACAGATTTATCTTTCTGTTCGTTCAGAAGCGTAAAACAGCATTACTGTTAGAGACAAGAGACAAAGGAACCGACTATCTTGAAAGGACTCTTCCGGAGCATGTAAAGGTATACTACAAGTTTGAAGATATCCCTATGTCCAATGTTGAATTGATTATTGCCGTAACGCCATATCTACATAAACAGACGGATGTTCCAATGCTTGTTTTCGCCCCCCCTGTCCTGCATTTGGGCATTGGGTGCAAAAAACAGTGTGCTCCTAACGGAGTTGCCGAATATATTGAGAACGAGATAAAGAGCCGGAATCTTAATCCTCTTTCATTGGCAACCGTAAGCACCATTGAATTAAAAAGGGGCGAACCTGTGCTGCAGGCACTCACGGAGAGGTGGCCTTACGTAAAAAAGATTGTTTATCGGGAAGAGGAGCTTAAAGATATTGAGGTTCCCAACCCGTCTGAAAAGGCTTTTGAGGTAACGGGGCTTTACGGGGTAGCAGAGGCTGCAGCAATAAAAAGCGGCAATTTTGGGGATTTGTTGATTGAAAAGCAGAAAGGGGTTGTTACAGAGGGGAACCATTTTACTTTTGCCTTGAGCTTGGACAGGAATGCGACAAGAAGGGGGCATATTGAGATAGTTGGAGCAGGCCCCGGAGACCCGGAGCTTGTCTCTGTGAGAGGCAAACATTTTTTGGAAAGGGCAGATCTTATTCTGTATGCCGGAAGTCTTGTTCCTGTGGAGCTTACATATTATGCAAAGGCAGGTGCTACGGTAAGAAGCTCTGCCGCACTCGATTTGGAGGAGCAGTTTGTCCTAATGAAGGATTTTTATGACAGAGGGTTGCTTGTTGTCCGTCTTCATACGGGAGATCCATGTATTTACGGTGCAATTCAGGAACAGATGGCATTTTTTGACCGGTACAATATGAGTTATCACATAACTCCCGGAATATCATCTTTTCAAGCTGCAGCCGCCGCTCTGCGTTCACAGTTTACCATACCGGAAAAGGTTCAGACAATTATACTTACTCGAGGTGAAGGGCGTACCCCAATGCCGGAGAAGGAGCAGCTCCACAAGTTGGCAAAGTCTCAGAGTACCATGTGCATATATCTGAGTGCAGGTGTTGTGGAACAGGTACAGGCAGAGCTGTTGCAGGCATATCCGCCGCATACACCCGTTGCTGCATGCTATAAACTTACATGGAAAGAGGAGCGGATATACAGGGGTGAGCTAAAGGATCTTGCAAAGATTGTAAAAGAGAATAATCTTACTCTTACCACTCTGTTGGTTGTTGGAGATGCCATAGACAACAGAAAAGGTTTGTCCCGCCTGTATGCTCACGAGTTTAAACACCTCTTTAGAAAATGATACTTATTCTTGGCGGAACAACGGAGGGCCGTATGGCTGTAAAGGTGGCTGATGAGGCCGGTTCACCATATTATTACTCTACAAAGGGTGAACTGCAGGAGATTATATGCCGCAACGGTACTCACGTTACCGGCGGTATGGATGCTGCCGCAATGGCCGAGTTCTGCCGCAACTATAAGATCGGGCTTTTGGTGGATGCCGCACATCCTTTTGCCGTAGGACTGCATGCTGCCGTTGCACAAGCATCTGCAGAGCTGCAGATTCCGGTAATAAGGGTAGAACGTATATACCCAAAGCACTCCTCTAACATTATCTGGTGCAATGATTACACAGATGCCATAAAAAATCTCAATGCAGACGGCATTGACAGATTGCTGTCTCTAACCGGCGTACAGACTATATGCAAACTACAGGATTTCTGGAAGAATCACACCTGCTGGTTCCGCATTCTGCAGAGAGATGAGTCTCTGTCACTTGCAATAAAGCAGGGATTTGATGAAAATTTTCTTGTTTATTATGAGCAGGAAAGTGAAGATGAGCTGATTGCACGGTTGCACCCGCAGGCCGTACTCACAAAGGAGAGCGGCGAATCGGGCGGTTTCCTGCAGAAAGTGGAGGCCGCATATAAATACGGTATACCTGTGTACGCTGTAAAAAAGCCGCAGCTGCCAAAAGAGTTTATTATTGTAACAGGCGAAAACGGACTGCGCAAACAGATAGAAAAGCATCTTCCCGGGTTCTTTAACCTGCGTACCGGATACACAACAGGAGCATGTGCCACAGCTGCGAGCAAAGCAGCCCTATTGGCACTGCTTGGAGAGGGGAATTCCACAAATGTTGATATAACCTTTCCCAACGGGGAGGTATTGGAATTGCCGGTATGCGATGTGACGCTTAAAGAGGATTATGCAACCGCCACTGTAATAAAAGATGCAGGGGATGACCCCGATATAACCAACGGGCAGGCCATAGTCTCTACTGTTAGGTTTAGCAACAGTCCCGGCATTCATTTCCTTCAAGGAGAAGGGGTTGGCAGAATAACACTGCCGGGATTGGGACTTGATATAGGTGCCCCCGCCATTAATAAAACACCACGGAAGATGATTACAGATGAACTGTCTGCCCTATATGACGGCGGCCTTGATGTAACCATATCCGTTCCAGGCGGGCGCGAACTTGCAAAACGAACATTCAACCCAAGACTTGGAATTGTAGACGGCATATCCATAATAGGGACATCGGGCATAGTACGCCCCTTCTCCTCAAAAGCCTTTGTAGATGCCATAAGAAGGGAAGCCGAGGTCTGTAAGGCCGTTGGTTCGCCACGCCTTGTAATAAACTCCGGAGCCAAAAGCGAACAGTTTCTAAAGACCATCTACCCGCAGCTTCCGCCACAGGCATTCATCCACTACGGTAATTTTATTGGAGATACCCTTAAAATAGCAGATGAACTGGGATTCAAAGAGGTAGCCATGGGAATAATGATTGGCAAAGCGGTAAAACTTGCAGAGGGATTTTTAGATACTCACAGCCGAGAGGTTGTAATGAACAAAGCATTTTTAAAGGAGATGGCAGCAGATGCAGGCTGTACACAATATGCATTGGAGACAATAGAGAAGATAACATTAGCAAGGGAGCTTTGGGATTCTTTTCTTCCCGACGACTCCTCCAAGTTTTTCAATATGCTTGCACTACGCTGCTACAATGTAGCCAAATCCTGTCTGCCGAACGGAGATCTCACCCTGCTTCTGATTGATGAGAATGGAAAAACCATCTCACCCAATATCCAAGCTCAGTAAAAGCTCCCGGATTGTGCCTACCACTGTCTTTCCCCCATCCGGCTTGCAGATAACATATCCGTTACTGTTGTCATCTGCCAATATATGCATGGCAGATTCAACCTCATTGGAGGCATAAACCCCGTTTCGTCTCAACGCCTTCTGCACCATTGCATATTTGTCTCCACCCCCCTTAAGGCAGATCTGCATATTATAAGAATTATCTATCCTGAAAAGCCCTGTTGCAGAGTCAAACACAACCCCTTTACGTTTAAAGAACCCGTTTAATCTCCCCTCAATGGCCAAATCCTCCGGCATACCTGTAACCACTCCGTTCTGCTTATCCATAAGCCACACATTGTCTGCTATCTGCAGAGCAAGTTCCAAATCGTGAGTAGAAAGGAATATGGTCTTTTGCATCTGTTTTGACAACCTGTGTAAAAGATGCAGTATCTCTATTTTACTGGGATAATCCAAAAAAGCAGTAGGTTCATCAAGAAAAATTATAGGGGTCTGTTGGGCCAAAGCCTTTGCAATCATTACCTTCTGCCTTTCACCATCACTCAGATTCTGCACCATCCTCTCTTTAAACGCCTCAATACCAACCAAAGCAATCGACTCATCTACAATCCTTTTGTCATCCTTACCAAGCGTTCCCCAAAATCCGGTATACGGGCTTCTTCCCATCCCCACCAATTCATGCACAGTCATATTTCTCAGCTCACACCTCTCCGTAAGTACAACACCAACTGTCTTTGCCAACTGTTTGTCTGTATAATCCGACAACTGCTTTCCCATAATCTCTATAGATCCGCTCAACGGAGGCTGAAAAGCAGACAATGTTCTCAGCAGAGTCGATTTTCCGGCACCGTTGGCTCCAAGCAGGCAGGTAAGCTCCCCACTATATATTTTTGCATTAATATCCTTGGCTACCATTGTGGTCTTTTTCTTCCCGACATAGCCTATTGAAAGATTCTTTATACAAATAGTCGCATTCTTCATCATTCACTAATATCATTATGGCGTTTCTTAAACAGTACATATATAACAACAGGGGCACCAACAATGGCTGTAACTGAATTAACCGGCAACGCACCCTCAAACCCCGGCATACGCGCTATAAGGTTGCAGAGCAGAGCCAAAGCGGCACCGGCCAACAGTGACGCAGGCATAAGAACCCTATGATCCGAACTGCGGAATATTCCCCTGCAAAGGTGAGGCACAGCCAATCCCAAAAATGTAATAGGTCCGCAATATGCAGTAACTATTGCAACCAAAACCCCGGAACATGTTATAACAAACAGTCTTGCACGCTTTATATTCAATCCAAGATTACGAGCGTAGGCATCTCCCAACAGCAATAGATTAAGAGTTTTTATAAGAAGAAAAGAGAGCGGCAGTAACACAGCCATAATACAGACAAAAACGACCACCTGATTTCCAGAAACCCTTGCAAAACTGCCAAGTCCCCAGATTACGTACGCACGTATATCCTCCTCCACGCTAAAGAACTTGAGTACCCCTATCACGGCATTTGCCACATACCCTATCATAACACCAATTATGAGCAGCGTCACATTTCCCTTAACCTTCTGCGAAACAAAAACAATCAGTGCCATTACGGAAAGAGCACCTGCAATGGCGGCAACAGTCAACGCAAGCTCGCCAAAAAAGCCTAAGGAGCTTAATGCCACACCGCCTATGCTTCCCGACAAAAGCACCACAAATGCCACCCCCAAACTGGCACCGGAGCTGATACCCAACACAGAGGGCCCGGCCAAAGGGTTACGGAAAACAGTCTGCATCTGAAGTCCGCTTACAGCAAGTCCCGCACCTGCCACCAACGCTGTAAGCGATTGCGGCACACGTGACTTAAGCACAATATTCCGCCAGATTTCAGATTCGCCGTTATCTCCTGTAATTATATTCCATACAGACCTTACCGGAATCTCAACTGAGCCCAACAGAAGATTCAAGAAGAACAGTATAAATATAGCTGCAACAAGCAGCAGCATAGACAGCGTAACAGACCTTCTCATTTCAACAGTCTATAGAAAACAGGTTCATAATCACTATGCAACAATTGCGGATGAAAGATTTTAATCAAGTCAGACAGGACAACCTCCGGATGCGTTGGCATGCTCTCATAGAAAGGAACTTCACGCATATTGCAGTAAACCACCCCTTTATTCTTAAAAGCATCAAAATCCACATACCGGGCATCCTCATCCTTCAAAGCATCGTATGAAAATGTTCCATTATAACTGTTTACAATCCTCCAGTACTTTGCCTTTGAGGCTTGGCTGTATACAGTCTCAAAATCTAATGTAACTCCACCGGAATGTTCGTCATCCTTTAGGAAATAGTCTGCTCCTGCATCTTTAAAAAGCTGTGCAAGAAAACTCTTTCCACCAACCGCATACCAATTTCCGCCCCTTAGTTCGCCACTGAATACCACAGGGCGGTCTGTTACAGTTTCCGTTAACTTTTTAAGCTCATTATACCTGCTTTCAATCTCGGAAAACAGACGATTGGCCTTCTCTGTTTCACCAATGATAAGACCAACAAACTTAATCCATTCAGCCTGTCCGAGCGGAGTCATCTCCTTATATCCCAAATGAGGAATAAGCGGAATACCAACATCCTTAAGAGCATCATAACCGCCACGTTTGAATGGTGAGATAAGTATAACATCGGGATTGACACCCATAATCACCTCATTATCAAAATTTCCCTCAATTCCAATCTTGTGTGTAAGCCCCTCCTTCAATCTGCGGTTGATCTCTTCATTGAACAGATGCCTTGTACTTGTTACACCAACAACCTTATCCAACTCATCCAACTTTATGAAGCTTGAAAGCTGGAGAGATGTCATGCAGATTACGCTTTTTACAGGCACCTCCAATTTCACATAGCCGTTAGGAGCCTCAACTTTTGCCCCCTTGTCAATCAAAAAATATTTAAATACTTGGCTCTCCTCACGTTGAGGATCCTGTATCTCCAACAGACAGCCGTTATCTGTATATGTAACCTTAAAACCTTGCGCATACAGAGGAGTTATCCTCTCTGCAGTTGAAGCACTAATATCTTTTTTATTTGTCTCTGCCGTATTACCGCCTGCTACCTGTCTTCCATTATTACATGATGACAATACAAAAACAGAAGCGGCTACGGCCAATGCAATTAATTTTAACAGTTTCATTTGTACTATTCCCACAATTTTAAAATATCCTCCTCTGCCCAATAAAAATGGGTATACCCGGCAATAACATTCTTATATCTGAACAGAGATGTAGCGACTTCAGCCCCGCTTCTATTGTACTGCTTGGCAGCAGATGCAGGAAAGTTTACATTATCAGCTATATTGGAATAATGAAACTCGTGCCCTCTCCAATGTCTGCCGTTCCAATCAATTACCTCCCTGTAACCCAAATGAAGATGAGCATTCTTCATAGTACACTCAAACGGCAGAACCCCGCAGAAACGATGTATATTTCCGCCGATTGCATCTGCAATACCCCTTGAAAGAAATATCATTCCCCCACATTCTGCAAAGATTTTTCCGTCATTTTCGGCAAAATCCTTTATATCTTCAATCAGTTCATGCTGTTGCTGCAGTTGCTCTGCAAACAGCTCCGGATAACCTCCCGGCAAATATACTAAATCTGCATGAGGTAAACGGTCTCCTTTCAAAGGACTAAAGAATAAAACTTTGCCAATTCTTTCTAATCGGGCAATATTTTCTCTATAAATAAAGTTGAAAGCAGCATCTTTGGCTACAGCAATTGTAATATCTTTATGTGAAGTATTGCTTTCACTTTCAATAGTGTCTGCAGTATCTGCATCTGCCATATAAGAGTTGCAACGCTCTAACATTCTCGCTATGTCAACAAACCTGCTCACCAAATCAGCCGCACGGTCTATCTGCCGGTTCATAGCCTCCTCTATCTCTATGGAAAGGCCAAGATGTCGGGAAGGAATCTCCAAACTATCAGATTTTGGAATATACCCAAAACACTCAACGCCGGCATCACTGCAGGCATCCTTGAGAAATGAGAAATGGCTCTCTGAAGCAACATAGTTGAACACTACACCGGCAAGTTTTAATCCAAGACAAAAATGTTTCGCCCCATATATCTGGGCAGCAACAGTATATGCTGTAGAACGGGCATTTATAATCAAAACAACAGGAATGTCTAACAACATGGCAATCTCCGCACTACTACCCTTCATCTTTTTATAACCGTCAAACAGTCCCATAACCCCCTCTATGACACAAACATCTGCCGGATTGCCATACTTTCTGTAAATTTTAGATACATGTTCTTTAGAAGCCAACCATGTATCCAAATTAACAGATTCATTCCCGGTTGCCACGGAATGAAACTTTGTGTCTATGTAATCGGGGCCGCATTTAAATGGTTGCACCTGCAACCCTTGCTTTTGCAAAGATCGCAGGAGCCCCATTGTAAAAGTTGTCTTTCCGCTTCCGGAATTAAGTGCGCCTATCAGTAGCTGCGGTTTCATTAATAGTCCAAAATCATTATTTTAGAATAATCAGTTCAGACACGCCTATTCCGCATCAACCACTCTAATGATGTCAAAGCAGAAACCGCCCTGTAACTCTACACCTTTTTCAACCTTGCCGCTTGCAATGTCATAGACATATACGCCGGCTGTAAGATTATCCTTGTCTGCCACTCCAATATATGCTTTGCCATCTGCAACTGCAGTGCGCTGAGAGAAACGGCCGCTGCAATATGGAAGATCTGTACCGTTGTATTTTACTCTCTCCCTGCTTCCCGTGCTCAAATTGATGATAGTATAGAAGTGACTTGGGCTGTCTATGCTTGTTCCCAAACTATTATCTCTTGAATATGCCAAAACTTTTCCATTAGACAAATACTGAATTGTAAGTAGCTTACCCTCAGGATTGTTAAAGCCGTTATATGAAGCATCAAACTCTGCCGAACCGGCTTTTATGCGCAACAATGAACCGTACTCAGCCTTATCTGCCTCATATAGTCCTGCCAAATAGAGATCACCGTTCTCGTCATACATTATTGTATTCTGCATCAACTCTCCGTATGCACTGGCGGCAGATTCTGTTGCAAGTGTGGTTGGAGCAATGTTGTCTGATTTGATAGTCATTGTAACAGGGTCTATCAGTGCTGCATGTAACCTCGATTTTGTCGCATCGGCTTTTCTACCCGAATCGTTCTTGGTTATATAGAAATAGATAAGGTCATTGGATTTCTCTCTATAGGTAAGAAGCCCCGATGTAGACAGGCACTTAAATCCTTCCGGAATAGCGATATCCAATGTTCCTTCACTTATTACAGACATATCGCTTTCTCTCAATTTTGACCAAGATACCACCTTATTGTCTGCGTCTGTACCAACAATTATAAGGGTTGCTCCATTATCTATCCATGCATGAGTATACTTACGGGCAAAATAGGTATTCTTTACAAATGGTTTCTCACTTACAAGCTCGGCAACCTCATTACCGGTAGCATCTACCTTAATCTCAAATTTCACAAATCTATCACCGGATTCAGGAATCTGATAATGATATTTCCCCTTTGTAATACTCTCCATAGTATACTTGTTGGTAATCTCAAGACCTTTACCTTTAAATTCAACCATGGGTTGGTCTGCTGTAAGAGCATTTACCTTTCTTACAAATGTACCGTTCTTGTTCATGCTCATTCCGCCATGTTTTACAGGGCAGACATACAGTTCATACTGATGCTTGGCTACCTCTTCCGGGGTAGGAGGAACATCTTTTTTGTTATCATCCTTAGAACAAGCTGTTGACAAATTGATTGACACAAAGGCTGCAAGAGCCATTAAAATTAATCTGAATTTTTTCATCTCAATTTTTAGTATAATTTTAGTTTATGAATATTCTGAATTTTGCAAAAAAAGCACGTCCCGGCTTCTGCAGCATATAGTTGTCGTATGTTAGCTTGTCAAAAAGATTTGTGCACTCAAATGACAAGTTATAACGCCCTTCGTTCCAGGAATAGAGCAACGAAACATTTGATATATTCTGGCTTGGGATACGCGGTTTTGTCTTGGCAGAACCGTATGCCTCCCATGTAAGATAGAACCAATGCACCCATTGATAATCGTATGTAAACTTCAATCTGCTACCACTCAAAACCACATTATGAAATGTATATGAGGCTTCTCCGTTAACAAACGTCCATGGCTTGTTTGGTGTGCGATTGTTGTATGTTGCAGAGAGACCGCCGCTCTTAAGATACTTCTGCCGGTCTCTTGAATCCTGATAACTAACATTTGCCATAAGGTGCAGTTTATCTGCCCAATCGTAGCTGATCTCCCCTTCAACACCCTTTATATGGACGGCAGCAACATTCTCATACTGCATCATCCCCTCCTGATCCAATACCGTAGCTTTTATATAGTCATCAACCAAACGTACAAAACCGGTCATCTCATAATTAATACTGCTATTGGATGTAAGCGATACTGTTCCAAACACCCCCAAGTTGAAATTCTCGCTTGACTCCGGTCTTAGAGCAACATTGGGATAAATGGTTGATCCGTTACCCAACAACTCCCTTGAAATAGGAAGCCTAACACTGTGTTCGTATGAGGCTTTCAAAGCAATACCCGGAATAAACACAAAACGGGACCCTATACCGTATCCAAAATGATTTTCTGTGTTGGATCTCTTTATGCTACCTGCCCCTGTAATAGATGGTAACTCTGTCTGGCCTACTTTAAGATGATTTATATAATCCTTTACAAAAAACACATTGTTCATCCTCTCATTAAAAAGAGTCTGATTATATGACAGACCCAGTACATGCTTCACTAAAATATCATTAGTTGGAACATAATCATCATCTACTGCATCGTGCTGTCTGTTTCCGGCACGATTTAACAGATAATTGAGATTCAACGAATGAGAATCGCCGAATCTGTAGTCAAAATTAGCGCGTCCTATTGTCATAGGACGCTTGTAATGACGCCACGAACGCCCTCTCCTTCTAATCTCGCTGTATGAACCGTCTATATATGAACCGTCCCAATAATATTTGCGGTATGTGGTGTCTATTATCTGCGAATGATCCCATGTCTGAGACAATGAGGCACTGAAATCCAAATTATTCAGTAGAAAATTTGACTTATTGTAACGGGCGGAGATATTGGCAGATTTGGTATTCCTTTCCGCCATGCCATATACCCAAGATTGGGTTGCACCTGTCTGCAACTCCTTGTCTATTTTAGAAAACGAGCCTGAAACAAAGAATGCATCTGCCCATTTTTTATCTGTCACACCAACTTCAAGCTGTCCGAAGAGAGAGAGATAATCGTCATGGAATCTTTTGCAATCCTTTGTAATAAAATCTGTTTTGTCCTCACTCCTCACCTGAACATCCTTCATCTTATAATCGTTTTTGGAATAATTTATTCCAACCACCGGTTTAACTATAATTCCTGTTTTAGGTGTTATATATTGAGCATTAAAATTAAATTGATGTGTATGAAATGAACCTATGCTGTATGACGCATCCAAAAAGTTTCTCTTCTCCTGATTAGTAATAATATTTATGGCACCTCCCAATGCATCAACCCCAAGATATGCAGGAATGACCCCCTTGTAAATCTCTATTCTGTTAATAATATTTGTAGGCAGGTTAGCCAAAGTTACACCTGTTCCCTTTGAATCCAACGGCATACCGTCCAAGAAATAACGGATTGAATTACCAGACATACCGTTTATAGAGAGATCAAAATCGGAGCCAACGCCCCCCTCCTCACGTACCCTCACACCTGTGGTTTTATTGATTATTGTATTCAGGCTCTGAGTTGTATTGGCCAAAGACTTAACATTTAGAGCATTAACAGCGTATGCCCCCTCCTTTAACTGCTGAGACCTGCTTTTTCCATAGACAACCACATTTTCAAGTCCAACAGAACTCTCCTTTAAAACAATATCCAATTTGTAATTGGAGTGTATATCTATCTCCTGTTCAAACGATTCAAAGCCTACCATTGAAACAACGAGCAACTTCCTGCCCGCAAAGGCAGACAACGCATAGTGTCCATTTACATCTGTGTACACACCTTTTCCGGCACTCTTGATTGAAACGGCAGCATCAATCACAGGCTCCCCCCTGCTATCCGTCACCGTTCCGGATACCAAAAATTTTGTCTGTGCAAAAACAGATACAGATGCAATCAAAAGGAAAAAGAAAAATAATAGTATTCTTTTCATCACTAAATTTTTAGTTGGGAATAGAGCTAGTAACCGGCAGCCATATAAAACATGGTTCTCTCTGTTTCAATGATGCACATGCAGTTTATGCAAGCCTTATTACCCGAAAGCTTAACATTCAAATGAACTTGGCAGGTCTTCTGGCTCGCCCCTCCTTGATGCCTTCCTATTCATAACAAACAGTGGCTGTGATTATCAAAGATTTTTGCCTGGACTTACAGCAGCGGTGTCTGCTCATGATTTTCACATGATTCCCTTTTCATCCCAATTCATGAAGCTGAATTGCGGACACCAAATTCAGCCACAAATATAGAGATATTTTCGATATTTTCGCACAAATTGCAACAACACGGTTCATCTAAAAAAGGTGGCAGACAGAAAGAATCTGTTCACCACCTTTTTATTTGCTTTGGCTTTAGCTTATATTTGCTTTGACTTTGGTTTTAGCTTCTATCTTTACCTTCTATACATTCTTTACTTTCTTTACTCTCTTTACACTATAAACTAAATTAAGGCTAACGCCAACGCATTTCTCTATAAACTATAAACTCTCAACTATTAACTTTTATTCGGCCTTATTTTCCCCCTTTAAGCATAAGTTCAATAGCCGCCTTCAACTGCGCATCTTTGCCATTCATCACATCTGCAGCAGGGTTAAGCACATAAACATCAGGCTCCAGCTCCTTGTTCTCAAGGTAATCTCCGTTATTGTCCACACAACCTACCTGAGGTATACCAAAGACAACAGTACCTGTCATTAGGGTTTCCCACCATACAGCTGTCATTGTTCCAGGTACCGGAGCGCCAACAAGTTTGCCAACCTTCATCTCTTTGTAAAGCCATGGCGTTCCATGGGCATTACTGTAGTTGTCCTCACACACAAGCATACAAGAAGGTTTTGTCCACTTGTTATACGGATCCTTGCCAATAAACTGGTCTCTTGGTACAAATTTGGTGTACTGTCTTGCACTCAATAATGTCACCACATCATCATGAAGCCATCCGCCACCGTTATGTCTTGTATCTATAATAACAGACTCGCAATCTCTGTAACGGCCTAACAGCTCTCTGTATAGAACCCTAAAGCTTGGTGAGTCCATACCCTCTATATGTATATAGCCTATCTTACCGTTGGTTGCAAGCTCAACCTCCTTCTTATTGGTGTTTACCCATCTGTCATAAAGAAGCGAGTTCAATGCACCTGCATTAATAGCCTTAACCTGTTGTGTAAAGCGTGTTTTTGTTGCAGGTGAGTAGATACTCAAAAGAACCTTTTTACCGGCCTTGCCCTCAAGCAACGGGAAGTAATCTTCTCCGGCCCTGACAGCTACGCCATCTATCTTCTCTATAATATCTCCGTTTTTAACCTGAGTCTTTATGAGATCCAAAGGACTTCTCCTTATAATTTCCTTAATTTTAAGGCCGTCTCCTTTATAGTCTTCATCGTAGAATACACCCAAAGATGCTGTTGCCATAAATCTCTTTGATCCACGGTAACGCGCTCCTGTGTGAGATGCGTTAAGCTCTCCAAGAAGCTCGCTAAGCATGAACGCAAAGTCTTTATCATTGTTAATGTATGGAAGGAACTTATTATAGGTTGTCCTGTAAGCCTCCCAATCCACACCGTGAAGATCTTTCTTGTAGAATTTCTCCTTAACCTGTCTCCATACATGGTCGTACATATAAGCTCTTTCTCCCTGAGGTTTGTACTCGTATGTAAATTCGCAAGGGATATTCTTGGATGATCCGTTTGACACATCTATCTTCTTGAATCCTGTTCTGCCACCCATATAGATGGTTTTGCCATCTTTGCTCATAAACATAGAACCGTATCCGGCACCCTTAACCAAAATCTTTGTACTCCCCTCTCTCAAATCCTTAACCCACAAATCTGCAGGGCCTTCGAAACTTGTTAGATAATATAGTTTGTCTCCCTTAGGGCTCATAACGGCGCCCGCAAGTTTAGACGAATTGTTTGTAAGTCTTACTATTCTGTACTCGGCATTCTCAAGATCCAACTCCAAAGGCTTTACCTCGTCGTCCTTTTTATCTGAATCTTTGTCGGGAAGCTTGGTATCTTTCTTACTTTTCTTTCCCTTGGCATCCTTCTCCGCTTTCTCCTTCTTATCCTTGTCTGCCTTCTCTTTATCCGCCTTCTCCTGCTCCTCTAACAGTGCAAGCTCCTCCTTGGACATATTGAAACGCTCGTAAGCATCAAGGTCAAAGAACATAAGATAGATATCATCCTCTGCACCCCAGCTGCCGTGGCTTCTGTAGCCGGCTCTGTCTGAGTACCACATCATTGCCTTTCCGCCAAGCACCCACTCTGCATTTACATCTGTGTAACCGCTATTGGTAAGATTAACCATTTTGCCGTTGCCGGATGCATCCAAAAGCACAACATCCTTGCTGTTCCATCCGCCATTGCCAATAAAGTTTGATAGGATCCATTTGCCATCCGGACTCCACTCAAAAGATTGGTCACCGTCGCTGTATGAATACTCATATTTGCCATCCATTACAACCCTGTCCTTACCGCTCTTAAGATCTATGACCTTTATGGTTGTACGGTTCTCCAAGAATGCTATCTCCTTGCCATTGGGGCTGTATTTTGGATTGAACGATACATTGTTTGTCTTTGTCACCCTCTCCTCCTTAAGCTCTGTAGCGTATGGGAACAGCTTCTCGTTGTCGTTAACAATGCTTGTCTTGTAAATCTGCCACAAACCGTCTCTCTCTGAGCTATATACAACAGAGCGACCATCCGGTGCAAAATCTACATTACGCTCCTGCTCAGGGGTATTGGTAATCTGCTTTGTTGTTGCATAATCCACAGATGTAACATAAACATCTCCCCTGTAGATAAAGGCAATCTGTTTGCCGTCTTTGCTCACAGCACCAATTGAAGCAGCAGCGGTATTCATCTGAACCTTTTGGTTTCTGCTTCCAAGATCATCGGCAACGATGCTTACAGGTACCCTCTTTGGTTGCGCACCATTAGTCATTATGTAAATCTCACCGTCATAGCCAAAGCACAATGTGCCGTTGTTTGCAATGGTAAGGAATCTTACAGGATTGCCTTTATATTTGGTAATCTGCTGTTTGCCGGCAAGCGTATTACCGTTTAGATCTGCTCTCCAAATGTTAAACGTTCCATCCTCCTCGCTAAGATAGTAAACGATCTTTCCATCCGGAGCATAAACGGCATTCCTGTCCTCACCCTTAAAGGTGGTAAGTTTAGAGTAGTTGAACTCTTTTGCCGCATCACTCAACTTTGTAGAGAGCTCACCTAAATTATCATTGGCGGTTGCCTGCCAGACATCCCTCGCAATAGATGAGGTATGGTGCTTTCTATACTGGTCCTCATAACCCTTTTTATCTGTGTACAACAGACTCTTGCCATCTTTGCTTACACAAATGTTCTCCATTGGTAGTGATGAAAACATCACAGGTCTCACATTTGGCCTTGTCTTAACAGTATATACCTGGCTGAAGGTACCACCTGGGAACTGACGGCTGTTTACATCCGGAAGAATATTTGCAGAAAAGAGTACAGTTGTATCATTAAGGAATGCTATTGGGGTCTCTGCTCCTGCAGCGTACGTTGTAAGCCTTGTTGGAGCTCCGCCCTGTGCATCAACAATGAAGATATCATCCGTGCCATATCTGTCTGAGCTGAAAACAATCTTTTTGCCATTCGGACTCCAGATAGGATTGCTGTCATAATCGGGGCTTGTAGTTACCTGAACAGCCTTTCCTCCGGTAACCGGAACAGTGAATATATCACCCTTATAAGTAAAGGCTATAGTAGAACCATCGGGCGATATCGCCGAATGTCTCATCCACAACGGATTCTCCTGAGCATTTGCCACAGTGAAAGCAGAAGCAACTGTAAAGGTCATTGCCGCCACACCGCACAAAAGTCTTGCACCCATCTTTGCTGGTTTCTCTTTTGATTTTTGTTTCATAAGAAAGTGTTATTAATTATAAATAAGTTAGTTACATAAATTTCACATTTACCGCGCCTTGCTTCCCGACAATCATTCAAGCGCAGGCAAAGCACCCACAGCAAATTTAATTACAATTTCTGTATGCTGTGTAATTACAGATACAAATTGCCAAATAATTTAACAAATTACATACATGTCCGGCTTTGGCGTTGGCTTTGGCGTTGGCTTTGGCGTTGGCTGTTTTAGTGTAAAAAATGTATAGAGAGCTGAATAAAAGTTAATAGTTGAGAGTTTATTGTTTATAGTCAGCTTTAATGTTAATAGTGGTAAAGTTGGGAATAACCATCTTTTAGACTTTACAATTTACTATAAACTCTTAACTATGAACTATAAACTTAATTGAGGGCGTTGGCTATTGCAATAATAATTTTTATCTTTGCAATAGTATCATTAGAAAGTGCCGGTAGTATCCGTTGTCCCATTTCGGCACAGTGTCCAGATTATTTACATTTAAAAATCATTTTTATGAAACCGAACATGAAAATCTTTGAAATTAATTCGTCCAAGGCTTGATATCAAAGATTTTCATCGTGAGAGAGAACGATAGTGAACGGCTATCAGACTCTCACAAATTTTTAATTATTATTTTTTAAATTAAAAATTTTGATAGTATGAAAAAAGGACTCTTACACATTCTTTGCCTTATGGCAATCCTTGCGTTCCACTCCTGCTCTCATGAAAGGTTTAGCAGAGACAAACGCAATTTAGATTTTTCAGTAGACGAGGCTCGTGCATACTTTGAAAACAATGCAACGGATCTGAGGTACAACGAACTTGTTTATTCCAGTACTCCAACAAAAGCAGATGACAATATAGTTATAGTAGGATATTATCCGGATGGTACATTAATCTATATGGATCCTGAATCCTCCTCATTAAAAGAGTGTGAAAAAAATATTATAAAAGGGAATTATGTTTATGTAATTACAGGAAATAAATATTAAATATTACGCAGAATATGAGAAAAGTACTAATCGTCATAGTATTTGCTATTGCATTTATCATGGTCAAAAGTGGTAATGCTCAAACAATAATAGGCGACCCTATAAACTATTATTCAGAGAGAGTAAGCGCGGATTCTTTGGATAAGATTTTTTCAAAACGGATACCGGTAGTGTTTGATGCAAAAAACTGTACTTTAGAAGATCTGACTAAACACCATTGGTTATCTCTTTACACTAAGATATGTGGTTCAGGTGGATATTGGATATATACTTTTTACAAAAATGGCAAATATCAATTGGATGTGAGTAGTGAAAACCAGTACAAAAACCCTAATTACAGAGAAGAAAACTATTATTATTTATCTGACACACCTGATTTGCAGTTTGACACTACAAAGATAGGAAATGAAAGAGGCAAATATCTCATTACCTTAAAGAATGGTGTGAATACAGCTGCTGTGAAAAGGATTGTCAAATGTTCGGATGGATCTTTATTGGAAATATATGATAATTCATGTTTAGCTATGTATTCTTTAAAACCCCTAAAGGAACCATACGAGGATGTGATAAAGAACGGTTACCTCACAATACCATTTGAAGATTACGGTTTTGTATTTTGGGAGTGTTCTAAAGAATAAGATATTCAGCCATGAAGCACTGTAACCCGAAAGAGAATATACCGCTATATGCAATATCGATTATTGCATTGGCATCCCCTCTTTCGGGTTACGTCTTTAGAGGATTAACGGTAGATACTTTTTCTATAGCCATTCTCTTCCCGATAATTTTGGGTATTTAAGATAGCGGTTGTTGCACGTGCAGGTGCTGTAAGATTAGGTGTATTCTGTATAATCAGGCTCTGCTTTATTTTAGCTAAATTTACTTGTTTAGTTAAAAAATTAAACTATATTTGCAATAAATGGTTAAAAAATAATTAACATTTGCTCTAAAATTAGGTTTTTATAAGTTAATAACGACCATTTCGCACAGTTTTTTGAATACTTCACCGCAAAAAGAAATGCTAAGACAAAAGCTGCAAATTGTTAATTTTTTTGTATTGCTTTATGATGAAACGATTATTGTTAATATTCACGATTATAAGCTGTAGCTTGTATGCATACTCGCAGGAAAACAGTGCAGATATAAATTATTATAATGAGAGTAAGACATTTTATGAGGATGGATATGCCTACAAAAGTAAGTCCGGCGCAGGCTTTGTCGAATTATACAATGCAGATAACAAATGGGTTAACATACAAAAGATATATATGGATACAGGTGAAGTTCCTGAATTTCTTACATATGAGCTTAAAACCCCATTCCACAAGCCATGGATAAAGCGTGTGGTGCAGAAGACGTTTACAGATGAGCAACTCAAAAATATCGGTGATGAATATTTTATGATAGAACTTTATATCAACAGCAGTTCCGGTAGAGTCGATGGTGTGCTATTTCATTTTTCCAAAGATGATTATTTCTCTAAAATACCGGTCTATTATTACCGGAAAATTGAGCTGGAAATAAAAAAACGGCTCAAATTCAGGCGCACAAAAGCAGGAAAGCGCATGAATTATGTGACAAGTGTTACATATTGCTACCCTAATGATATAAGAAAAGAACATTACTAATGAACCTAAAAAAACATTTTTTATGAAAAAAGGGCTCTTACACATTCTTTGCCTTATGGCAATCCTTGCGTTCCACTCCTGCTCTCATGAAAGGTTTGACGGAGACAAACGCAATTTAGATTTTTCAGTAGACGAGGCTCGTGCATACTTTGAAAACAATGCAACGGATCTAAGGTATAATGAACTTGTATATTCCCGTACTCCAACAAAAGCAGATGACAATATTGTTCCGCAGTGGAAAAACGCCAAACATGGAACAACGCCTAACTCAGAGGTTGTGATGATTCCAATATTGGAACCTAACAGGTTAGGGGCAGCTTTAACAACAACATTATTCGGGTTGAAAGAGGGTACTGCAGATGATGTAAAGGTAGAATCACATTTGGTAATACAGAAGTATAACGCGACCGGCAAAATGCGCAGATTCATCACAACTGTAGTTGGAATATCAAAGGACAAGAATGCAAACCCATATTTATTTACAGGAGACAGAACCAAATTCAGAGGCTTTATGCTCATCTCCAATGAAGCCGGTAAGTGTGAAGAGGTATTCTATTACATGGGAGGCAAGCGATTTAAGATGCATATTGGCCATTATACGGCAGAAGAGAAGAAAGCCAACAAGCACCTGCAGGTATCGGTAGGATTTTCATTTACAGAGACAAGCATAGCAACAAAGGGCGGTGGCGGACATCAATCGGGGGAAGATGGGGATTCATATTGTTACCACTGTCATTCCCTGACAGATTTTGACAGTGGAGTATGTGCTATATGCGGGGCTGAGCCACAAGAGATAGGAGGAGGTGAAGCGTATTTTTTCTGCCGAGGATGTGGCAAACTTGTGGAATCATGCACATGTCAACCAGAACCGACACCAACACCGGATCCCGGTCCTGAAAATCCAAATGACGGAGCCTGTCCCCTATGTGGTAGTACCTATTGCAGTGGAGAGTGTCAACATACAGGCGACGGAGGGGGGCATGGAAATAACACAGGAGAACATCCAAGTAAAAAAATATTAGGAGAAAAATTTAAGCGAAAGAAAGGTTACAGGATTATTGTTCCATCCAGTTTTTATGAAATGACTCCACAAGGTGATGGCACTTCTTTATGTGTTTTTTGCAGCATGGAATATATCAGTTCATACTTGAACCACGAGATAAGTAGATTTAGTTTATTGGGTACATACAGTGAGCTGTATAATGTAGAGTGGTCTAATGCATTTATTGGAGGTATAGAGAGTACAAAATTTTTACCATTTGTAAGCTATGTATTTAACACAATTGAATTTAATGGATACACGAATGCGTTAGATGCAGGCTACCCTATAATTGAGTATTTTATAGCCGGTAAAGATGAAAATGGTAACAATTATGGTCACTGTATAGTAATAATAGGTTATTATCCAGATGGAAAATTAATCTACATGGATCCATACACCGGCGACTTAAGAGAGGCTTACGAAGGCGATATTGATACTATAGACAAAGCTGTTATAACAGATATAAACCCTAACTATAATGGAGGCAAATGATTTATGAAACTGGACATGAAAATCTTTGAAATCAATTCGTCCAAGTTGAAATATCAAAGATTTTCATTGTGAGAGAGAACGGTAGTGAACGGCTATCAGACTCTCACAAATTTTTAATTATTATTTTGAAATTAAAAATTCTGATAGCATGAAACCAAATTATTTTACAGTTTTATTATTTATTTTAGTGTGTACGACTTTCATGTCTGCAAACACTATTGAAGTTGATTATCAATGTCCGGAGAACATAATGCAAAAAGATGTAGAAAATATAACCATAGAAACTATAAAAGGTAAATGGATTTGGAAATCTATAGATGGTGTTGAGGTTGAGGATATTGACTTCTATCTATCTTTTACCGAAAATAATTTAATACTTTCGGGAAGTAGGCGCAACACCATAACATCCGTCAGTAAAACTCTTTTTTTAAGTTTATTTTATTTATCAGATACAATAGATGATACATTTGATACTGAAAAAATGTCAAATAAACGTGGAAAATATATAATCATGTCTAATAGTGAAGATGTTGCAAACGGGAAACCCATCTGTATAATGCTTGAAAAAGGAGGTAGCAATGAAAATGAACGTACTTTCGTATTTAAATCACGGTTTTATGATACCCCGGCCAAAATAATAATGAAAGAAGACACATCCAAGACAAATACTAAAATGCCTATACTCATTGGCTCTCACATTCATCCATGTAATAATGTAAATGCCTCGTATGTAAATAACAACAACTTGCTTGGGGAATGGAGGGTAGACGAATCTTTAGTTACTATTGTAACCTTTTCAAAAAATGGATGCATATCTCTTTTACAGAAAAACAACTCTAACGGAATTACAACGGAAGAGATATATAGGTCCTGCTATTATTTATCTGATTTGCCAGACAGCCACTTTGATTTAAGTAAGCTAACAAATGCAAAGGGTAAATACATTGTTGTAAAGAATCCGTTTTATGATAAACAAAATAAAAATGATACAATTGTGTTTTCCATTAAATTATCAGATGAAAAGAATATTATAATTTTATGTTCTCATAAAGAAGGCCATGATTTTATATTAAGGAGGTAAATAGTCTTCTAAATATTTGTAAATTAACAGGATATTTTGTAGCATTACAAATGTTGGCAGGGAGACAATTATTAACCGCAAAATATATATTTTATGAAACTGAACATAAAAAAAGGACTCTTACACATCCTTTGCCTTATGGCAATCCTTGCGTTCCACTCCTGCTCTCATGAATGGTTTGACGGAGACAAACGTTGTCTCAATCCGGCTGTTGAAGAGGCGCGTGCCTATTTTGAGGAGAATGCCACGGATTTGAGCATGCCGCAGTTGTTGATACCACCGGAAACAAAGACAGATGATATTTTCTCAGGAGGGAATCTTGTGCCTGCATGGGACAAGTTTATCTCTGCAGAGAATGACAGATTCACTACTTTGGAGATTCCTCTTTCAAGAGACTTTGCCATGAGGGCTGCAATATTCTACCCACAAGATGGCAAACACCGCTTTGTGTCAGAGAATGTGAGAGTACAATCTAATCTCGTAATAAGAAAGTCAAAAAAGTCTGGCAACTTCAATTATTTTGTAGCCACAATAATAGGAAGCTCTGCCCCTCCGGCAGAGAGAAATAACAACCCATGGACATATTTGGGCAGCAGAAAAGGTTTTAACGGTTATGTGATTATCTCCAATGTAGAGGGAGATATTCTTGAAACGTTCTACTACCGCAATGGGAACAGGTTCTTCGTCAAATTAAAGAGTCATGAGAAAAGAGGCTCTGTGGATACTAATATCTTTGGATTTATTGTAGGACAAAGTATGCCATTGACCAAAGGCGGATCGTATGAAACGGGAGAATCAATAGAGTTGTGCCCATTCTGTTACAAGGTGTTGGTTGATTACATGTGTGACTGTCCTAATTGGCTGGAAAATGTAACCGTAACAGGTGAATATGTATACTGTGATAAGTGCGGAATGCTAAAAGGACATTGCGTCTGCGGAAATAATCCGTGTCCTTTATGTGGTAAGGAACCATGCGAATGCTCCGGACAAGAGTACAATTGTGAATATTGCGGTTCACCATATTGTAACGGCCGTTGCCAAGGCGAAAGCGATAACAGAGGAGGAGGTGATAACACTCCAACACCGGATCCGGAAGAACCACCCAATCCGATTGATACAGTCGGTTACCATGTGTCAAACATTATTCCGTGCGTGAAGTACGATTCCGAGGAAACAATGGCGGCAGTAGAACCCACTCTTTCATTGCTTGCAATTGGTGGGAATTCATCTAAAATAATGGAGTATATCAGAAGCCGGAATATTCCCGTAATTTTTGAAAGTAACCCAACCCAGTTTACGGCATATGATACGCGAGCAGGTGTAGGAAAAACGAGCGGAAAATTAAAATACGTAAGGATAACCTTTTATGAAAATGCCACGTTCAGATTGGGTGAAATATTACATGAATTTACTCATATATGGTACAAGATAATGTATCCGTCTGTTAAATTGGATTTAAACATGAACTCAGAAGCGATCTCAACCATTGCTGAATACCTTTGTTTCATTGACTATCCTGAATTGACCGATCAATTTGTGGAATATGGTAAAATGAAAACGGAGATAATGCCTTTCTGGAATAATTCTTGTGCAGAAACATTTGAGCGAGTCAGGCAATTTATTATTGAGAGGAGTCGTCGTTACTATGAAAATTTCATATTGGATGAAATGACATTTTATAAACAGGTAGATGATTTTAAAGCCCTTTTTAAATAATTGATATTATGAAGAAATTTCTATTACTTACGCTTGTTACAATCTCTTTGTTTGGGATTGTTAATGCCCAAAATAAAAAAGATTACTATACCGGAAAAACTGAGGTGAAAGGAGACAAGTACACTTATTCTGTGGAAATATCACCTTATAGTACTAAAATTTTCCTTCACAATAATAATAGTCTTAAAAGGAAATGGACTATTATGGATGACAGAGGAAGATTGGTGGGTGGATTATCAGTTTTTGGCAATGTAATGAAAATAGAAGATGTTGCAGCTGTAAAAGAAGCTATAAAAGAGGCATTTACACAAGAGGAGCTAAAGAGCATAAATGCAGAGTATAACCCTAATAGTGCAATAGGTCCATCAAGTTCAGTAGGAACCTTTACATTTAAGTTTACCGCAAATAAACATACAAAAAGGATAGAAGAGGTTGTTGACATAAATATTGAAAATGTTCCTACAATGAGGTCAATACCCCCTCAAAGGTTAGAGCTTTTGGAAGAATTGCTAAAGTCTAAGGTAAAATATATAGTGAATGAAAAAAGAGAAAGGTTGGTAGGGAAAGACTATGATGTCTTCCCTGTGGATGAAGTTCATGTAAAATTGCCTGATTTAATTGATAATTAAAATTCAGCAATTCTATAAGTATAATTATGCAATTCACTAGCCCGAAAGAGAATATACCGCTATGTGCAATATCAGTTATTGCATTGGCAGCCCCTCTTTCGGGTTACATCTTTAGAGGATTAACATCATATAGCAGTTACTTTATAGCTGCAATCATACTAAGTGCGTTCCTTACGGTATACGCCATTTCTTCCATATTTTCAAAAAACGGAAGAAGCGTTATTACCGTATCAAAAATAGATATACTCATTGGTGTATACCTGCTGTACAACCTGCTTGGCATTTTTGTACTGCATAAAACCTCTCATGAGCCGTTATTTTATACAAGGTGGTGTCTGATTGTAATGTTATATGTTACGGCAAGATTAACCACTAAAGCCAATGCAGCCAAGTTGTTGTATCTGTTAATTATGGGAGGCCTTATCCAGGCTGCAATTGTTTTTGCACAGCACAGCGGAATCATCGATTCTCTCAACGGGAACTTTAATATTACAGGCACGTTTGCCAATCCGGGGCATGTTGCAGTGTATTTGTCGGGAAGCATAGTCTCTGCAATTATTCTGTTTAAGCAAGGCTATAAAACAGCTAAAAAGTCATTTAAGATAATGCAGATTGTATTCATAGTTATCTTGTTTGCAGCTCTTTGTCTGTGTAAGTCCAGAACATCGTTCATTGCATTGATAGCAGCAGTCATTGTGGTTTTACTTCAAACAGACAGGTTTAGACATTTTACAAAAGTCTGTAAAAACACTATTATTGTGGCCGGTGTGGCGTTGTTACTATTCGCTGGAGCAGGTAGTTATTACATAAGGGCTAAGTCTGCGGATGCAAGGCTACTTATCTGGTGCGTTAGTATGGAACTGTTTGAACAGGCTCCTGTTTTCGGCAACGGGACAGAGTCTTTTAGAAAGCAGTATATGTACAGGCAGGCAGAATATTTTAATAAAGATACAATAAACGCTGCACCTCGGCATAATTTGCAAACAAGTTCGCAATTCAGCACTCGGTTTGCAGTTTGTTTTAATGCCAATCCTAACTCCAAATACATTTTGGTTGCCAACAATCATTATCAGGCGTTCAATGAGTTCATTCATATTGCCTGTGAACAGGGCATAGTTGGATTATTGTTGTTTATGTCAATTGCAGGCTATGTTCTTGTTAAGGGTAAAAGTTTAATAGCCAAACCTTTGCTTGTATGGTTGCTTGTGTCGTCCTGCTTTCTGTATACGGCAGATATTTTTCCTATAGTTATTCTCTTCCCGATAATTTTGGGTATTTCAGATAATGGATGCTGCGCGTGCAATAGCAGAGGATGCAGGTTAATTGCACCAAGAACTTGTTTTGTCGTTTCGTTGATGCTATTGTTTGGCATCCTTCTTTATTCATCTTATTATAAGCATATATATGATACAATATGCAAAAGATTTATACAGAGGGACTATTGCTGCAAGACGGAGATGATGGTACTACTGCAATCCGGGAATTATGATATAATAAAACGTAATAAAGATTTTTCTCTTCTTTTTGCAAAGATGGCCTTCAACGACCTGGATCCTAAGGTTGCAACAAAAGTTATCTCGGACATTGCTGCAAATAGCATAACAACCTCAACAATGATTTGTGACTTGGGAGATTTGTGCCGAAAACAGAAACTTTATCGGGAGGCTGAAAAACAGTATAAATTGGCGTCTGATATGGTTCCTTGCAGGATAATGCCAAACTATATGCTGTTCAAACTGTATGTTGAAATGAAAGACTACACAAACGCATACAGAATGGCGAAAAAAATCCTTTCGCAACCGATAAGCATTACAGGCAGTATGGTCTTAAGAATAAGAAAAGAAATTAAAGAGTGGCTGAATAGTGAGGATAGAAAAATAACCCACTTTGTCTCTAAAAAAAAATTTGACAAAAGAAAAATAATCCATATATTTGCACTCCCAAACGGGATGATTCGTTAGCTCAGTTGGTAGAGCACAACACTTTTAATGTTGGGGTCTTGGGTTCGAGCCCCAAACGGATCACAAGAAAGCAGGCGATGAGCCTGCTTTTTTGCGTTTGGGCGAGAACCCAACCTATTGCGTTGCGTTAGCAACTGCACCAAGCGAAGGCCTCTGAGCAGTTCGAGCCCCAAACGGATCACAAGAAAGCAGGCGATGAGCCTGCTTTTTTGCGTTTGGGCTCGAACCCAAGACCTAATATTATACCTACCGGCAGTAGGATAGCTTAGTTCTCTATTACTACCACCCTATTACATGCAGCCCCGTCAAACATCTGTTCAGACGAACCCACAGCCTTTATCTCCAATTGCAAAGGATTAACACCATAATTATCCACAAGAGCATTCAGGACAGCTTCGCCGCGTTTTTCAGACAACATATAGTTATACTCAGCTGTTCCTGTCTCTTTATCTGCAGAGGCATACAAGATATACTTCTTGTCTGTCTTCTTTATTATCTCCGCAATATATCCAAGGTTAATCATCCCCTGTTCAGTAATCTCTGCGCTGTTTATAGCAAAAAATACTGCAACATTGCCAACAATATGTTTCTCCTTTACCACAGGTTTGCGCTCCTTTTCTGCAGCAAGCTGCTTCATACATTTGTCTCTATGAGCATTAGCCTGCTTAACCATACTTTTCAACTCGTTTATCTCATTTACATATTTAGAACAATCCTCAACCACTATAAGTTCATTGGCTCGCCGGAATCCACTTGCGCAGAAATTATAAGTTACTCCCGCTGTTACGGTAACGAAATAATCAAAAGCTCGTGGATTTTCATAAAGGTCGTATCTCCTTCCTAAGGCTGTTGCCCGCATATCTATGGTTGCATCCATTACACTGCAAAGTTTTAGATTATGAATGACACCCGTATTTGCGGCAATCTGGTTATTGCGATATTTTGAGTTCCACGAATGAGCCCATCCCAAACCTACATACGGAATAAAACTCCAAAATCTGTCCGTTCTATAACCGCCAATAGCATTGGAAAGATTGCATAAGAAATCCATGTGGAGAATAGAACTGTTAAACTTTTGCTTTATATACCCTTTTGCCGGAAGCGCACCATCTGCATAAAGACCTCGTCCAAAGCTTTTTCCTTTAATTCCACTCCATTCCAATCTTGTTCCTATTGTTGGTAAAAACCATTTACCAACAGCAACATCAATTGCCGGCGCAGCCTGTTTCCAGAAACCTTTCTTAAAATCATGGCTACCAAAATAGACCTGTGCTCCTCCGCCAACAGTAACAAACCAATTGTCGCATATTCCGGCAGTAACATACGGTCCATGCCTGTACTGCAACTCTACAACCTTTTCATCTTGTGCATAAACGCCAAGAGCAAACATCATAACCAACGAGAAAACAAATAATCGTTTCATACTATAAAAATTTTTTGTTGTTAATAATTCTGTAAGTCACAGCTTTAAAAGTCAAGTTAATATTTTTACCATTTTAGCAATCTACAATAAAGGAACAGCCAATTGGGAAAAAAGTTTTTTGAAATAAATATGCTACATTTGCAGCATACTAATGAGGGAGCCAATTTATCTGAATTTAAATTATGGACAATAACAAAGTTATAAGTGACAATCAACGCACAGAATCTGCTATAAGGATAACCTGGATAGGATTCTTTGTTAATTTTATCCTCTCCTGCGGAAAGATAGCTGCCGGATTTTTTGGCAGAAGTTCTGCCATGATTGCAGACGGCATACATTCATTCTCTGACTTTGTTACAGACCTCGTGGTAATTGTATTTGTTAAAATTGCCGGAAAAGGACGGGATGAAGGGCACCAGTACGGGCATGGAAAGTTTGAGACTTTAGCAACTCTTATTATAAGTTTTTTGCTTCTGTTTGTTGCCATAGGGCTCTTCTATGATGGAATAACCAAGGTAATAGATTCTATAAAGGGGGTCATATTAGACAAGCCATCTTACATAGCACTTGCAGCAGCACTTGTTTCCATTATAACAAAAGAGTGGTTGTACCGCATAACGGATAGAGAGGGGAAAAGGACGAACAACCAAGCTGTTATAGCAAATGCTTGGCATCACAGGTCAGATGCCTTTTCATCTATAGGCACATTTATTGGAATTGCAGGGGCAATGTTCCTTGGCGAAAAATGGAGAGTATTAGATCCAATCGCCTGTATAATAGTAAGTATGCTTATTTTTAAAGTTGGAATAGATCTTATGAAACCTGCATTTTCGGAGCTGCTGGAAAGCTCGCTTCCGGCAGAAACGGAGGAGGAGATAGGCAGGATAATAATGGCTGTAGATGGCGTTAAGAGATATCACAATCTTAAGACCCGTAAAAGCGGGAACTATTTTATCATTGATGTCCATATAAAGGTAGACCCCTCCATGACAATAGTAGCAGCTCACGATATTGCTACTAATGTAGAGTCTTCAATAAAGGACAGATGGGGTTCGGCAACCCAAGTAATGGTTCACACGGAACCATATTTTCAAAATAAATAACAGCAATAAAAGATAATAAGGCACAGTTTTTTCATTATGTGGCATAAAGAAAATCGCAGCAGGTTATGAACCTGAGCATACGATTTTTGTTATACTTACAAAAATTAAAAGTACAGGTATATTATGAAACCGAACATGAAAATCTTTGAAATTAATTCGTTCAAGTCTTAATATCAAAGATTTTCATTGTGAGAGAGAACGATAGTGAACGGCTATCAGACCCTCACAAATTTTTAATTATTATTTTTTAAATTAAAAATTTTGATAGTATGAAAAGATTTCTATTTTCGCTTATCGCTGTTTTGGCAACATTAAGCATTAACAATGTAAATGCCCAAAATATTGATTCAAATTTGTGCAACGAGACTACAATGACCAAGCAGGAGTTACGCAAAGCGGCAAAAGCCGCACATAAAGCCGCTGTTAAAGCGGAAAACGAGCAATTGTATAAGGATGCACTACAAGCTTTAAAAGATGGCTCTTGGGTTATAGAGGTAGACCAGATAGTATTTCCACGTGGCCTCACTAAATTTGTGAGCAAGACAACAAATTTTGTATACATGAATGACAACCAAGCTGTTGTACAATTAGCCCTTACACATTTCAATCCGGGGCAAAACGGATTAGGCGGATTTACGGTTCAAGGGAACCCTTCAAAGATTACAATGAGCAACGGCAAACATGGAATTGTATACTACAATTTTAATGTTCAGGGAGTTGCTATTTCGGCCACAGTAAATGTACAGCTCACAGGAGACTCCAACCGGGCAACTGTTACCATCTACCCTAACTTTAACAATAACAATATAACATTAACCGGCAACTTGGTACCTTACAACAGTTCCAATGTGTTCCAGGGCCAGACCATATAAAAAATAACGGACAAAGAACCGTCATCTCAATTTCTAGGAGGTTAAATAAGAAGCACGTCGGTTGCCCTTTTATTTAACCTCTTCAATTACATTATGGTTAATATACCACAGATACCCCATAACATTGAAATACCCCATCTCTCTTATTAGAGAGACATAATTTCCAACCTGCCTTAAATACTTGCCGTGAGACGCAGAACAGGAATTATATTCTCCAAACTTATAGTCAACCACAGAAACAGCAGGCATTCCGTTAATATCTTTAATTATAATTCTATCAGGCCTGTACACCCTGCCGTCCCCATCTATAAGCTCCCTCTCATTAAATATTATGTTACCAGAATCAAACCAGCCGTAACTTTTTACCTCATTGATTTTATCTAAAACCATAGGCTGCAATTCCAGCGGTTCAATATCAACCAACCCCGCATCATAAGCCCCCTTGCAGGCATTGGCAACGCTATCATAAGAATCTATAAGAGAGAATACATTGTGCATTGCTATACCGGTTTCACGTACGCCGTGCTCATCAATTATATTTCCGGATCTTAATGTTTTAAGACGTTCTGCGTTAACCGTCCCGGAAAAAAAACTGGATTTGTCGGGAAGCTGAGCAGATGAATTATCATTAACAACATGAGTATCGCCAATAAGCTGTGCCACCTCCTCTAAAGAACCAATCTGCATGCAGTTATCGCTAAACGACATCCCCTTTACAGCTGTCTCCAAACCGTTAAGAGCCGCCGTTTTATTGTCATTGAAGAACTTGCACAAAACATCTGCAGGCGAATCTATATTCTTATCATTGGAGGAGAGACAGAATATATACATGGCATATTTGGGGCGGGTAAGAGCAACGTAGCCAATATTCATATTGTCTATATACTCATTAAGATATTCTCTGAGGTAATCCTCTGCAAATGAACTTTTAACAGCTTCAGATGAGAATTTTACGGCCACAGGAACCCTAACGCCGTTGTTATCCATCACTGTCCATAAATCGTCGTGGCGTTTACCGCTTGTAACTATCTTAAGGCTGTAGAACGGAACAAAGACAACATTAAACGACAGTCCTTTGGATTTGTGGATTGTCATTACAGTAATCGCATCCATCCCCTGCGGTGAAGCGATATTTCTATTGCATCCATCGTCATCCCACCAGGAGAGAAAGCCGCCAAGGTTGGAACCCTCCTTTGTAACATAATCGAGGACAGCATCCAAAAATGCCTGCAAATATGTTGCATTCTCCCTCTCCGTATCTGTAAGGAAACGTCTTATAACCTCTTCGCACATATTGTATAGCGGATAAACGGCAATCTCATCCATGAGAGCAGCCTCATACTCACCTCTTTCAAAGAACAGATCATAGATCTCCCTATCTGCCTCGGAAGGGTGGTTCATATTTCGTAAAATACCTACGACCTTTTGCACAACACTGTTAGCACCTACATTCAGTGAATCATCTGACACAACATTATATCCGCATTTTACAAGTTTGTCCGCCACCATTGCACCCTCATCCTTAGAACGCACCAAAACAGCTATATCACTCTGCTGCACCCCATTCGCCAACAACTCCGCAATCTTGGCTACCAACATATTGCACGCTGTCTCCTTTCTTGTCTCTGAGTTATCCCCATCTACAATATCAACCTCAACATAGCCGCCACCTTTGGATTCCGGAACCTGCTGTTTGAGGTCGCTGTAAATCTTCACAATCTCATTATTGTTGAATTTGTCTAAGAGGTCCTCTCCACCGGCCTCTGACCTTGCCAGAAAGGCACTCTGTGTAAGCTCCGCGCACTGTTTGAAGTACGAGTTGTTAAAGGCTACTATATTGCCGCGGCTACGCCAGTTATTGATTAGAGTATGTTCGCTGAGCAGATTGGCGTTAAAGCTATCTGCAAGTCCGGAATTAAGAATCTCCCAATCCGAGCCTCTCCACCTGTAGATGCTCTGCTTTACATCTCCCACTATTAAGTTATTGTTGCTTCCTCCCAAACTGTCGTTAAGTAACGGATAAAAGTTGCGCCACTGGAGCGATGAGGTATCCTGAAACTCATCCAAAAGGTAGTTGTCTATTGATGTACCTATCTTTTCATATACAAAAGGGGTATCCTTGCCATCTATTATTCTGTTGAGCAGCAATGTACTCTCGGAGAGTAGCATTACATTCTTCTCCCTGCAGTACTCTAAAATCCTTTTGTATACTTCACCAAGGATGGCTATGGTATTGAGACTCGGAAGCACCAAGTTTATGGTATTGTACCCAATTATGTCTGTGGTAAAAAATGATACAGCCTCCTTTACCAAATCATTCATTCCATCATTATAGAGGTTCTCAACAGCGGTAAGGCTACTCTTGCTTTTGCCTGAGACCCACTCGGAGATATTGTTAGGAAGTTTTTCAAAAGAGGCCTGATAATTAACAACATCACGCTCTGCCCATTGGCGAAAACGTTTGAACGGAGAACGTGACCCCCCCTTCATATCTTCCGGAGATAATCCATGACTGGCAAACAGTTCCATTGCATTTTTGCCAATCCTTGCAATCTTGTCAACTAATACTGTTTTCTTCTCCGTAAGACTCTTCTTAAGATTCTCAACATCTGCGGCATCCGGAAGGTTCCCGCTCTGCGTTAAAATATCCCGTACAGAATCGTTGAACAGCACCTTGGATACCTGTTGAATCTCTTTCTTTATGTTCCACGAATGTCCCTCGTCTGCAGACTCAATGGCAAATCTTGTAAGTTGGTCAAGCAAGGCAGAATTAGACTCTTCATCCAAATCTGCAAACATCTTGTCTATGGCATACGACAAAACAGCATCATTATCCAACTCAACCTCATAAGTGGCAATCTTTCCCATCTCGCGGGCAAAAGCACGCATCACAACCTGAAAGAACTGGTCTATTGTACTTATTCTAAAAGCAGAATAATCCTGAAGTATTGCTACAAGCAACCCTCTTGCCCTCCTTCTAACCCTCATCTTCCAATTGCTATCTCCAAGAGCTTCATTGAAATCTACAAGTTCATCAATGCCAAGTTCACGACGTTTGTCATTCTCAGCCTCTACCATAACCTCAACAAGATCTGCCATATACGGAGAATCATTCCCGGCAATGGAGAGGTTGTACAGCTCCTCCATTATCCTCTGCTTCATCTCCTCCGTTGCCTTATTGGTAAAGGTAACGGCAAGTGCATGCCTGTAAGAATCCTGCCTGTCTGATCTGAAAAGCGATTTTATATATTCCCCTGCAAGTGTAAATGTCTTGCCCGAACCGGCAGACGCCCTGTATATATTTAGCATAACCGTATCCTCCTATTTATTGCAAAGTGAGCTGAAACTGCACCACCGGCATCCTGCACATCCCGGCCTGCCGGCAAATGGGATGTTCCTGTTGAATATCTCCTCCAGCAGACACTTCAACTTATCCTCAAACAGAGTAATATTATCTTTATCCGCCAGAGTCTCAACAACACTGCCGCTTTTTATCTGTCTCAGATAATATACAGACAGCACTGTATCCTCCCCTCCGCCGTTAAGATATGCGTACATCTGCAACTGGCGGGCAATATGGTATCTGTCCTCTGTTGTTGCATCGAAAATCTTTTCCATATCTGTTTCCACTGCATCGTTCTCTTTAACATAGCCTGTCTTGTAATCTATTATGTACAGTCTTCCCTCCTTTCTCTGCTGACGGTCTATATAACCAACAAGATATACCTTTTCCAAAGGCATGGATGGATCTCCACCAGGATGTATATCAAGCTCTTTCACCTTACGCTCCTCCCCGGCCACATAGTAAAACGGAACATTTTTAAGATCATACCTCAAAGTATGCAGAATATAATTCTTTAACAGTTCAAATTCAATAACCCTGCGCCCCTTAATATTACCTATATGTGCAACCTCCCAAAAACGTTCTTTAATGAGTCTGTCCAATGCAGCTTCATCACCTATAATCCTCTTTATATCTGTTTCATTTACAGTTTTACCTTTAAAAGGATCATATATAGCCTCCATAACCTCATGATAGATATTGCCAAACTTGTCGGCCTCAAGATCTGCCGATATGTCATCCTCCTCCTTATATCCCAAAATATAATCTATATAGAACTTTAAAGGACAGATAAAATAATCATTTATTGCCGATGCCGAAAATTTCTTTTCCCGCAGTTTTTTCATAACAGCATCATCTTTTCCCACCTCTTTCACCAAAGCCTCCTCGCCATGAACAGCATACGACACCACAGTAGTCTTAACATCTATATTAAACTGATACTTAAGCTGTTTTACAAATCTGCTCACCTCTCCCGTAGCTAAACCGTTCTTTCTTGTATCATATATCATGTAAAGATTCTTTACCCTGCAGATACTTCTGTAAAAATGGTAAGAGGAGATACTGTCGTGAAGGCGGTATGTAGGCAGTGCAAAACCTACTCTTAAATTATAGGGTATCAACGAATTATCACCTTTTGCAGATGGAAAAGTCCCCTCATTCGCGGATAGAATAATCAGATTGTCAAAATCTATGGCTCGAGTTTCAAGTGAACCCATAATCTGCAGGCCGTTAAGAGGTTCCCCCTTAAATGAGACAGTAAGCCCGGCAGTAAGTCTTGCCAACAGCCTAAAGTATGTCTTCACCTCCATATAAATCCCTAACTCTGCCAGATTCTTTATCTCAACAGCATACCTGTACAAAAACTCCCGTGTAAGGCTATCCTGCGAACCATCAAGCAGTTTTAGTATACCAAGCTGATATTCAGGTATCTCAGTAGCATTATGCGGCAGATGAAAAATTCTCTTAAGCAACTCAGACTGTACCTTTGCTATAAAATCACAATCAACAGGGACAAAAATAAGACTACTTTGCAGAATGGCATTTTTTATCTCATCCGCTTCCCGACAAATAACCGAACTTTTGTCTCCGCTTATGTACGGATGTGCCAACAACGAAATCACATCTTTGTAATAGAAGCATCTCTTTTCATTCTCAACCTTTTCCCCCCTTACAAGAGAGGCTATCATATTCACAAAGGAGTACAACGATGTCTGTACCAACGGGTAACCCATTGTAACATTTATCCTCTCATATTTATCCGGTACAGAATTAAGAAGCGGCATGAGCAGGTTTTCGTCGGGAAGCTGAATGCAGGTCTTTATGGACTCATCCCCTGCCGGAAGCCTCTCCAATATTTTAGAGGCTACAAGTGCCTGTCCCACCCCTGACGGTACTGCATAGACCTCTATCCTATGTGGAATTCCGTTACCTGTATTTGACACATCTAAAACATCGGACCCGTCCATACCTTCCAACGGATACAACGACCTAAACTCCTCTACGCACCCCTTTATTATGGCTCCCGCCTCGTTCTCACTGTCTGTAAGCAATTTACCGTAATAATCCCAGTAGAAATCCGCCTTGCCTGCCTCCATAAGATACCTCATTATCTTACGTTCACACATGTTGGGGGCATTAAGTCCCACAAACACTATCCTCCTATCGCTACTTCCAAAATCGCCAACGCTCTCTTTACTATCTACTATAAACGGCATCTGTTCCGCCACCTTACGGTATATCATCCCCTCATAACCCTCGCCCAAAGCCTCCAATCTGCTCCTGAAATCATCATATACCCTCTCCAACACCTTCCAAAGAGAGAAGAAAACCTCCTTCTTTTCTGTGTGCGGTTCAGCCGAAAAAGAACCCCAAAAACTCTCTATAGCCTTAATCTGTGCAGGTGAAAGATATGAATAGTCGTCGCTCAACTCCTTAAGCTCCTTTATATTTGTAAAGAGCTGTTTTGCATTTACAAGATATTTGTCTATATCGTCAAAATCTTTGAGTATAATGTCTCCCCAATAGACAAAATCATCAAAACTCTCTACATTGCTCCCCTTTATATCTGAATAACTTCTGTACAGGGTATACAGGGCTTTAACTGAGCTTACAGGCTTAAGCCCGCCAAGACCTATAATGAAGTCATTGATAGTCTGCAAGTTTGGAGAGAGCAACGGTTTACCGTACTTTGCACTATACTCCTGTCCAAGGTATTTTTGAAAAAAGAGCAGAGACCTCCTGTTAGGGAAGATAAAAGTATGGTTGTCTATAGCTTTCTCATCTGCTAAATGAGGTATATACGCTTTTGCAACAGTCCGTAAAAATTCCATATAATCTATTATTTGGCCTTGGCTTTAGCTTTGGCCTTTTTAATTTAAAAATAATACTCTCTTAACTTTCTATACACTCTCTACCCAAATAGCCAATGCCAACTCCAAAGCCAACGCTTTCTTTACCCTCTCTACCCTCTTTACTCCAAAACAGCCAACGCCAAAGCTATTTAAGCGCCTTAACAGCCTCTTTTGTCCCCACAACCCAAAGTGTATCATCTGCCTCCACCATCTGTGCCCGAGTTGGTCTTATAAAGGTGTTGCTATCTTTTTTCTCTAACCCCACAACCAAAACTCCAAAACTGTTCCTTATACTTGAGATATTTGCAGCCTCACCAATCAAAGGAGATCTGTTGGAAAGGGTGATCTGATACAGCTCCATATCGGCATCCGAGCTATTGTCAACAGGGCTGTACGCCTCCTCCTCGTTTGAATCGTATGGCGCGACCTCCTCCGCAAGCTGCTTAAAGAGATGCAGCTGGTTATCTGTTCCCAAAACCCAAAGCAGATCTGACGGAAAAAGCTGTACATTTTTGTCGGGAAGATTAATGACAAGCTCACCCCTTACTATCTGAATCACCAACGCCCCCGTATTCTTGGCCCTGTGAACCTGCGATATTGTCTTGCCGGCAACATACGAGTTCTGGTTTACCTCAAAACGATCTGTATGAATCTGGTCTGCAAGTTCCCGTGGCATTGTGAGTTCATTACGCCCGCCCTCGCTGTTAAGATTGGTAAGGAACTGGTTTTCTATCCTTGAATAGTACAGTTTTAGTGTCTTTGAGGCAAAAACCATTAGAATTACAAGGGATGTTATGATTATTACCATTCCCAATCCGCTTACTAAATAGTATGATACCACCGTCCCCACCACAGCAATCGCAATAAAATATTTTACCCCGGTCATAAAAAGAAGCGGACCTCGAGCAAATTTCTGGTCTGACCAAATCTTCTTAAAAAGCCCCATGGAGTCATACCTTCTCAGCAATCCGTAAAGAAACGGAGCCATACAAAGCATGGTTGCCACAAATAGGATACACCTTACTTTAAACTCAAAACCAAACGATTTTTCTACGTATGGAGATACAATAGTTCTAAAAAGTGTATAAACAAGCACTAACCAACCGGTATAGATAAACAGCCTTGTAAAGTAGGATTTGAGCAGGCTATGCCAGTCGCTCTCGCGGTTAAGTGTCTTACGCCCGGTTCCAAGCCTGTCCAATACCGTTCGCCACCCCTTTGTAGAGTGATTGTATATAAAGTTATAGAAAGGTCCCGACAATTTTATCCAATACGGGGTAACAAAGGTGGTAAGGATTGATACTGAAACAATTACAGGATACAGGTACGGTTGCACAACACCCAACTCCTTACCCAATGTTGCAATAATGAAGGAGAACTCCCCTATCTGACAGAGACACATACCGGATTGGAGCGCAATCTTTGGTGTCTGCCCCGAAAGCAGAAGTCCACACGTTGCCGAAAACGGTTTTGCAACAATAATCATTACAGTAAGCAACAGTATTGGTTTCCAGTACTGTACAATGATCATTGGGTCTACCAACATTCCAACGGATACAAAGAATATGGCGCCAAAGAAGTTCTTTATTGGTTTGGTAAGTTCAACTATCTTTTCGCTCTGCGCCGTTCCGCTTAATATAGAGCCCATTACAAACGCTCCAAGAGCCTCGGATATACCGGCTTTTACCGTTATTATTACCATAACAAGGCAAAGCCCCAATGAGACAACTATAAGCGTTTCATCTGTAAGTAGTTTACTGAGTTTTTTGTACAGAGTTGGAATTATAAAGATTCCGCCTGTAAACCACAGCAGAAGGAAGAGCGCCATATTCACCCCTTTCCACACAAGCTCCATCCCGTCAAAAGATTTTGATATGGCAATTGCAGGAAGCAATACCAAAAGCAGAATTGCAACCATATCCTCAACTACCAATGTTCCAAAAACCAATTGCGTAAACTTCTGTGTCTTAAGTTTAAGGTCATCAAACTCCTTAATGATTATTGAGGTAGAGGATATAGACATCATTCCTCCAAGGAATATAGATGTGCTCCTGTTCCATCCAAGAATGCGTCCTACGAGGAATCCCATGGAGAACATCATTGCACATTCAAAAAAGACAGTAATAAACCCGGGACCGCCAACCTTCTTCAGTTTCTTAAGGCTGAATTCAAGGCCCAAGCCAAAGAGCAGAAATATAACACCTATCTTTCCCCAAAACTCAATATTCTCTATATTATGTACACTCGGCACAATTGAGATATACGGACCGGCAAGCATACCGGCCACGATATAGCCAAGTACCAAGGGCTGCTTAAGCCATTTGAACAGCAGAGTAACACCCCCGGCAACAATAAGAATAAGTGCAAGGTCAAATAATAACGGGTTAATCTGTTCCATATATATTTGTGTATATTAATTACCTTTGAGCCGTTTTGAAAGGATCTCGTTCTCCTTCTCATAACCAGGTTTGCCAAGAAGTGCAAACATATTCTTTTTGTACATCTCAACCCCGGGTTGGTCAAACGGATTGACGCCAAGCATATATCCGCTAATGGCACATGCCATCTCAAAGAAATAGATAAGACCGCCAAGTTCCCTCTCATCTATTCTCTCCATCTCCACAATAATATTTGGAACTCCGCCATCTGTATGGGCAAGCATTGTTCCCTGCTGTGCCTTTCTGTTTACATCCTCCATTCTTCTGCCGGCAAGGAAATTAAGGCCATCCAAGTTTTCACTGTCTGCCTTGATTTCCACTTTATGTTCTGTATTCTTAACAAGAAGATTAGTCTCAAAAAGTGTTCTTTCGCCATCCTGAATATACTGGCCCAAAGAGTGCAAATCCGTTGAAAACGTTGCAGAAGCAGGAAAAATGCCCTTGCCCCCTTTACCCTCACTCTCTCCATATAGCTGCTTCCACCATTCTGCCATATATACAAGTTTTGGGTTATATGAGACAAGTATCTCTATCTTTTTTCCTAATGAATAGAGTGCGTTTCTTGCTGCAGCATATACGACTGCCGGATTGTCGTAGCCCGTACCAGCTACATTGCATCTTTCTGCCATCTCTCTCGCACCGCCAAGCAGCTCGGCAATATCAAACCCTGCCAAAGCAATAGGCAAAAGCCCTACCGGAGTAAGTACGGAGTATCTGCCGCCTACATTGTCGGGAATAACAAATGTCTTGTAGCCCTCCTTATTTGACATGGTCTTTAGAGCCCCCTTTGATGCGTCTGTAATCGCCACTATCCTATCTTTGGCCATCTTGCATCCAACCTTACTCTCCAACATCTCTCTTAAGAGTCTGAACGCAATTGCAGGCTCGGTTGTAGTGCCCGATTTTGATATTACAACTATGGCAAAACTCTTGTCCCTAAGATAGCCCAACAATTCTGCCATATAGTCTTCACTCATTGTCTGCCCAGCATATACAATCTGCGGATAAGATCCCGGTGTATATTGCAAAAAGCTGTTCTGCAATGCACTGATTATGGCTTTTGCGCCCAAATACGATCCTCCTATTCCAACAACTGCAACAACATCAACAGTACCACGCCATTGCTCTACCACCTCCTTGCATCCGGCTATAATGGCCATGTTATTCTCATAAAACGGAAGGGTCTTCCATCCTAAGAAATCATTTCCTGCACCTGTCCCACTCAAAACAGTTTTCAGCGATTCACCAGCTTTTGAAAAATATTCGTCTAATGTCTTTTTCCCGACAAAAGACCTAATAGGTTCAATATTAACTGTTAACATATTATCTACTACCTCCAATTAGCTTTTTGATTATATTTTACCTCCTCTTATTCTCTTCCACGGGCTTATCCTTGCAAACTGTATGAATCTAAAAAAGCAGATCCGTAAGTTGCTTTATTACAAAAGGGGGATATTTGTTCTCGTATAAAATTTTATATACCGCATCGGCAATGGGCATATTAAGTTTATACTCTCTGTTTATCTCATTCATACACCTGCACGCGTAATACCCTTCGGCCACCATATTCATCTCCATCATGGCACTCTGAACCGAATACCCCTTGCCCACCATATTACCGAATGTTCTGTTTCTGCTGAACTGCGAGTAACCGGTTACCAGCAGATCTCCAAGATAGGCAGATGAGGAGACAATACGGGATTTGTCGGGATGCGTAGCATTAATAAAAGATATTAACTCATGGTAGGAGTTTGTCATAAGCACAGCCATAAAGTTGTCACCATATCCCAATCCATGACAGATTCCGGCCGCTACTGCATATATGTTCTTAAGAGCCGCCGAGTATTCAACACCATATATATCTGTTCCCGGATTAGTCTTTATATACTTGCATTCAAAGACTTTACAAAGCGCTCTTGCAATCTCTATATGCTTGCTGGAGAGGGTAAGATAGGACAACCTCTCCATTGCAACCTCCTCTGCATGACACGGGCCACTAACAATGCCTATTCTGTCAAACGGTATATTATGCACCTCGTGGAAATACTCTGCCACCGTCTGGTTCTTTTCTCCCACAAATCCTTTAATTGCAGATATTATGAATTTTCCCTGTAACGAAACATTTATATTCTCTGCCACCTTCATGAAATATGCAGACGGAGTACAGAAGAGCAGTACATCTGAATTTGAAATAACCTCATTAATATCTGAGCTCATGTTTATGCGTTCAGGATCCAAATATACAGACTGTAGATAATTAGGATTATGATGCCACTCCTTTATCTTCTCTATATTCTCATCACTTCTTAAATACCAATTTATATAGCTCTGATTATTAAGCAATAACTTCACAAGCGCAGTTGCCCAGCTTCCACTTCCAATCATGCAGTATCTTAACCCGCTTGTCTCAAAAAAAGTTTTCATTATTATGTTTAATTATAATCTTCAACAACTAAGTAACCTTAACTGTAATCTGTTTTATTAATTATTTTTCATACTCCGCAAAGCTGTCATCCAACATATTGTTAGTATCCAATGCCGCAGCAACCGCAAGTCTGTCACAAAGTTCATTCTCGGGATGTCCGGCATGCCCCTTTATCCAATGAAACCTAACATTCTGTCTTGCAGCTGCTTTTATATACCTCTCCCATAAATCCGGGTTCTTCTGCTTATGAAGCCCTTTTACCAACCATTTTTTTAACCACCCCTCCTCTACAGCTTTTACAACATACGACGAATCAGAATAGATATGCACCTCATTTCCATTCTGTTTAAGTGCCTCCAACGCCACAATCACCGCCAAAAGCTCCATCCTGTTATTGGTAGTATATTTATACCCTGCACTCAATTCCTTATAATGAGGTCCGCATTTAAGTACTACTCCATAACCTCCCGGGCCGGGATTACCTCTCGAAGACCCGTCTGTGTATATTTGAATAACAGCCATATTTCTATTCCCTTCCCGACAAGTCCTCTACTACAGTTTCTCCACCTCTTCATCTATCATAGGAAGTGTAACATCCTTTTGAGGAGTGTCAAATTCCTTTACCTTAAGCACATTTGCGTGAAGCTCATCATAAAGTTTCCTGTTCTTGAAAACATCTACAGCCATATATATTGCGCTAAGCATAGACTGAGGATTTGCCTTGTTTCTTCCGGCAATATCGTATGCAGTTCCATGATCCGGAGATGTTCTTACAATAGGCAGACCTGCCGTAAAGTTTACGCCGGCATCAAAAGCAAGAGCCTTAAACGGAATAAGCCCCTGATCGTGGTACATTGCAAGTACCGCATCATATTTGTATTGTCCGTTTATGCTAAAGAATCCGTCGGGAGGGAATGGGCCGAATGCCATTATACCCTCATCCATAGCCTTATCTATTGCAGGCTTTATAATCCTTATCTCTTCATCTCCCATAAGTCCTTTATCTCCGCAGTGAGGATTAAGTCCCAATACCGCAATCTTTGGCTTATCTATGCCAAAATCTCTCAACAGAGAGCTGTTCATAATACGTAATTTGCTTAAAATAAGCTCTTCTGTAATTGTCTCAGAGACCTTGGATATTGCTATGTGCCCTGTTGCAACACCAACCCTCATCTTATCTGCGCACAGGAACATAAGGCCGTCCTTGGCATTAAACTCCTGTATAAGATACTCTGTATGACCGGCATACTTGAATGTCTCCAATGTTACGGCACGCTTGTTAAACGGAGCTGTTATTATAATATCCAAATCTCCTCTTTTTGCATCTTCAACTGCAGCCTCAAGCGCAACAATTGCCCCCTGCGCCCCTTCATGCGTACACTCTCCGGGCTCTACATTAAATGTATCCGGAACACAATTTATAATGTTAACACGTTTGGGATGAGCATCTTTTGCTGCTGTTATGACATTAGTATTAATATTATCTGTTTCGGGAATACGTTTTCTATAAAATCCAAATGCCTTTGACGAACCGTAAACCACAGGAGTACACATCTCCAACACCCGCGCATCAGACAACGCCTTTATAATAACCTCATATCCAATACCATTTGCATCTCCCTGAGTTATACCAATTACAACTTTATGTGCCATATCTATCTATATTACTATACAAAATTTCATTAACCCCGCAAGTTACAAATTTTTCGTCTAAGGTTAAAACAGAGGCACAAAAAAAGCCCGGCGGCAGCCGGACTTTTTTATTGATTAGCTTAATATAAACAAGTACCTACCCTAATCCCTGTACTCAATAACGGTATTTTCATGAATGAATGACTTAAATCTGTCTACAGTAATGTATTTTATCTCCCATCCTGTCTTAAGGTACAGTGTCTTAAGAGACTCCATACGGCACGATAAAGGCATTGATTCTTTTCCGCTTCCTATAGCAGTCGTACTTACATCCAATGTTGTCATTTGATTATAGCCACAATCCAAAAGAGATAAAGCAGAAAATTTGCTGAGATCCAATTCTGTAAGTTGATTACCCTGGCACCGCAACTCCTCCAAAACAGGACTATCGCCAAATTCAATTTTAGCAACATTATTATAGTTACAATTCAGATAAAGCAAAGCAGTATTCTTGCTTATATTCAAACAGCTCAGTTTGTTGGTAGCGCAATTCAGATAATCCAAAGCTGTATTCTTGCTCACATCCAATTCTGTCAGCTCATTGTCACAACAAATCAAGGTTTTAAGAGAGGTATTCTTGCTTACATCCAATTTTGTCAAATGATTACTTTCGCAGTTCAAATATTCAAGTGCGGTGAGCTTGCTAAGATCCAAATCTTTAGTGGCTGTAGCTGAATAATCCAACCATGTAATATTTGTATTTTTGCTTAAATCTAAAACTAAATTATAGTTTCCGCGGCAATTCAACTTTTTAAGTGCTGTGTTTTGACTTAAATCCATAGTTTCAATTTCATTACCCATGCAACTAAGACTTGTAAGAGCCTTAAAATACTCTATTCCTTTAAGTGATTTTATAAAATTAAAGCCAACTATAAATTCCACATCTTTACCCTCATACTCTTCTGTCCATGCCTTAAGATCTTTGGCCGTAATAAAGCCATCGCCATCCATATCCACCTTCACTTCACTTTGACTCAAAAGAGCATTTCTAAAGTGTTTGTCGGGAAAATAAAGTTCACCATACTCTGTGTCTACCTCCAAGAGGGCCATAGGTGTAACAACAGATCTCTCAATTGCAAGCTGTGCCTCGCTGTTCTTCTGCAAAGATTCCCCGTTACTCAAATTAACGGTAACATTTATACCCTTTTCGTATGTAGCCGGAGGTAGTGCTATCCAAAATTCAGCCTCACCACCCGGTAAAATCTCAACACCATCTCCACAGTCCAATTTTACATAATCATTGGCTTTACCATCTACAAATGTTACGGTTGGAGTCTCTGCACTTGAACATTTTACAACAGCTTCACCGCTAAATTTCTCATTATTGTTACCCTTTACAGTAATATCCTTTACTTTGTAACAGTAATTAGGAGATTTAATTCTAAGTTTTATTGCACCAAAGAGGTTTCTGAACGGGAGCTTGTTATCTGCCTTATCAGATGATACGGCCACCATTGGGAATGCACCGGCGCCAAATGAGTTTGGCACATACTTCTGGACATCCGGAATAGGAACCAACAACGAATGAGCACCATTAGAACCGTTATACGCAATATTACTGTATGGATAATAGGCAATATTCGCATCAAATACCGTCTCATTACCGGCTCTGAAACTACCATCCTCCACCTTTACCAACGTGGTTGTTGTCTTTCCTCCAAACCCCTCTTTTACAGCATATTCATCGTTAATATTCTCCCCCCTGAAGATGGAAACCTTATCACCTTCTACCCACAATACATCCCTGCCGTTCTCCGTAACTGTTTTAGTGCCTGCGTCTGCAACGGCTTCGCCCGCCCCCGGCTCGGCAATATTGGCATAAAACACCGTTACCTTACTACCACTTATCTCTATTTTTTCTCCGTCTTTTTTGCACGACAACAAAATAGCCGCACAGATAGCTAAAATGCTTAATCTAAAAAAAGTTTGTCTTCTCATATTATCACTTATTTTTTCCTATTTCATCAAATAAAACAACCAAGAAGTTGTATAAAAAGAGGAATTTCAAGGCTTGCAATAAATTACCTTTTTAGGCAACTTCTTTATTATTCCCAGCCATGCTCACCCCCATCCCCAATCGGTTCCGTAGATGTGGCAAAGCCCTTCTCAATTACTATTTCTAACTGCGCCACAGCAGGTTGCTCATAATTTTCCAAATTCATAATATCTATTATTTGTATTTTCTTCCCGACAATATTTGGCGTTAGCTTTGGCTTTGGCTTTCTTTACTTTCTTTACTTCAAAACGGCCAATGCCAATGCCAAAGCTCTCTACTTCAAAACGGCCAACGCCAACGCTCTCTTTATTCCAAAACGGCCAATGCCAATGCCAACGCCAACGCTATAACCTTTTATTCGGTGAACGAGCGAAGCATTGCAATCTCCTCTGCCCAAATGGTTGTATCCGGAGTCTCCAACACCAAAGGAATACCGTTAAAACGGTCATCCTGCATTATCATCTTGAACGGAGTTATGCCTATAACACCTTTACCAATACTTTCGTGACGGTCTACATGACTGCCAAGCCCCTTTTTTGAGTCATTAATGTGCATCCCCTTAAGGTAATTGAACCCAACCACCTCATTGAATCTTTCAAATACATCTTTAAAGCCGTCCTCAGTTGAGATGTCATAACCCGCTGCAAAAGAATGCGCTGTATCTATACATACCCCAACACGGCTTTTATCCTCAACCTTATCTATTATAGCAGCAAGATGCTCAAATTCATAACCCAAATTACTCCCCTGCCCTGCAGTGTTTTCAATAACAGCTGTAACTCCATTTGTCTTGTCCAATGCAATGTTTATAGACTCGGCTATTGTTTTAAGGCATTCATCAACAGAAACCTCTTTTAGAGTGCTGCCGGGATGGAAGTTAAGATAGACTAACCCCAACTGCCCACACCTCTTCATCTCATCCAAAAAAGCCTCTCTCGATCTCTGCAAACCATCTGCCTTAGGGCTGCCAAGATTAATAAGGTAGCTGTCGTGAGGCAGAATCTGATACGGAGAGAACCCATGCTTGCTGCACTCCTCCTTAAATTTTACAATATCCTTCTCCGCAAGAGGCGCATCTGTCCACCTCATCTGATTCTTTGTAAACAGAGCAAAGGCATTGGCACCAATGGCCACTGCATTTGCCACCGCCTTATACACCCCGCCCGATGCGCTTACGTGCGCCCCTATATATTTAATATTCTCCTTCATTGTATATCACAATTTTAAAATCGCAAAAAATTTCCTAAAGATAAGCAATAATCGCTGTACAAAAAAATGACTCTGTAAAAATACCTTCTAACTTATAACAGAGAAATCCACACACTCCCGTCCCTCATGTCTCATAACCTCCAAGCTTTGCTGCAAAATTCTATTTTGAGGCAACTGCAACCCCGGATCCGTATCCAAAACCTCCTGCGCAGCAACCCTTGCCGTCTCCAAGATCTGCGAGTCTTTGGACAGGTTTGCAATACGCAGATCCACAGCCAACCCACTCTGAGCCGTCCCCTCCAAATCTCCGGGCCCACGCATTCTAAGATCAGCCTCTGCCAACTCAAAGCCGTCACTCGTCCGGCACATAAGATCTATCCTCTGCCGGCTCTCCTTGTTTAGCTTATAACCTGTCATGAGGATACAGAAAGCCTCATCTGATCCTCTTCCAACTCTTCCTCTTAGCTGATGCAGCTGGCTCAGGCCAAACCTCTCCGCACTCTCTATTATCATAACAGATGCATTAGGCACATCAACCCCCACCTCTATAACAGATGTGGCAACTAAAATGTGCGCCTTGCCACTTGCAAACAGATTCATATCATACTGCTTGTCCTCGTTCTTCTGCTGCCCGTGCACCACAGCCGTAACATATTCCGGAGCCTTAAACTCCTCAATTATACGTTCATAACCCTCCTGAAGATTCTGGTAATCCATCTTCTCGCTCTCTTTAATAAGCGGGTACACCACAAACACCTGTCTCCCCTTTGCAATCTCACGCCTCATAAAATCGTACACCTTCTTGCGCCCACCTTCCGTTACGTGAATTGTCTTTACAGGTTTTCTTCCCGGTGGAAGCTCGTCAATTACAGACACATCCAAATCTCCGTACAGAGTCATTGCAAGCGTTCTTGGAATAGGTGTTGCCGTCATCACCAAGATATGCGGCGGTATGCTGTTCTTCCGCCACAACTTAGACCTCTGCTCAACTCCAAACCTGTGCTGCTCATCTATAACCGCCAATCCAAGATTTTTGAACTCCACCGTATCCTCCAAAAGGGCATGAGTACCAATAAGTACCTTTAACGAACCGTCTGCAACCCGCGGCAATATCTCTTTTCTCTCTTTGTTTTTTGTGCTTCCCGACAACAACGCACACTCTATCCCTGCTGCTGCAAGAGTTTTTGAGATGCCTTTGTAATGTTGCTGTGCAAGTACCTCCGTTGGCGCCATTATACACGCCTGGTAGCCGTTGTCTACAGCCATAAGGATAGAGAAGATTGCAACCATGGTCTTTCCGCTGCCAACATCACCCTGCAGAAGTCTGTTCATCTGCCGTCCGCTGCGCGTATCTTTTCTTATCTCCTTTATTACCTTTTTCTGCGCACCGGTAAGGGGGAAAGGGAGCGAATTGTAACATGCGTTAAAGGCATCTCCTATCTTGTTGAACATTATGCCATTGTCTGCCCTCATCCTTACAACCTTCTGTTTTAGCAGTCCGAGTTGCAGAAAGAAGAGCTCCTCAAATTTAAGCCTGTATTGCGCCCGCTGCAAAAGTTGCTGGTTTTGAGGAAAGTGAATATTCTTAACAGCCTCTTTTAAAGGGCATAGGAATCTCTCTTTGAGTATTTTGTCGGGAAGCGTCTCATTAATACCATTGCCGTACTTTTCAAGCGCAGATGCCACAAACTTGGAAAAGACCTTGTTGCCTATCCCGGCATTCTTAAGTTTTTCCGTGCTTGAGTAGACCCCCATCATTGTGCTGCCTCCGTACATGGTCTCCTCAGAAGCTTTTGTAACCTCCGGATGGACCATATTGTAGATGCCGTTAAACTCAGAGGGCTTGCCAAAGACAACATACTCCTCCCCTGTCTTAAGTTTCTCCTCCATCCACTTTATTCCCTTAAAGAAGACCAATTCAATACTGCCCGTACTGTCTTTTAAAATGGCTGTAAGCCGCTTGTTCTTTGGGGTGTCTCCCATAATGGATTTGCTTATAAGCCTGCCTCTTAGCTGGACGTATGCGAGTGTGGATTCGAGCTCCCGCACCGTGTACACCTTGCTTTTGTCTACATACCTGAACGGCGCAAAAAAGAGCAGATCGCGGCACGTGGCAATGCCAAGCTCCTTCTCCAAAAGCTCTGCTCTCTTTGGCCCAATTCCGGGCAGAAATTTCACCGGTGTCTGCAACAAGTCTGTCATAACTAAAACTGTTTCATCGTTAAGAAACTGCGTAGATGTAAATGTTTAATACCCTCATAGTTGGATTCAGGTTGGAACGGATCCATTGAAACCACATATTTAGGATAATTGTTGGATATAGCCAACAAATTACCAAACTCGCGTTTTATTGTAGCTTCCTCGCTTAGCAGATATGTAGCCTGCACATATACAATCTCTTCCCCTTTGGTAGCCACAAAGTCAACCTCTCCATTTCGCAAAACACCCACAAATACGGCATAACCCATACGTCGCAAATGCAGATATATGGCATTTTCAATCAGCTTTTCAATATCGGTTGCCCGTCCTCCTGATGTCAGAACGTTACGTAAACCTAAATCCTCAAAATAGTATTTCTCGTTGTTTGAGAGCAACTGTTTTCCATGGATGTCATATCTGTTCACTCTATTGAGGATAAAGGCGTTGCATAAGAATCCCATATAGGAGCGCACAAGTGCAGGGTTAACGATTTCCTTTTCGTGGTGCATATACTTGCTTATGCTTGTAGAAGAGAAAAGTTTGCCGGTATTGTCTGCCACAAATCTGGTAAGATTTTCAAGAAAAGTCACATTGCGAACCTGTTCGCGTGCAAGCACATCTTTTAACACAATAGTGCTATATATGCTCAACAAATAGTCGTGTATTATTTCATTGTTTTCAATTGGTAATAACGCAAGGTTTGGTAGTCCTCCAATGTTGAGATACTTCACTATAGACTCGTTAGAGTCCCGGAGTTTATGAAATTGCAGAAACTCTTCGTATGACAAGCTCTGAAGATGCACCTCAATATACCTGCCCGACAATAATGTAGATAATTCCCCTGAAAACATCTTAGCATTAGACCCGGTCACAATCACCTCAAAATTATCGCGATCGTAATAGTTACATAACGACTTCTCGAATCCGTCAATCAATTGTACCTCATCAATTAGTATGTAGTTTAGCTTATCTACCAACGAGTGTTCCGCTACGTATGCATTGAGATCGGCATAGCCTACAATATTGTCAAACTCGTTTTTCTCCTTGTCAATGTAGATAATGTTAGCAGTGTCGTCTAACAGCAGAGCAGACATGAGTGTGCGCATAAGACTACTCTTGCCTACACGCCGTTGTCCCGTTATGCAGACTATAAGGTTACGTCCTAAAAGAGACCTCACCTTATTCAAGTATGTTGTCCGATTAATTAATTTCATTGATATAACTCTTGTTTTTGCAAAAATAGCAAAAATAATAGTTATACCTCCAAAAAATTACAAATAATACAATTTTAAGACTTATATCTATTTTGCCAACACAACAAATTTTCGACACCTTTTTTGAAGTCAATTCATTGGATAACACATCTCATAAAGTTGTAAAAACCACACCTGAAAACCTTCCTAACTACAATCAGCTATACACAGGAATTTCCTTGAATCCTCATATCGGCAAGCTCGAAATTATTGGAGATATTGGCATACAACTACAGGATTTAAAATACAATAACACACACTACAATAGTCCTCTTGTTGCATATTCACTTCGTTTAGGTTATATGTTTCCACATAACATGTCTGTACGATGTGGTGCGGTAGGACATATAAAGGATGGAAATTATTCAACAGGAAAAACAAAGGGATATATAAACATAGATTTCAGAGTATCAAAAAGTTGGCATAACGGTAACTATAATATACAATTATACATGAGCGATATTTGCAATACTGCGTATGAGCGCGTACTACTTAACACAAACGGTATTCTTAGAAAAGATTACTCTCATGGGGGCACAAGGGGAATATTACTTATGTTTCAGTACAAATGGGGCAAAAGGGATAGAAAAAAAAGCCGCGATTCTTATCAAGATGAGATATCAAGGCTGTTAAAGTAATCAATAGTTGTCTTTATAAGAAACTTTTCATCACAAAAGATGGAGATATCTCTAATTGCCCGTGTCTTCCCTATACTTACGGCAATATCAACAATGCAGATTTAAATCTTCGTCAAATAGTAGATAGTGAGAATTTTCAGGCAACATGGAATATTAGAAAAGAAAATATCTGTGTCTGCCGCTATTGCGAGTTTAGATATGTTTGCAATGATTGTAGGGCATTTGTCAAGAATATTTTTTTTGATAAACCTGCAAAGTGTACATATAATCCATATAAAGCCAAATGGGACAGCAATAGTAAATAACTTGATTATTAAGGCTACTTTTTCTATCCGGTACAAACTGTGGTACACAGCTTTTGAAAAGTGTAGAATTAGAAGTGTTATTTTTATGGAAAAGTGTATATTTGTGCAATAATTTTCTATAGAAAAGTGTAAAAACAATGTTGTACAGAAAAATTAGATCATATATAGAGGACTACCTAAAGTCTAACGAAGACAAAATTCTCCTAATAGAAGGGGCAAGACAGATTGGCAAATCTTACATCATCAGAGATGTAGGAACAAAACTTTATGACAACTATGTTGAGATAAACTTCGCTGCAGACAATGAAGGGGGGAATTTTTTCAAGAATGTCCATACTACAGAAGAATTCTATCTAAAGTTAAGCATGGTTGCAGGTGCCAAATTGGACAGATACGAAAACACATTGGTCTTCATTGATGAGATTCAGCATTATCCACAATTTTTAACCATGCTCAAGTTCTTGAGGGAAGAGCATCGATACAGGTTTATCAGCAGTGGAAGTCTATTGGGCATTGCTTTGAAAGAAACTGTTTCGGTGCCCATTGGAAGTATAATTCCCAAAAAGATGTATCAGCTTGATTTTGAAGAATTTTTAATTGCCAATAATTTCGGCAATGATGCGATTAGTTATTTGAGAAGAACCTTTGAGCAGAAACAACCTTTAGCCCAGGAGGTTCACGACAAAGTATTGGGACTTTTCAAACGGTACCTACTCGTAGGTGGTATGCCGGATGCGGTCAATGAATATTTAGCCACTCATAATATCGTCAAAGTAAGAGAGACTCAAGAGGCCATAAGAGTCTTGTATGGTGTTGATGCTTCTCGCTACGAAGATGAAGCTGCCAAGAAGTTACATATTCGCCGTATCTACGACATGATTCCTTCTCAGATGGAGAATAAGAAGAAGCGAATTATAGCAAAGGAGATACAAAACAAAAAAGGTGATAGATTTAGCAATTACGTTGAAGAATTTGAATATCTGATTAATTCAGGTATTTCCATTGCATCTAATGCCATTAGTAATCCAAAGTATCCGTTGACTGAATCACAGCAGAAAAATTTGCTAAAGTTGTATATGAATGATGTTGGGTTGCTAAGTTCTCAATTGTATCAGTACAATGTTCAGCCGATCTTGAACGATATTTCCGGTATTAACCTTGGTTCTGTATACGAAAATGCCGTTGCCCAAGAACTAAAGGCTCATTACAACAAATTGTTCTACTACGACAATAAGCAGAAAGGGGAGGTTGACTTCCTTGTTGATGACAGTAGCACAATGAGCATTTTGCCAATTGAGGTTAAGTCCGGTAAGGATTATACTGTTCATAGTGCGTTGGATAATTTGATGGTGGTTCCGGATTACCATATTAATTCAGCAGTTGTCTTCTCAAATAAGAGAGAGATTAAGACAAAGGGAAATATTCATTATCTCCCAATTTACTATGTGATGTTCATGGAAAATAAAATACCGGAGAAAGAGGATTTGTATTTCTAATCACCAGCTATAACCTCAGTTCTCCACCATACAGTTTATTTATCCACATAGCAAATAATCTATCTGTAACAGAAAATACTTTGTTGATCTCTGTGACAATATCCCTCTCAAGAAGTTTCTTTGCCGCGGATTGTACCGAACTTGCTGAAGCAAGACTATGTCGCTTGATAAAATTTGCAGACATGATATGTTCTGCTTCGCCATCTTTAGCAATAGCATAAAGCAATTCCTTTTGTTTTTCCGGTATGTTTGACAAAATTTCACGGAAGATTGTATCGTTTGAGGCAATCATATTATCAATGGCTGCCTGTATAATCTCCAATGTACACTCCTCCCCCTCAAGAGTATCGGCAAAAGATTCGTTAAATGTCTTTTGAATGTAATAGGTATGTCCCTGGAAAAGATTATAGACTTTCTCCACATTTTCTTTTGCAATTTTACGGTTTCGTTTTTCAAAATGGCCAATAATAAATGGAATGTAAATCTCTGGTACTATTGCCTTCAATTCCAATATGTCTGCACTGTGATAGAATGGACGTGCAGAAGAAGAAAACATCTCTTGCATCATGTGCCGTTCGCTACCGGCAAAGATAAAATGGCTGTTAACAGATTTCTGTATATGCGTACGCAATAGTGCTTCAATATTTCTTTCGGAATATTTAGCAATTTGCTGAAATTCATCGATTGCCACAATGCAAGGCTTGTCGGCGTTGGATAAGTATTGGAAAATCTCATCAAGAGTATATTCCGGACGATTAATATCGCCTAATTCCACATTGAATGTAGGGAGATCTGTCATTGGGTCAAATCCGAATTTCCCACTAATGGATTTAATTGTCTGAATGAATAGATTCGCCATTTTTCTGCTGCGGGGAAGGAGAGTTTCATAAATATCGCGCCCCAGCAGATAAGTAAATTCTTGCAAACTTGATGTATGCAGAATATCAATAAAGAAGGTGTAATATTCTTCGCTGATTTCTGGCTTGTCATAACAGAATTGAATCAATCCTGTTTTACCCATACGGCGCGGAGAGATAATTACCAGATTATTTCCATTGATAATTGACTTTACAAGCCGCGCCGACTCATTTACCCTGTCGCAAAAATACTCCGGACCAATCTTACCGGTTACTATAAAAGGATTTACCGTTTTTGCCATATAATTCTTTTTATGCAAAAATAATTATATGATTTAAATTATGCAAATTGAATAATTATAATATTAGTATCTACTTTTCTGAGTTAGTATACGTATAGTTATTGTAAATACTCTTCAACAGCCGTAGTCATAGTTTTTTTGACATCATCCCACTCCGCGTATTTTAGCATTACAGGCATTGGATCCTGTTCTGCATCTGCGAAATAAACAAGGCTCTTTAATGATGAAAATATAGATGGATTAGGATACTTTTGCTTGTAAAAATCAATAAGTTCCAATAGCGAAAACTTTTTAAGTAAAAAGAAGTAGTCAATAAAATCTTTTTTAGTTCCTCGGTTAGTAATAGCAGATAGCTTCATTGCTGCTATGTCTTGAACTCCGGCAAGAACCAGACCATTTTCTATAATAGGTTCGTCAATCCATTGATATGGATAATTTACAATATCTACCTTTACACCATTGACGATTAAGAAGCACATTCGCTTGGAACAAGAGACCTGTTGTACATCTGCAAATTCAGAAATAATGAGATTCAACCCTTCAAATGGTATATCTACATTGCCAAATAGATCCAAGTCTATAGATTTTCTGTGTCCTAATTGTAAAGCAAGAGCAGTCCCTCCAACTAAACGTAGTTGGCTTAATTCCTCTAATGATTGTAGTCTTCTCAGTAGAGCCAATGTTTCCGGGTGGAGTGTTTCTGTGAATAGCATCTGAAAGATTCTTTTGGCGTTGATGATATAGTGCAGATAAATGACAATGCTTTAGGGTCTAACGTTCTAAGATTTTGAGCAATCGAGACAATGCGGCTAAGCCCGTAGAAAGATACTATCAACTTCCAATCTGATAATTGGCCAAATTCTAATACACGCTGTATTATATAAGGTGCATTAGCCTCTAAATCTATGGACGCTGAATCTACGTCCCAAAACAGATAGGACGAAAAACTATTTATAGTACTAATATCATTCATGCCAACAAATGTAGCAATTTTCGGGCATTTTTCATTCTATCAAAATTTTTAATTTAAAAACAATAATTAAAAATTTGTGAGAGTCTGATAGCCGTTCACTACCGTTCTCTCTCACGATGAAAATCTTTGATATCTCAACTTGGACTAATTAATTTCAAAGATTTTCATGTTCGATTTCAGATAAGGATATTGTTGAATTTATAAAACAGTGGAAAGTTTTATTCAAAGTGGTATATAACACACATACAACTTATTATACACTTTATGTAATAAAATTCTTAAAGACACTTGTGTAACAACAAATTATTTTTACTACATTCGCAACAGACAATCTAAATAGAAGACCTTTTCCGTAAGCCTGTTTGGCGTTGACGTTAGCGTTGGCATTAGCCATAATTGAGTTTATAGTGTATAGGCAGCATTATAAAAGTTAAGAGTTGAAAGTTTAAAGCGTATAGATAGTTTTAAAGTTAACAGAGGTAAAGTCAAAAGTAAGAAACTAATATCTTTAAAACTATCAACTGATAAACTGACTTTAAACAATAAACTATTAACTATAAACTGAATTAGCCAAAGCTAAAGCTAATTATTTTGTTCCCGTGCATTTTCCGCACATAGGCTCCATAAAAAGTATTTATTAACAACACAAAAAATTGTGAATGTATGAAAAATTTAAAGATTTACTTTATGGCCATGTTAGCGTTGTTTGCGGTAGCATGTACCCACGACTCATTAAAAGAGAAAGTGTCCAATACTACAACAATTCAAAACAATCAAGATCTGCAAGTTGTGCCTAAAGAGAAGGCCTTGGCTCTTTTGGATAGATTCTTGGATAAAACCTACCCTGCAACCAAGTCAGTATTACAAATAATTTAAAAAAGATATGAGAAACTATATATTATGCGCATTATGCCTATTGCTATTTGGATGTCATAAAACATACCCAAATAAATTGACACCAAAAGAATCAGAATTCAATTCGGAAGAGCGGATGATAGAGATTCACACTTCGAGAAAGATAAATAAAGTTAAATTTGATTGTACAGCCTCCTACCCTAAAATGAAACCTAAAGATTCAAGCTATTCTAATGGAATTTTGACATATGATGGAGATTGGTTTAACATGAGAGTAAATAAAAACCATCCTGATTCATGTTATATAATTAAATTTCACATAAAAAAGAATGATCTTGGGGAGAAAAGAAAAGTTGTATTTTATGTGCAAGGTGATATTCACACAAAAACGACAGGTGGCTCTATCACTCAGAATGCCCAATAAGAATCTGCTTGATACACTTTGGTTTACACTACCAAAAGTTTTGTATTTGAAAAACAGAACGGGATGGCTTGGGAGTCCAGGCCACCCCGTGTTCAAAATAATCAACTTTATAAAAACTTATTTTAGTAACTCTTCAAGTTTAGATTGCAACTCCTCACCACGCAGATCTCGTGCTATAATGACACCCTCTCTGTCAAAGAGAACTGTTGCAGGAATTCCATTAACACCATATTTTTTTGAACCTTCACACTCCCACGCCTTTAAATCAGACATCTGCTTCCAAGACAAATTCATATCTTTGATAGCCTTCAGCCAATCATCCTTTTTTGCATCAAGAGATACGCCAACTATCTCAAAATTATCGCCACCAAATTTCTTATAAGCCTCAACTACATTGGGCATCTCCGCCCTGCAAGGCCCACACCAGCTTGCCCAAAAATCAACCAACACATATTTACCTTTACCAACATAATCAGACAATGACACCTTATTACCCTCTGCATCCTCCATGGTAAAATCCGTAAACAACTTACCCACAGCTGTTTTTTCTAACACCTCTATTTGTTCGGCTATAACCTTATAAATAGGCAAACTCTTTGTATACTCATTAGCACCGGCGATAAGCTCCTTTTTACCATCAACAGACTCTTCGCTTGCAACAGCATTATACAGATCCATATACCAAACAGCAGGATTGTTGATATTATTCTTTACATAATCTCTATTTAAAGCCATCATCTTCTCCCTACACTCCCTAATAGACGTCTGTACATTATCCAAATCCACAGCAGATGTGTCCAACTCATTTTTTTCCATCTTGTCAAGGAGAGCATATTTTCCCTGTAGAGTATCAATATATACTTTATATTCATTGGTAAAATTCTGGTATGAATCGTTCAAAGGGGTACCGGAAACAACTGTTTTATTATTTCTGTCTGTGAATAAATTAATAACACCCTTTTCCAATGCTACAGTAGCATAAATAACTGCAGGTTTATTAGGATTATCAGATTCAAGATAAACAGTGCAATAATCAAGATTAGGCACATCACCCTTAAATGTATACTTACCATCCTTTATAACCGCAGAATCCTTTTGAGGATTGCTCCTGTCCTTATTGATACTGCTACCGTCTATCTTGTAGACGAATTTTCCGTTGAGATTACCATTTTCAACAGTGCCGTTAATGGTATATCCGTCATCTGAACAACCAGTACAGATTCCCATTGCCATAATTACTGCGGAAATTACTACATTTTTCATCATAATATAAGTCATTTTGTTATTTGATTAATCTTTTCAAAAACTCTTCACTGCCCTCAAACGACGGCCTTATTGTATTATTATCTATAAAACAGCCGTTCTTGTCAATTAACATAAAACGAGGGATCCCATTAATATTATAAATGGAATCAAACTCTTTTTCGCCCTTAGGAGAGATAATATATTGCGGCCAGGAAGGATTATCCGCCTTAACTTTCTCCTCCCATTTTTTTCTGTTGTTGTCTACGGAGATGCTTATCAAAACAATATCCTTGCTGTCATTAAACTTTCCGGCCAATTTTTCCATGTACGGTATCTCTGCACAACAAGGAGCACACCAGGTAGCCCAAAAATCAACGTATGCAGCCTTTCCCTTACCAATAATATCCTTAAAGTGGAAGCTGTTGCCGTTAATATCTTCAATTAAGAAATCCGGTGCCTTCATCCCGGGCATTATATTTTTTATACCGTTATATACTTTTTCATTGCTTTTGAATATCTCGCTGCTTCCCGACAAATCCTTGTACATTTCGAACGCCTCGTTAAGCCCATCTGTACTGCCAAACTGCACCATAGATTGAATGGCAAAGTCAGACAATCTCTCCCTGACCACAGGATTATCAATCTTTTCTTTCAGGTATTTCATATACCTTACAATCTCCTTTTCCCCTTTATATAATTCCGGGTAAAGCTGAAGGTTCATTCTCACATAACTATCAGACAAAGAGGAACGTACATTACAATTGGTCGTATCTTCAATATCTATGTCATTAAGCGAACTCATAAAGTCTGCATCATCCGTAAGTTTATACCCCAACCTTAGAGCACCGTATCCGTACATGAACAACTGTTGCTGCTGCATATCCTCTATCTCCTTCATCTGCTCATCAACAAACGGTTTGCAGCACGATTTCAACAGCCCTTTTAAATACTGCCGGTATTCAGATACTTTTTCACGGAACTCTTTATATGTAAGCGGAATCCCATTATCCTTGCTATAATCATAAACCTTATATGGAAGATTAAGATAGTTTGACTCGTTAGCCGTTTTACCTTTGAATGTAGGGGTGACAACATACCTCTCTTTTTTTGTTCCATAGTAATCCATAACCTTAGTCTCTCCATCTAAGTTAACTGAAAGATCAACTCCCGGAGTCAAATACACGGGGATATTTGCCATGTCTGTACCAAGATATTTCAAATACAGGAATACTTCAAGCGGCTCATTACAGTCTAATGTATGTCTGAAATTTCCATCCTTGTCAACTTGTATTGTATCCCTGTGTTTTCCATTATTGTCTGTGTAATCCAAAAGAAATACACCTGTTCCATCGTACCTGCAAGTATGTCCTTGCACTATAGCAGTATTCTCGTTGCCGGTGCACGAGAACACTGCTACTGTACAAGCCAAAATAAGCAGATGTTTAAAACCAACATTCATATCGCATGCTTTTATTAAACTCTTATCACTTTGCAATAGAATTATTTGTTAATAATACCATCAAGGATCTCAATAATATTTTTAGCTGATGGGCGTTCTGCATTTATAGTCACAATCTTCCCCTCCTTGTCAAAGATCATAAATCTTGGAATTGCCCTTATATTGTACTCTTTGGCAAAACTAGAATTGAATGCAGTAGGGATAATATACTGCCTCCATGTTGGTTTATCCTGTTCCAATTTCGACAACCAGGCCTTTCTGTTGTTATCCAAAGAGATACTCAACATCTCAATCTTTTCATTTCCTTTGTAATGTTCAACAAGTTTCTCCACGTAAGGAATTTCGGCACAACACGGGCCGCACCATGTTGCCCAGAAATCTATATAAGTAACCTTGCCTTTTCCAACTACATCCAAAAAATGCACTGTATTACCATTAGGATCCTGCATCTCAAAATCTGTTGCCATAACTCCGGGGAGGAGTTTTCTTAAACTATCAAAGACCTTTTCATTCTCTTTATACAATTCGCTTTTACCGGAAAGTTCCTTGTATAATGGAAATGCATCAACAAGACCATCACAATCTCCTGCAACCATATATGAACTTATAGAATTGTCCGAAATATACTCTCTTACCTTAGCATTACTTACTTTCTCCTTTAAATATAACATCTCCCTCTCTATATACGGCTTTCCTTTATAGTATTCCGGATGCGCCAATACTAAATCATACCATATATAGTCAGATATAGGATTTGACATACCGCTACTCTTGCAAAGAGACTCATCGTTAATATTTATCTTGGAAACCTCACTAACAAAATCCGGGTCTTTACTTGCATTGTATTTTGCATCATGTTTAGATCTTCTGGCAAATGCAAACAGATATTGCTCCTGCATACCGTCAATATCCTTTAACGTCTCATTTCTAAACAGATCAGAGCAGCCTTCCAACTTGGATTTAAGAAAATCCTGTCTTGCCTTCACCTGCTTTGTAAACTCTTTATAGGTTACAGGGGAACCATCTTTGTTAACATAATAATAATCAAAATATGGAGGAATATTGATATAATCGCACTCCCTTGCATTATCTCCGGAAAAGACAGGTGTCACAACATATTTAACCTCTTTCTCACCAAAAAATTCAACCTCCTTAAATTCTCCGGAAAGCTCTATATTTGTTTTTGCTCCCGGTGTAATATAGAGGTCTATAAATGCCTTGTTTTTCCCCAAATAATCCAACACCAAATATCTGTTCTCTATAGTATTACATACAATTTCGTGTTGGAAATGGCCGGTAGCATCTACTTTTACAGTATCTGTATTTTTATTACTGTCCATAACAAATAGATAACCGCTTCCTTTATAATCACAAAGATTCCCGGTGATTGTTGCTGTCTTTTTTGATTCATCAGCAAATGACACCAATGTTATAAGCGCTAAAAGCGTAAATAAAAACAACTTTCTCATCTCAATTATCATATAAATTTAATTAATATTCCAGTTGGTGTTCCATTTAAGTACAGACTCAGGGATATTTACCTCAAGATTATCCTCTGTAAACGGATATAGTGTATCTGTACCAAAGACTTTATGCCCGTATCCGGCCTTTAAATCTGCAAACAGAGGATCATTCCACAGTCTTTTCATTTCAAAGAAGAACAACCCCTCTCCCAAACGTTCTCTAATGCTCTCCTCAACGCAGAATCTTACTAATTTATCCTTTGTATCTATATCAGAGGGAACAGGTGCATCCGCTGCAGGCATACGATATTTTCTAAGAGCTTCAAGAACATCTTTAGCTGCATTCATATCGCCAACTCTTGCCTCACACTCAGCAAGAGTAAGATAAAGTCCGTATGATGTAACCCCCATAGGAGTATAGTTATAGCATATTCTATACAGCCCATCATTTAGCTCAAATCTGTATTGTCTTCTATCTGTGGGACCAAAGAGGGCATAATACTCCGGTTTTGCATACATTGTAGCTGTAGTTTCATAATATTGGCTATACCACGAAATACAGTCGTTGAACCCTACAATATTTCTCATGTACTGAATATTGTCAAAATGATATATTCCGTCACACCTTATTGTAGCCTCATCCATTGTGTTCAGATCATAGAATTTGGCACTGCCGGCTTCATCTGCATATTTTTTTGCCAATCTCAATGCCTCCAATGCCTTGTCGTACCTGTTCATGTAGTGATAAACATGTCCCAACATTGCGTATGCATCTGCTTTCTCTGTCCTAAAGCTGTATGCCGTGTTGTTATAGATGTGCGGGCAAGACTCCTCCATCTCGGTTGTAATAAAATCAAACAGTTCCTTCATTGTGCCCCTTTCAAAGGTCTCCTGAAGAGTATTTGCCTCTGTAATTATTGGAAGCCCCGGCTCACTGTCGGCATAGCTGTCATTATATGGTTTAAGATAGATTTGTGCAATACGGAACAGATACCAAGCCCTCAGAACTCTTGCTTCTGATTGCGTAGACAGCTTGTCTGCCTCGTCTGCATCTGTATTCATCACATTATTGATTATTAGGTTGCAGGCATACATATTACTGTTATAACCCCAATCAGATGGTAAATCGTCGGGAAGAAGAAAAGCTTTGTTGTACATATAGCACTCTTTACCTTGTTGCCCCATTTCAGAACCTAATTCACCAAAACTTCTCTCTGTCACAATATATTCATCACTTAAAATGGGAAAATAAAGTTGATAACCGGAACCTACATTAACAGACCATTTTATCATGTTGAATGATGTTAGCAAGCCATCGTAGTGCTTGTACTCTGTAGGAACATCCTTTCCTCTTGGTTTTATACCAAGGAATTTGTCTGGGTCACATGCAGTTAACAGCAGTATAACCGTTATTGATGCAAGTATTATATTCTTTATATATCTCATAATAAAATCATTTAAAAGTTAATAGACAATCCAACTGAATAGTATGTACCATAGTTATAATTGTTGAGTCCCACTTCGGGGTCCACACCTTTGTCATTTGCAACAATCTTGAATATATCGTGTCCTGTTAACCTAACCTTTACACTCTGCATTTTAAGCTTATCGCATAGATGTTTGGGCAAAGAATATGAAAGTGTAAGCTCTCTTAGTTTTGCGTACGATGCAGATTGGTACAATACATCTGCATAGCCGAATATACCATCATATACGCCTCTCCCGGAATTGGTTGGGTCTTCGTATGCAGACGGAATTATGGTATGTTCCTCATCCCCGGGTTGTCTCCACCGGTTATCAAATTCATTACTTCTGTTAAAGTTTAGCCTTCCTTTAAGTGAAGGCGAGTCGTAAACAAGCATCTTGTGACCCAAGTTAAATATAATCATTGCAGTAAGATCAAATCCTTTATAACTTAACGTATTGGTAAATGAGCCGCTCCATTTGGGGACTGTAGTTCCCATACAGTATGCATCATCTGCCGTAAACTTGTTGTAGTCGTACTGTATATTTCCATCTTTATCATAAGCTTGTGCCACACCGTCCTCATGCCTTAGTCCGGCCCATTTTACGCCCCAGATTGCACCTGCGGAATAGCCCTCTGTATATGCTCCGTAATAAACCTTATTCCAGAGCGATGTGGTAGGTACTTGATAATAGTCTAAGATCTTATTCTTATTGTAAGAAAGATTCAGAGTTGAACTCCAGGCAAAATCTTTTGTCTGAATATTTGCAGTATGTAAAGACAACTCTACCCCCTTGTTTTCCAAGGAGCCAACATTTGCATAGATAGAAGAGTATCCTGTAAGTACATTAAGTGCTTTATCTGATAACAGATCTTTTGTCTTTTTATGGTAAAGATCTATAGAGCCGTCTATTCTGTAGTTCAGAAATGAAAAATCAACTCCTACATTCCATGTTCTAGTGGTCTCCCAACCTATCTTCTTGTTACTTGGAGATTTAATTACATAACCGTTATTATTGCTAAAGGAAGAAGTTCCAACATATACACCTATTATATCGTACGGCCCACCCATTGTAGGCAGTGGAGAGTTTCCGGAGTGTCCCCAACTCAATCTTGTTGTCAATGAATTGATCCAACCCACATTCTTTAAAAAATTCTCCTCCTTCATTCTCCAAGATACACCAACAGAGCCTATAGGCTTGTATTGGGAGTTGACATCTGTTCCAAAGAGGTTACTTTGGTCTATTCTGGCACTACCGTTAATGCTGTATCTGTTCTTGAATGTATACGCCAAATTGCCATAATAAGATACATATCTTAATACATTTTCACTTTGATCTGTCTCATCAGCAGAAACATAGCCATAATTACCAAAATAGTTCATAAAAAAACCGTTCGCTGCTGTTATATCGTAACTTGTATTGGTCATGGTCTGGTAATCATATCCCCTCTCGTACGAATAATATCCTTTAGACTTACTTTCCCTCCACTCGGTTCCAAGGAGAGCTGTAATCTGATGATCATTACCTTTAAAAGAGCTGTTATATGAGATCTGGTTTCTTATGGTCCAATCTGTGGTAAAGTTGTTATCTACAGTAAAGTCTCCTCCCATTTTTGGCAGGATCTGCTCTAAATTACTTGTTGTTGCGTTTATTCTGTCATTTCTTACAGACCAGGTATCTCCAGGTATGTAATTCTCACTGTTAGATGCACCCCTCAAATATTGGAATCTTACCTCGTATGAAATACCTTTCCAGATATCTGCCTTTAAAGCGGTATTGGCTCTGAATCTGGTATCTTTTACCTTTACAAAAGATTTAAAGAAGTCCTCTACAGGATGATAGACAGTTGAGATATCAAGATCCTTCTCTATTCTCTGCCTGTCTGATTCCTGCATGCGGTAAATATTATAATCTGCCCAACTTCCATCTGAATTTTTCAGCATAGCGTATGGTAGCATTCCGGTATAGGGATTGCTAAAGTTAATGAGATTAAGATAATCTGTATAGCTCTTGTTTTCTGAGTGTGACACGTTAAGAGTCAAGTCCCAATCAAGCCATTTAGTAATCTTGTACTCTTGTTTTACATTTATTTTGTACGTATTGTCCTTGTTATGGAAATTACCCTGAGTTCCCTCATACCCCAAAGAACCGAACATCTTAAATCTATCCGTTCCACCACTTACAGAAACGTTATGCGATGTATTCCACATATCTGTCATCATAAGATCATTATATTGTGAATATCCATCTTGATTTGCAAGTGTATTCAACCTTTTATCTCTTTCATCTTGAGAAATTACACCTCGTTTCCAATCATACAATATCTGCTCATGAGGAAATACGACCGGAGTATCATAGCCCATAATGTACAAACCTTTAATTGTATTTGTTATAGTCTCCCATGAATAAGCCTCTTGATAGTCCGGGTTTTCAAATACTTCAAGAGCATTCTTTACAAAAGTCTTACTGTCCATTAAATTGTAGTATTTAAGGCTCGGCCTTCCTTTATAGGTAAAGTTGCCGTCATAGCTTACATTTATACGTCCGTTTGTATTATTACCGGCTTTTGATGTAATTACAATTACACCATTCGCAGCTCTTGAGCCCCAGATTGAAACTGCAGTTGCATCTTTCAAGACTGTAACAGAAGCTATATCATTTGCAGACAAAAGCTTCTCTACATCATCTGTAGAAACAGCAACGCCATCCAACACAAACAGAGGCTCCTGATTTGAATTGATAGATGTAATACCACGTACAAGATATTTGCTCGTAGCATTGTTCGCAGTGTTTACAGTCAGGCCGGCCGCAGTTCCTTCCAAACTTTCAAGAATGCTTCCACGTGACATTGCAGATGATTTTACATTGTCGCCCTTTATAACGCTGTAAGATGCTGCACTCCTTTCTTTTGAGATTGTCTGGTAACCGGTAATAACCACATTGTCCAACTCCTCAATATCTGAACTAAGCGTTATATCTAAAGCAGATTTTCCATTAAGGTTAACTTCATAATCCTTATATCCAAATGACTGAAAAGATAATTTAGTATCTGATGGAACTGTTATTTCATAAAATCCGTTATCATCTGCTATTGCATATTGTTCGCTGTTGGTATCCTTGACCACGGCTCCGGGCAAAATAGCACCGGTGTCATCTTTAACTACTCCGCTTACTTTAATCTTACCTCCGCCGGTATTAGATTTAACATTTGAATTTTCCGCTTTACCCTTACTAAGAATAATCTGCTTGCCAACTATTTTGTAAGTGATTCCATACGGAGTCAATATTTTCTTTAGAACGGTATCAAGGTCTGAGTTTTTCTCCTCAACGGAAATCATTACTTTGTCGGGATTAATATTATCAGAAAACGCAAAACTCAATGACGTTTGCTGATTGATTTGCGTCATTACATTACGCAAAGAGACCCCTTTACAATTCAGAGTCACCTTGCTTTGAGCAAAGGCTAACGAACCTGTAACCGCCAGTATGCATAATAAACATACCGCTCTGCGCATAAAGTGATAAATAGCTTTTCTCATTTAGATTTTTTATTATTGTTAGTATTTAGGTGTTAACACAATTAGTACACTCGGAATAACGGTTTCCTTAAAAAAAAATTTCGCACTTGACTAAAAATTTATTTTCACAAAAATTATTAAATTTTTTTTAAGGAATTGATAACTTTATGTGTACAATAATGAAAGAGGTACCTCTTATGGAAAGTTTAACAAAGGATTGTGTTATATTCGCAGGTGCTTTTGGTAAAAGCAGAGTTTATGACAAATATCAGCTGTCAACTATGCAAAAGGACTGCGAGAATACACTCAACATAAAAAAAAGAGAAGCTTTTGAGCAGCTGTACAACGTGCACCATAAAAAGATTATCTATTTTGCACACTGTTACATAGATGATTGGGAGGAAGCACGCAACATTGCTCACGATGTTTTTGTCTCACTGTGGAAAAGAAGGGAGACAGTGGATTTTGATGCCAATCTGTTACCCTTTTTGTACACCTGTACCAAGAACAGCTGTCTCAACTATCTGCGAAAGCAGAACTATTCAAAACAGTATTCACAATACACGGTAAAACAGAAAACAGATTACCTCAACAGAGTAGCATTGGAGCATACCAACTCTTTGGATATATACAATTCAGATGTTGAACAGATATTTCTAAAGGGCATAAACAAAATGAAGCCAAAGGTTAGGCATACCTTTCTGCTTAGCCGTATAAAAGGGGTAAAGAATAAACAGATAGCAGTTATAGAAGGCATTACAGAGAGTGCTGTTGAGGCCAGGATAAGTTCGGCATTAACGGTTATGAGAAAACTGCTCAAAGACTATCTATAGCACAGCTTTTTTGCATTAATAAAAATTACTATTACCGAATTACCAAATAAGAAATGAGAAAATATACACTAATAAAATATTTTAAAGGTGAGGCAACCGAGAGCGAGATAGATTCCATTATTGAGTGGATTAACAGTTCACCTCAAAACATGAACTATTTTGCAGAGCAGAAGGCATTATATACAGCTCTTGATTCCATTGAATATAACGAAGATGACGGCCGGCCAGCAAACAGCATCACTACCAAAAAGCTCAATTACAGGCCTTTGGCAAAATACATAGCCGCGGCAGTTATTGCAACTGTTTGCTTCCTTGCAGGCTTCTGGGTTAACAACGGCAATAGCAACGAAGATATTCAGCTTATTGCCGAATCAAGGGAGTTTGCACCGCTAAAGCACAACCTGTACACGGAAAAAGGTGTTAAAGGTTTTATTACGCTTCCCGACAGTTCCCGTGTTTGGCTTAACTCAGATTCGAGGATATCCTACCCCGATGAGTTTACAGGAGACAAGAGAGTTGTAAGTCTGAGTGGAGAGGCTTATTTTGAGGTCACAAAAGATTCCCTGCATCCAATGGTAGTGCTCACAAACAAAGATTTTATGGTAGAGGTTCTTGGAACAACATTTAATATAAGAAGCTATGAGAACGATGCCACTGCTGAAACCACCCTTTATACCGGAAAGATTAAGATGCATTACAAAGACCGCATGAGCAGCCGTATCCGTACAACAGATTTAAAGCCTAACGATTCCTTCACATATACAAGTATATCCCATACACATAAGCAGACAATAGCACCAAAGCCGGAGGTAAACAAGGCATGGAAAGACGGTTCACTTGTATTTGACAATACATCAATGGATGATGTAATCAAACGCTTGGAAAGGTGGCACGGCACCAACTTCATTGTAAACAACAAAAGCATATACAACCGCAGATTGTCCGCCACATTCACATCTGAATCCATTGTACAGATTATGGAGATTATACAGATGCTTATGCCTATAACCTACAGCTATGACAATAACACTGTTACAATAAATTAGGAAACTGAATAAAAAAGTATCTGTTTCAACGCTTTTAAATTCAGTTTCCTTATTTTATTACAGGCAATTTACCCTATTTGTTGCTGGACCACGGACGATCATCCATTGGAATGCCCCATTGAGGGTTCCATTTTAGCACTGTATTTTTTATAGGAAGAACATAATATTCAGAATCAATCTTCTGTGTATAGCTTACCCCTTTTACCACATGGGTTATGGATTCCCTTGCCCAAGGTTTGCCAAGTTCATTTGTAAAACGCTTTAAGTCTGCAAAACGCTTGTATGAAGCAACAGGCAACTCACGTCTTCTTTCATTTATGATCTCATTAATTATGTTATCGCTGCCCGAAATTGCAAGCGCCGGCGTCCCCTTCTTGTGCCTGAACTTTCTCAAATAATTAAGGTCTGCCAATGCCCCCTGCAGATCACCGGTTCTGGCTCTCCCCTCTGCTCTCATAAGCAATACTTCGGGGTAGCTGTATCCTACCGTGCGGCCTATTTTGTACTGGTAATTCATAATACGCCTGCCGTCATCATACAACTTGCCCTGAACCGCCGTCTTATACCCGTCATACTCAAAGAAAAAGTACTGGCATCTTAAATCTGTATTAAAATCAAATAGCGAGAGGAATTCTTTAGACGGATAACTTTGGTTATTCCTTACAAATGGAGCATCTCTGAACAGGCATATCTCTCTCATTCTGGTATCGGTTAGATCTATACTTCCCTGCGATGTGTTTATTGAGCTTACATATCGGGCATCCGGCTCGGTTGCCACCATCGTATTGGCCCATGAAAAAAGATTCATATCGTAAAAGAGATTTTCCACCCCGCCATTCTGTGCGGCTGCAAGCTTCAACGATTTATCGGCATAAAACGCTACACTGTCGTAATTAGCCGTAAAAAGGTGGTAATACGCTAAAAATGCGTATGTCTGCACCTTGCCAAACCTTGCATTAGAATGTGAATTGTCGGGAATATAAGGCAGAGAGGTGTGTATATCCAACAGAACTTTGTCATATATCTCCTGCAGAGTAGAAAGGTCCTCCATAGGAGACATCACATCATCGGATTCTCTGTATGGAAGAACTCTTTTTGAATTATCCCCTTTTGGCTTATAGACAGGACCATAGCCTAAAGATGCGGTAAAATAGCCCCAGGCCCTTGCAACAGTAGCTTGAGCCATAGTCTCCATTCCCTGTTTCTGATTGTCGGGAGTCAAATTACGCCTTACTCCGTTTATACAGGTGTTAAAATATTGTGCAGATGCATAAAGTCCATACGTCCAATAGCTATCAAAGGTGGCAGGATTATCGTATGGCAGCTTGAATATATGTCCAAAATAGCAATCTATGTTAGGATGGCCGTCATACCAAGCATGATTTGCCTGATTGTCTGACATCTCTATATCATCACACAGGTATGGCAGGATACTTTCTCCGTTATTGTTTTCGTAAATAATTCGCAATGTAACATTGTTATTAAGCAATTTATCAAACGATGCCACATCCCCCTTGGGCGGAATAAGCTTGCCTGCCGGTTTTATATCCAAAAAACTCTTGCAGGAGCTTAACACTGTGCAAATTGCAAGTAGTAAATATATTTTTTTCATGTTGTCAAAATTTATAAGTTAATTGAAATTCCAAAATAGAACTCCGGCCTCATTTGCAATGAGGTACGTCCTTGATTGGTCATTGCTCCGGTTCCTCCATAGTTAAGAGATGCTGTTTCGGGGTCTATGTCAACCCCTTTTGCAGCTATATAGAACAGGTTTCTTGTTTGGAAAAAGAACTTGGCAGATGTTAATTTTATGTGGCGGATTAACGATTGCGGCAAATTATAGGTAAAGGTTAGATCTCTAAGCTTAATGTAACTTGCATTTCCTATAAAAATATCGCTAAATGGATAGATGAACATATCCATATTCCATCGTTTAAGTACCGGATATATTGTTTTCTCCTCATCCCCGGGCTTTCTCCATCGTTGCCCCACATGCCTGTTATTATAGTTGGAGCCGGAGAAGCAGTCCTTTCTGTATTTGTGACCGAACTTGCCTATAAACATAAATGACAGATCAAAGTTTCTGTACGAAAATGTGTTTGTCCAGCTTACATCCCACTTTGGTCTGTAGGTTCCCAAATAGACAGCATCTTCTGCCTTAAGACTTCCTCCCTCCACCTTTTCCCCTTTGCTATTGTAAAACAGTGCCGTACCCTTGTTATCCAACCCGGCAAACCTTGCTCCCCAGAAACCATTCATAGGGTACCCCTTAACCAAAATGGAGGTTGCTTTTGCAAAATCGCCAAAAAATTCTCTTGGAAAATTATAGTAGTCTACCATACTTGTATTGTAGCTCAGCACAAGATTGGAGTTCCACAACAGCCCTTTCTTTCTTATTATGTCACCTTTAAGGGTAACCTCAAAGCCCTTGTTTGTAACACCACCAACATTCTGCGGCAGTGCAATTGTCCCTCTCGTATCATCTACAGCCTCGTTTACAATTAGATCTGTGCTCTTTTTATTATAGTATTCCAAAATAATATTTAACCTGTTGCCTAACATTGCCACATCCAATCCGGCATCAAATATTCTTGTCCTCTCCCATCTTAACTGGTTGTTTGGATATGATTCTATCCGATATTCCACTCCACCTGTAGTTGCATTGTGAGAACCTACTTGCAAAACAAGATATGGATTAAATCTTAATGATATATTACCGTTAATTCCGTACGATGCTCTAATATTCAACCTGTTGAAAACTCCTTTAAGGCTCTCTGCAAAAGGTTCGTTCAAAATTTTCCAAGTTGCCCCAACAGACCATGTAGGTTTATATCTGTACTTAGGGTCTGTACCAAAAAAATTTGTAAGGTCTAATCTGGCACTGCCACTTAAGATATATCTGCTTATGTATTCATAGGAACAGTTTCCATACCATGAAACAAATCTGTTGTCCCTCACACCGTAATTAGCACCATAGCCCACATTTCCAAGGTTTTCAGGTGTTGTTCCAAACAACATGTCTCCATACATGTTATTGGTATTGTTAAGATAGTCGCTTGTGTAAAAACCACTGTTATATGTTGCAGATACAGGATCATACCCTAATCTGGTTGGCATATCAACATTCTCGTATGTATCCTTACTTATCTCGCTTCCAAACATAGCGCTCACTCTATGTTTCTCATTACTAAATGACTGATTGTAGTTAAGCTGAGCTCTTATTACCCATGAATCAGATGTCTCTCTACTCTCATCAATCTTACCACCATCCGGAATATAATGTTTTGTATGATTGCTGGCAGATGTACCGTCATTGTATGCCGTCCGCATATCAAACGAGTCTCCGTATGAGATATTCCTGCTCTTGAAACTGCCCTTTATCCATGAACCTCCTATGCTTCCGTTCAGGAAGTCAAAAAATCTTACATTAACATCGCCGCCAAGTCTTAATCTCAATGTTTCGGATTTTTCTATACATCTATGCAGGTCTGTTGCCGGATGATAATCAACAGGTTTCATTCCCGGATAGGTTTCATATTTTTCTATACGCCTCTGCCCTACCGGTTTGTACGGTACAGGTTTGCCATTCTCATCATACAACTTTGTGTAAGGAAGGATTTTTGAAACCGGAGACCAATAGGTAAGGGTACGATATCCCTCCTCTGTTTCGGTTAACCTAATATAGTTGATATTTGAGTTACACCTTACAGAAAGCCATTGTGTTGGCTTCCATATATTATTGACATCTGCAATAAATTTAGAAATGTAATTATGTATAAGATTGCCGTGTATTTTAGAGTACCTTATTGAACTGACATGCTGATTGGCAGCAGTTCCACTTGTTAATGTAATGCTATGCTGTTGAGATCTTTCGGGCTTCATAAGGTACTTTTCCACCTGTTTGAGAGAGTTGTTTTTTCTTAGTTCTTCTATCCTTTTGTCAGCCTCTGCTGCCGAAATAAGTCCCCTATCCTTTGCCATTAGCAGATAGGTATAATCCGGCAATCTCCCATACGACATATATGTAGCCCATTTCCTGTTAGGTTCTTGTTTGTACAGGTCCAATTCCGCATCCATATAATCCTCCACACTTGCTAAATTAAGTTTAGAAAGTTTAGGTTTCAATGTTACGCTATAGGTGCCTTTGTACGTAATGCTCAATCTGTTCTTTTGAGCCTTCTTTGTTGTAACTACTATAACTCCGTTTGATGCACGTGCACCGTATATAGATGCGGCAACAGCATCCTTTAGTACTGTTATGCTCTCTACTATATCCGGATTAATAGATCCAAGACCTGCTCCTCCGCCAATGAGAGGATAGCCGTCAACCACAACAAGTGGCGACCTTACCCCCAAAATGGTAGAAACACCTCTTATCTCAATGGCACCATCTTTAGTTAGGACAACACCGGCAGACTGCCCCTCCATTACAGAGCTGATAGACGGTTGCAGCTTTTTCTCCAGTGTCTTTGACGTGACCACAGCAAAGGAGCCTGTGACTCTCTCCTTACTAAGGGTCTGATATCCTGTAACAACCACATCTTCCAATGCAATGGATTGCTGTTTGAGGAGAATGTTTATTCTTTTATTCTTCCCGACAACAATCTTTTTCTCCTCCATTCCAACATAGGTGACAGCAAGCAGATCTCCCTCACAAGCCACAATAGCATATCTGCCATTGTCATCTGCTGCCGTTATTGCCTTACGTGTTAGATTCTTTACGGTAACACCCGGAAGAGGTTCCTTTGTCTCCTCATCTGATATTACACCAAAAGCCTTGTCTGCAACAAGGATTACCTGATCTCCCTTAAGAGTCCATGATATTCCGGTATCATAGAAGATTTTGTCAAATAGTTTTTTAACAGATTCATTTACAGACTGTACTGTAACTTTAAAGTTATCAATACTCAAAGCGTCTGAATACACAAACTTGTACCGGCTTTGAGATGAAATATAATCAAGTACCTCCTTTAACGGAGCCTGTTTGAAATTTACGGTTATTCCGCTCTGAGCAAAGGATAGCGAGCCGGTAACCGCCAACATGCATAAAAAACATACCGTTTTACGCATTAAGTGATAAATGGCTTTATTCCTCATATAGATTAGTATTTGGAAACTGTTTAAGTAACATGAAAAAATAAACAAAAACCTAAACAGTTTCTTTGGTTAATAATTAATACGGACACCTATATATAACACACATAAAGCGTGTACATCCCTAAATTTATTTATCTGAAATCCAATATTTTATACAAGACAATACAGTAGAGCATCTACATTATCTCCTTTACATCCCCATAATGCCATTCTACGGTTTTTCTCATTATTATGCATTTTTTTGCAGTTTGATTCTCCTCTAATACTTCATTCAGAGACGGCTCGCTTTCGTGCAGCTATTCCTCGCCATTTAATTAGCTTTAGCTTTAGCTTTGGCTTTGGCGTTAGCTTTGGCCTTATTTAAGTTTATGGTTTATAGTTTATGGTTTATTGTGTAAAGTTAAGAGTCAGCTAATTAGCTGATAGTTTTCAAGAAATTAGTTTTTAACTTTTAACTTCACCTCTGTTAACTTTAAAACTATCCATACACTATAAACTCTCAACTATAAACTTTTATTTGGCTTTGGCTAATTTAATTTTGATAGTCAACACTAACGCCAACAAATTCATGTTAAATTCAATCTCGGTTTTCACTGAAAACCGCACATTCTGTGTATATTTGCAATCTGAAAAAGAAGTATAACCATAAAGCTGTTTTTAGCCATAAATGGTAAAGAATCATGCGATGGCAATTGAGATGTTGTTTAAATTTCGGTGAGGTCATTTCAATATTCAAAGATCGTTTACGTGGAATTTAAACAGCTTTTAAATAGAAGCAGCTATAAACAAGCATTTTTTATGGAAGAGGTTAATAAAAATGCAAATGGCGCAAATACTGCAGAAGGTGCAGAGCCAAAGCAACTTAACTTTATTGAAGAGATTATAACCAATGACCTTGAGAGCGGAAAATACCAGAGCATTCTCACACGTTTCCCTCCCGAGCCAAACGGTTATCTGCATATAGGCCATGCAAAAAGCATCTGCCTAAATTTTGGATTGGCAAAAAAGTATGGCGGAAAAACCAATATCCGTTTTGATGACACCAATCCTACAAAAGAGGATGTTGAGTATGTAGATGCCATTAAAGAGGATATAAAGTGGCTTGGTTTTGAGTGGGCAAACGAGTTCTACGCATCTGATTACTTTGAGCAGTTGTATACATGGGCGCAGGAGCTTATAAAGAAGGGACTTGCATACGTGGATGACCAAACCCAAGAGGAGATAAGACTGAACAGAGGAACAGTAAGCACACCGGGCAAAAACAGCCCTTGGAGAGATAGGTCTGTAGAGGAGAACTTAAAGCTGTTTGAGGAGATGAGGCAGGGCAAATACAAAGAGGGGGAGAAGGTGTTAAGGGCCAAGATAGATATGGCACACCCTAATATGCTCTTCAGAGACCCTCTTATGTACAGGATAAACTACTCGCATCACCACAGAACAGGCAACAAATGGTGCATCTACCCAATGTATGATTATGCACATGGGCAGAGCGATTCAATAGAACATATCACCCATTCAATCTGTACATTGGAGTTTGATGTACACCGCCCTCTGTACGATTGGTTCATAGAGAAGTTGGGCATCTTCCCATCTCACCAATACGAGTTTGCACGTCTTAACCTTACATATACCGTAATGAGCAAACGTAAACTGTTGGAGCTTGTAAAGAACGGATATGTAACCGGATGGGATGACCCGCGTATGCCAACCATCTGTGGTATAAGAAGAAGAGGCTATACCCCGGAGAGCATAAGAATGTTTGCAGAGAAGGTGGGGGTTGCCAAGAGAGACAACACCATAGACCTTTCACTTATGGAGTGGTGCGTAAGAGACGACCTTAACAAACGCGCCAACAGATATATGGGCGTACTTAACCCTGTAAAGGTTGTTATAACTAATTGGGAGCATGGTAAAGTAGAGTATTTTGAGGGGGCGCTTAACCCTGCAGACCCGGATGGAGCGAAGCGTTCCATACCGTTTACAGGGGAACTTTACATAGAGCGCGAAGATTTTATGGAGGAGCCGCCTAAGAAATATTTCCGTCTTAAACCGGGAGGAGAGGTTCGCCTAAAATACAGCTATATAATTAAATGCGAAGAGGTTATAAAAGATGCCAACGGAGAGATTACAGAGATAAGATGTACATACGACCCTACAACACGCCCGGGCACAGGCGAGTGGCGTTCAGTTAAAGGAACAATCCACTGGGTGAGCGTAGAGCACTGCAAACCTGTTGAGGTACGTCTTGTAGACAAGCTCTTTACCGAGCCATACATGGATCAGATTCCGGAGGGCAAAGACTATAAAGATTATCTCAATCCAGAGTCTATGGTGGTTAAGACAGCCTATACAGAGCCTGCTCTTGCAGATGACAGATCCGGCATAGCCGTTCAGTTTGAGCGCGTAGGCTACTTTGTAAAGGACAAAGATTCAACGGAGGAGAAACCTGTCTACAACAGAACTACCGGGCTTAAAGATACTTTTAAGAAGTAGTATCCGCTTCCCGACAAATAACAAAAGCCCAATTATAAGAGGCAATTCCATACCCTATGTATCGGGCGTGGAATTGTATCTTATAATTGGGCTTTTCTGTTTTATGATATACAAAGGCTGCTCGAAAGTGAACATTATTTATATGTTATTTGCCTTTATTCACCCACAACGTTATCTTATTGACAAAGTATGGCTCTTTACACCTCTTCTTATGTACCACTACCAATATAATGGCAATAATGACTGTTAGCAAGCGGACAATGTTAAGGGCTACATTTCCTATTGAGCCGTTGTCTGAAATTGGAAATGCAATCCATGTAAAGTTCATTAATATGTGAAGGAAGCTGTTACACCACAGATTACAATTTGTCTCTATGTAAATCCATCCAAAAGCAAGTCAGCCCAATCCTGTGACAACCCCGGCAAGGATTGATGAAACAAGATCTGCACCCTGATAAATATGGCCAATGCCGAAAATGACAGATGCAATAAGCATTGATGGCACAAATCCCCATTTTGCATATCTGAAGAGCTGACCCATTAATATTCCTCTAAAAAACAGCTCCTCAAAAAAGCCGGCTATGACTGTTGCATTAAACAGATACCAAAGAGATGAATTACTGTTCCATTTGCCAAAAACAACAGCATAAAGCAACATAGGCAATACACATACAAATGCATAAATGAAACCTCTCAAAGGAGACCTCTTAAGACCTACCGATTCAATTAAGTCTCTTTTATGGATGAGCTTCAAAGCTATATAAGGAGGAATACAACACAGCAGATAAAACAATAGGAAGTATCTATTATTAGTTGATTATCAGTATTCTACGCTCTAAACGGTAGAAAAGTGGCAATATGGATTCTGTTTAGATACGAAAAGATGAAGATTTAACGTATTTAACTTTCTATTACACCGAATTTACAAAAAAGTGGGTGATGTGGGGTGATTAGTAGTCACCCCATATGTCTTTTATTGCCACAATGGTTCGTCTTCCCAACCAACAGGGAAGCCAAGGGCAGCTTGGTCTATTTCAGGAAACGTAGCAAAAAATCTGATCCGGAAGTTTGACACTTTGTCGGGAATAAAAATAATGTAAATAATTGTATCAAAATATTTTGTATTGTCAATTTAA